>NZ_JAFMPZ010000027.1 GCF_017353455.1 Streptomyces laculatispora
CGCGGTGCTGCGCGTCGCGGGCATCCACGCGGTGCTGGACTTCGGTCCGCACGGCGGTTCGCACGGCCATCGGGACAAGTTGTCCCTCTATCTCTACGGCGATACGACCGCCTGGCAGCCCGATCCCGGACAGGTGCCCTACGCCCACGCCGAGTTCCGTGATCTGTACGCGTCGACCAAGGCGCATCCGGCGTTCCGGGTGGACGGCGCCGAGCAGGCCGAGTGCACCGGGGCGCTGCTCGGTTCGGACAGCCGCTCGGTGAGCGCCGAGGTGACCACGGCGTACGAGGGGGTGCGCGCGGTCCGGCGGATCGTGGCGGGCGAAGGCTTCCTGGTGGACCTGCTGACCGTGACCGCCGGGGAGGCCCGGCGGATCACCGCGCAGCTGCGTCCGGGCACCGCCCTGGACGTCCAGTTGCAGGCCACGGGCCCGGTGCGCACCACGTGGTACGGCGACGAGACCCTGCACGGCTGGCACACGCACCGTGCCGGGGTCCCGGTGCGCCCGGTGAGCACCCCGGGTCCCGGCCCGGCCGACGACCCCCAGCGGGTGCGGACCCGGGTCGACTTCACCGCCGTCACCGACCGGGTCACCTTCGCCTCGGTGTACCAGGCCGGGTCGGCCGGGCCCGCCGTCACGGACGTCCGGCTGGAGGACGACGGGCTGGCGGTCCGCCTGGCCGACGGCAGTACCGCACGGTTCCGATCGGAGGACTGACCCTTGTTGCTCTCGGCGACCCCGCCGCCCGGACCGCGCCCCGCACAGGAGGTGCGGCTGTACGAGGAGGCCACCCGTCACCGCGGGCTGACCCCGCCGCGTACGCACCCCCTGGCCAGCATCACCTGGCTGGGCCCCGCGGCCTCCAACCCGGCGCTGGCCTACCGGGTCGGCGGCGATCCGGCCCATCTCGCGGAGAGCCGGCGCTGGATCGAGGCCGCGGTGCGGCTGCCCCACTGGGGCAAGGCCCATATGCCGGACCACGACCTGGACGCCGGCTGGCTGCTGCACCATCTGGCCCTGGCGTACAAGTGGATCGGCGACGACCTGCCGGACGGGGTACGGGCGCTGCTGCGGTACAAGCTGCTGCTCCAGGGGCGGCGGATGTACGAGTTCGCGGTGGCGAGCGAGGGCCGCTGGTGGTCCTCGTCGTACTGGCAGAACCACAACTGGATCTGCTACGCGGGTCTGGCGACGGCCGGGTACGTGCTGGGCAAGGAGGAGTGGACCGAGCGCGCCAAGGACAATCTCGGCACCGTCCTCGATCTGATGCCGCAGGACGGCTCGCACGCGGAGGGGGTCGTGTACTGGCGCTACGGCGTGCCCTTCCTCGCCATCCACCTGGACCTCCTCCAGGAGGCCGAGGGCATCGACTGGTGGGACCGGGGCGGATTCATGTCCCACACCTTCCGCTACCGGCTGCACCAGACGGCGCCCGGTTTCGCGTTCAACGTCGACCACGGCGACTGCCACGACCGGCGCAGCGGCCACAGCGCCGGTCTCTACTACCGCCTCGGCGCGCAGTACGCGCTCCCGGAGGCCCAGTGGATGGGTGATCTGGCATCGGGCGAGCTGTTGTGGAAGGAGGCGGCCGAGAGCGGGGTGCGGCCGGGGATCCTGCCGGAGGCCTACCTCGAATACCTCTGGTACGACCCGTCGGTGCCGGCCGCCCGGCCCACCGAGACCCGAGCGTTCTTCCCGGACCTGGGGCTGCTGGCCGCGCGTACCGGATGGGACGACGACGCCACCCTGGTGTCGTTCAAGGCCAGCCCGGGCGGTGGCCACCGGGCCTGGGAGACGGCCGCGAAGCACCGGGCCGAACAGGGCTGGGAGACCCTGAACCAGGGGCACCACCACCCCGATTCGGGTTCCTTCGTGCTGGTCTCGCAGGGTGCGTTCCTGGCGGTGGACGAGGGCTACAGCAACCGCAAGCGGGCCGCCCACCACAATCTGCTGCTGGTGGACGGGCAGGGGTACGCGGACGAGGACCGGTACCACGTGTACCGGGACATCCCGTTCGAGCGGCAGGCCCGGCAGCGCGATGTGCTGGTCTCCCCCGACTGCGGATGGGCACACGCCACGGCGGAGATCGCCGCGATGTACGACCCCGCGCTCGGCGTGCGGCGGCTGGACCGGACGCTGGTGTTCACCCCGTCGGGGCGGCTGGTGCTGCTCGACCTCGCCGAGGCGGAAGCGGCCGTTGAGTGGACGTTCCTGCTCCAGACCGACCGGCCCACCGAGGCCCTGCCCGACGGCAGCCGGCTGATCAGGTCCGGGGCGGCCACGGCGCGGGTGCGTCAGTTCGCGCCCACCGACGGCCGTGCCGTCTGCGAGGTCACCGAGGTGGTGGCCAATCCGACGTCCAGCACGCCGGAGCTGAGCCTCACCCGCACCCTGCACACGTGGCGTTCGACGACCGCCCGCTCCGCACAGGGGCTGTTCCTCACGGCGATCGGGCCGGGCACACAGACGGACGCGGCACGGGTCCCCTGCGCGGAAGGCCAGGGGGTGACCTTCGGCACGGAGACCGTGCTGCTCTCCCCCGTCGCCCGCCGGATACGTACCGAAGGCGTCAGCGCCGACGCCGCGGCCGTACTGCTCACCTCGGGCGGCGCCCCGTACGTGGTGGCGGCCACCCGGCTCGAACGGGACGGCACGGTGCTCCTCGATGTGCCGCAACCGTACACAGGAAAGGTCGGCTGACCATGCAGGCAACCCTCTCGTCCAACTGGCCGACGCTGCTGCGGCGGCTGGAGTTCGTGGCCTACCCGGCCGCCGCCGGGGCCGCGTTCGTCGTGCTGTCGCTCGGAGTGGTGACCTGGCTGCCCGCGCTCGCCGCGATGTCGCACGGTCTCCAGCGGTGGCGGGCCGAGGGCGACAGCGGTTGCTTCACCAACACCTTCGCGTCCTTCCCCCGGTACTGGCGCTCCCTGTGGCGGCACGGGCTCGCCTCCACGGCGGCCGCGGCCGTCCTGACCGCCAACATCGTTCATCTGCTCGGCCGTTCGGAGCCCTGGACCTTCGTGCTGCTCGCCGCCCAGGCGGGCATCGCGGCCGCCCTGGTCATCCACCATGTGGCGCTCGCCGCCGAGGCCGGCCGGGCGCCCGGAGCCACCGTCCGGAGCTGGACCCGCGGCGCTCTGGCGCTCGGCTTCGGCTCGGCCGCCCGGGGCACCGCCCTGCTCGGTGCGGTGGTCTCCGCCGTACTGCTCTCTCTCGTCGTACCGCTGGGGCCACTGCTTCTCGGCCCGAGCATTCCCGTACTGCTCGCTCTGTCCTTCGCTGATCCCAGGAGGCACACCCCATGAGCCACGCACTGCGCACCACCCTCGTCGCCGCGCTCGCCGCCGGCGCCCCGCTCGTCTTCCCCCCGCCGTCGGTGGCCGCTGCCGCCGCCACCGCGTACTACGTGTCGCCGTCCGGCAGCGACACCAACTCCGGCACGTCGGCGGGGTCCCCGTTCGCCACGATCCAGAAGGCGGTCGATCTGGCGCCGACGGGCGCGGTGGTGAACCTCGCCGCCGGTACGTACAAGCAGGATGTCGTGACCAAGCGCGCCGGAGTCACCGTCACGGGCCCGTCGAACGCCGTGGTGAAGGGCGCCGGTGACGCCCGGATCATTCAGGTGCAGCACGACTCGACCACGCTGAGCGGATTCACCGTGGACGGGCTGCACGGTTCGTCCGCCGATGTGTCCGGTTACCGCCTCAAGCTCATATATGTCATGAGCACGACCCCCGGCAACGGTGTGGGCGGTCTGCACATCACCGATATGACCCTGAAGAACGCGGCGGACGAATGTCTGCGGGTGCGCTACCTGGTGACCGGCGCCGACATCTCCGGCAACACCATCACCAACTGCGGCGTCGCGGACTTCAAGTTCGGCGGCGGCGGCAAGAACGGTGAGGGCATCTACCTCGGCACGGCCCCCGAGCAGCAGGGCGCGAACGGCGCCCCGGACGCGGCCCCCGACATCAGCCGCAACAACCGCATCCACCACAACACGATCGCCACCCAGGGCAACGAGTGCGTCGACGTGAAGGAGAACTCGACCAACAACTACGTCGAGTACAACGACTGCAGCGGCCAGCAGGACTCCAGCTCGGGCGGTCTCGACGCGCGGGGCAGCGGCAACATCTTCCGCTACAACACCATTCACGACAACGTCGGCGCGGGCATCCGGCTCGGCGGTGACACCGCCACCGACGGCACCGCCACCAGCGTCTACGGCAACACCATCACGGGCAACGCGGGCGGCGGCATCAAGTTCATGCGCACCCCGCAGGGCCCCGTCTGCACCAACACGATGAGTGGGAACACCGGCGGCGACGCGGTGGGCACCTACGGCAGCGAGTACACCCCGACCGGTGCGTGCCCGCAGTGACCGGGCGGGGGCCCGCGAGACGCGGGGTACTGACGGCGGCGGCCGGGCTGGCAGCCGTCGCGGTGGCGGCGCCCGGCGCCCGGGCCACCGACGGACCGGGCAGCGGTGCGCACCGCTCGCGCTGGACGACGTCCTGGGCGACCGCGCAGACCGCGCCGACCGACACCGACCCGGTGGCGAGCGCCGGGCTCACCGACGGCACGTTCACCGCGAACGTCCGGCTGTCGGCCGGCGGACAGATCCGGCTGCGCTACGGGCACCCCTTCGGAACGGCGCCCGTGCTGATCGGCCCGGTGACCGCGGGCGGCAGGCCCGTGACATTCGGCGGGCAGCGGCAGGCGTGGCTCGCCGCAGGCGCCACGCTGACCAGTGACGCGGTCGCCGGCCCGCGGGCCGCCGAGGCGTCCCTGCTGACCGTACGGACCGAACTGCCAGGCCCCACCGGGCCGTTGTCCTTCCACCGCAACACCCATGCCTCACACGACGTCAATGGGGAGCGCACCACTTCGGTGTACCTGCTAACGGGCGTCGAGGTGACGGGCGCGCACGGGCCGGTGATCGCGGTGCTCGGCGACTCCATCGCCGAGGGCGTCGGCACACCCGACGACTCCGATCTGCGCTGGCCCGACCAGCTGGCCCGGCGGCTTCCCGGTGCGGCGGTCGCCGATCTCGGGATCAGCGGCAACCGGGTGCTGCTGAACGACGCCCGGTTCGGTCCCGGCGGACAGGCCCGCTTCGACCGCGACGTGCTGTCCCTGCCCGGGCTGCGGACCGTCCTGGTCCACCTCGGCGTCAACGACCTCCAGCAGCCGCCGAGCCAGACCGACCCCGCGCTCGTCCTGGCCGGCTACCGCCAGCTGGTGCTGCGCGCCCGTGACGCCGGGCTGCGGGCGGTCGGCGCGACCATCGCCCCGTTCGAGGGCTGGACCCGCTGGACGCCCGAACTGGAAACGGTGCGGCTGCGGATCAACGCCGCGGTGCGCACCGGCCGGGTCTTCGACGCCGTGGCCGACTTCGACGCGGCCCTGCGCGACCCGGACCACCCGGAGCGGCTGCGGCCCGCGTACGACAGCGGCGAGCGCCGCATGGCCGGAAGGGTTGGGGTGGAGCCCGTCGCCGCTGTCGTACGCGGGCCGCAGCCGCTCCGGGTGGTCCGGGTCGCGCAGGGCCGCGTCGAAGTCGGCCACGGCGTCGAAGACCCGGCCGGTCCGCACCGCGGCGTTGCTCCGC
>NZ_JAFMPZ010000453.1 GCF_017353455.1 Streptomyces laculatispora
GCCCCTGCCTCCGGGCCCCCCGGCCCCGGTACCGGTCCCTGGTCCGCCGGATCCGCGAGGCGGCGGGCACCGCGTGCCGATCATCGCGGCGACGATCACCGCAGCGGCGACAGTCGTCGCTGCGATCATCGCTCCGGCCGCGCTGTCCGGCGGGGGCTCCCGCTCGGACGCGCCGCCGTCGGCCGCCTCGACAGAGGATTCCGAGACGGCGTCCGCCTCGCCCGGAGCAGCCGGGCCGTCCGCGTCCCCGTCGGACCGGCCGGTCGACAAGCTGCCGAGCGGGGCGACGAACGCGTCCACGCCGGACGCGCGTCCGCGAGTCGTCGCCTCTCCCGACATGGCGGCCACCGGGGCCGTCGTGACGCTCACGATCAGCGGTTTCGCCCCCGGGGATCAGCTCCGCATCAGCTTCTCGGACACCAGCCCGAAGATGGAAGTCGACATGCGCGATGTCATCGCGGGTCCCGACGGGGGCTGCGTCGCGGAGGTGAAGGTGCCCGCGGACCGGGGCGATGGTTACGAGAAGCCCAGGTTCCGCGTGTGGAGTGTGAGCGACGTGGACACCAACAACTCGGCCGACACCCCGTTCACCTACCTCGACTGAGGCCCGGAGGAGTCCCGCCGCACGGCGGCCGGTCCGCGGGTGATGCCGTGACGGTGCCGACGTGCGATCCCACTGCCCTTCCTCTTGTCTGATGCACCGTCAGGTACGACGATGGCCCCGCCGGTTCGTATCTGACGTGGCATCAGTTCTGTCGTGACTCACCTCGGTGAATCCCGGTGGGCCTCGGCGGCCCCGACGTCGAACCGGCGGACTCGGCTGACCTAGAGGAAAGGAGGCCGACCGGTGCCGATACTGCCCGCCGGACCGCTGTCGTACGGGATGCAGCTCCCGATCCAGTCGCAGAGCGCCATCTACGCGGAGCCGTGGGAGGCCGGGGCCACCCCGGCCGACCTCGCCGAGATCGCCCGCACCGCCGACCGTGTCGGGTTCGCCTATCTGGCGAGCTGCGACCATGTCGCCATTCCGCGCCGGCTCGCGGAGGGGATGAGCACCGTCTGGTACGACCCGGTGGCCACGCTCTCGTTCCTCGCGGGGGTCACCGAGCGCGTGCTGCTGATGAGCCATGTCGCCGTCGTCGGGCTGCGGCATCCGCTGGCCACCGCCAAGCAGTACGCGACCCTCGACCACCTCAGCGGCGGCCGGCTGATCCTCGGGGTCGGGGCCGGACACGTGCGCGAGGAGTTCGACGCGCTCGGGGTGGACTTCGACGGGCGCGGTGCCGTGCTCGACGAGACCGTCGACGCGCTGAGGGCCGCGCTCGGGCCGGAGGAGTACCCGGAGTTCGCCGGGGAGCGGTTCTCCTTCAGCGGGCTCGGCCAGCTGCCCCGGCCCGCCCAGGAGCGGGTGCCGGTCTGGGTGGGCGGCTCCTCGCCCGCCGCGGTGCGCAGGGCGGCCGTGCGGGGGGACGGCTGGCTTCCGCAGGGTGATCCGCGCGGGAAGCTGCCGGAGCAGATCGCCCGGCTGCACGCCCTGCGGGAGGCGGCCGGGGTGCAGGAGCCGATCGTCGTCGGGGCCATCACCGAGCCGCTGTACGTGGGCGAGCCGGACTGGTCCGTGGGGCGGCGCACCCTCAGCGGGAAGCCGGAGGCGCTCGCCGAGTCGCTGCGGGAGTACGCGGCGATGGGCGTGCACCAGGTACAGGTGCGGTTCCGCAGCCGCAGCAGGGCCGAACTGACCGATCAGATGGCGGCGTTCGCCGCCGATGTCGCACCTCACCTCGACAGGTAGGAGTCAGGCCATGGGCAAGCTGGACGGGCGGACCGTGCTGATCAGCGGCGCGGCGCGCGGGCAGGGCGAGCAGGAGGCGCGGCTCTTCGCCGCCGAGGGCGCGCGGGTGGTGATCGCCGATGTGCTCGACGAGCCGGGCGAGGCGCTGGCGAAGGAGCTGGGGGAGGAGACCGCCCTGTTCGTGCACCTGGACGTGAGCCAGGAGGCGGACTGGCAGGCGGCGGTCGCCGCGGCGAAGGGCGCCTTCGGGCGGATCGACGGGCTGGTCAACAACGCGGGAATCCTGCGGTTCAACGAGCTGGTGACCACGCCGCTGGAGGAGTTCCAGCAGGTGGTGCAGGTCAATCAGGTGGGGGCCTTCCTGGGGATCAAGACCGTCGCGCCGGAGATCGTGGCGGCGGGCGGCGGGACGATCGTCAACACCTCCTCGTACACCGGGCTCACCGGCATGGCGTTCGTCGGCGCGTACGCCGCGACCAAGCACGCCGTGCTGGGCCTGACCAAGGTGGCGGCGGTGGAGCTGGCGGCGAAGGGGGTCAGGGTCAACGCCGTCTGCCCCGGGGCCGTGGACACCGCGATGTCCAATCCGGCGGCGCTGGACCCGGACGCCGACCAGGCGGCGTCGAAGGAGGCCGTGGACGGGCTCTACCGCAAGCTCGTCCCGCTCGGGCGGATCGGCCGGCCCGAGGAGGTCGCGGCGCTCGCGCTGTTCCTGACCTCGGACGACTCCTCGTACATCACCGGGCAGCCGTTCGTCATCGACGGCGGGTGGCTGGCCGGGGTCAGCCTCTTCTGACCGCACCACCCCATCTTGCCTGACGAAGCGTCAGGTATTGACGGGTCGGGGTGTTGGTGGAACAGTCGGACGCATCAGAATCTGACGGAGTGTCAGAAACGATTGAGGACGGTGAACCCCCTTGGAATTCGGGCTCTTTGTACAGGGGTATGTGCCCGCCGCGCGGGCCAAGGCGGACCCCGGGGCAGAGCACAAGGCGCTGATCGAGGAGACCGAGTACGTCATCCAGGCGGACAAGTCCGGCTTCAAGTACGCCTGGGCCTCCGAGCACCACTTCCTGGAGGAGTACTCGCACATCTCGGCCAACGACGTGTACCTGGGCTACCTCGCCCACGCCACCGACCGCATCCACCTCGGGTCCGGGATCTTCAACCCGCTCGCACCGGTCAACCACCCGGTGAAGGTGGCCGAGAAGGTCGCCATGATGGACCACCTCTCGGAGGGGCGATTCGAGTTCGGCTCCGGCCGCGGGGCGGGCAGCCACGAGATCCTCGGGTTCATGCCGGGCATCACCGACATGAACCACACCAAGGACCTCTGGGAGGAGACCATCGCGGAGTTCCCCAAGATGTGGCTCCAGGACGAGTACGTCGGCTTCCAGGGCAAGAGCTGGTCGCTGCCGCCGCGCAAGATCCTGCCCAAGCCGTACGGGAAGTCGCACCCGGCGATGTGGTACGCGGCCGGCTCGCCGTCCTCGTACGCCATGGCGGGCAAGAAGGGGCTCGGCGTGCTGGGCTTCAGCGTCCAGAAGGTCTCCGACATGGAGTGGGTCGTCGAGTCCTACAAGACGGCCGTCAAGGACGCCGAGCCGATCGGTGACTTCGTCAACGACAACGTGATGGTCACCTCGACGGCGATCTGCGCCGAGACCCACGCGAAGGCCGTCGAGATCGCGGTGGGCGGCGGGCTGAACTACCTCCAGTCGCTGCTGTTCCGCTACCACGACACGTTCCCCCGCCCCGAGGGCATCCCGGAGTGGCCGGAGCTGCTGCCGGAGTACTCCGAGGAGATCATCGAACTCCTCATCGCCGAGGAGCTGATGATCTGCGGCGATCCGGACGAGGTGCTGGCGCAGTGCCGGCGGTGGGAGCGGGCGGGCGCGGACCAGCTGAGCTTCGGGCTGCCGATCGGGATCAGCCCCGAGGACACCATCAACTCGATCAAGCTGATCGGTGAGCACGTGATCCCGAAGATCGACACGGACCCGGTCCACCGGACCACGCGGTTCCGCGACGCGGCGTAGTCCTTCCCGGACCCGGGGCGGAGCCCCCGCTACGAACGAGCGGCGTCTTCCCGGACCGCCGCTCCGCGAGCCGGGGTGCGTACCGCGGCCGTACGCACCCCGGCGCACCAACCACCTCACCACCACCCCCCCGCCGAGCAGGCGCGACCACCACCGAGAAGGCGCTACACCACCACCGAGAAGGGGACCCCGTCATGCTCGACCACCTCATCCGCGGAGCGACCGTCGTGGACGGCACCGGCGGACCCTCCTACCTCGCGGACATCGGTATCCGCGACGGCCGCATCGCCGTCATCGCGGAACCCGGCACGGCCCCCGGTCCCGCCGCGACCACCGAGGACGCCACCGGCCTCGTGCTCGCACCCGGCTTCGTCGACCCGCACACCCACTACGACGCCCAGCTCTTCTGGGACCCGTACGCCACCCCGTCGATGAACCACGGCGTGACCACCGTCGCCGGGGGCAACTGCGGATTCACCCTCGCCCCGCTCCACCCGGACCGGCCCGAGGACGCCGACTACACCCGGCGCATGATGTCGCGGGTCGAGGGCATGGCCCTCAAGGCCCTGGAGGAGGGCGTCGACTGGAGCTGGTCCAGTTTCCGCGAGTACCTCGACGCCCTCGACGGGCGGATCGCCGTCAACGCCGGGTTCATGGTCGGGCACTGCGCCCTGCGCCGTCACGTGATGGGCCCCGACGCCGTCGGCGGACAGCCCACCCCCGCTCAACTGGAAGCCATGCTCGCCCTGTTCCACGACGCGATGGAAGCCGGGGCGTGGGGCCTGTCCACCACCCAGTCCTCCACCCATGCCGACGGCGACGGCCGGCCGGTGGCCTCCCGGCACGCGCGCCCCGAGGAACTCCTCGCACTCTCCCGCGCCGTCGGCGAGCACGAGGGCACCCAGATCGAGGCGATCGTCGCGGGCTGCCTCGACCAGTTCTCCGACGAGGAGATCGACCTGTTCGTCGACATGACGGCAGCGGCCGGGCGCCCGCTCAACTGGAACGTCCTGACCATCGACGCCGCCGTTCCCGAGCGGGTCCCGCGCCAGCTGGTCCCCAGCGAACGCGCCCGCCGCGCGGGCGGCCGGATCGTCGCGCTCACGATGCCGATCCTGACCCCGATGAACATGTCGTTCGGCACGTTCTGCGCCCTCAACCTGATCCCCGGCTGGGGCGACATCCTGTCCCTGCCCGTCCCCGAGCGCATCGAGCGGCTCCGCGACGCGGACACCCGGACCGAGATGCTGCGCCGGGCCAACAGCAAGGAGGCGGGCGTCTTCCGCCGCCTCGCGAACTTCGGCCGGTACGTCATCGGGGACACCTACAGCGCGGCCAACGAGGGCCTCGGCGGGCGGGTCGTCAACGACATCGCCGCCGAGCGCGGGCAGGACCCCTTCCACTGCCTCGTCGAGATCTGCGCGGCCGACGAGCTGCGTACGGTCCTGTGGCCGATGCCCACCGACAACGACCCCGACTCCTGGGCGCTGCGGCAGCGGACCTGGGAGCACGAGGACGTCATGCTGGGCGGCTCCGACGCGGGCGCCCACCTGGACCGGATGTGCGGCGCCCCCTACACCACCCGCTTCATCGGCGACTGCCTGCGCGGCCGCAAGCTCGTCCCGCTCGAAGCGGCCGTCAAGATGCTCACCGACGACCCCGCGCGCCTCTTCGGCCTGCGCGACCGCGGCCGCATCGAGGAGGGCTTCCACGCCGACCTCGTACTCTTCGACCCCGAACGCATCGACGCGGGCCCCGCCACCCTCGTCCACGACCTGCCCGGCGACAGCCCCCGGCTCGACTCCAAGGCCCTGGGCATCGTGTCGGTCCGGGTCAACGGGGTGGAGACGCTCCGCGACGACAAGGTGACCGGCGCGGTTCCGGGTACGGTGCTGCGCTCCGGACGCGACACCCGGACGGTGAGCACCGTATGAGCGCCGACCGGTCCCATGAGCAGCGGCTGTTCATCGGCGGTGAGTGGACCGAGCCCGCCGACGGTCACTACGAGGTGATCAACCCGGCCACCGAGGACGTCGTCGGCCTCGCCCCCGAGGCGAGCCGCGCGCAGGTGTACGAGGCGGCCGCCGCCGCCCGCGAGGCCTTCGCCACCTGGTCGCGGACCCGCCCCGAGGAACGCGCCGCGATCCTCGACCGCGCCGCCGACCTGATGCAGCGGGACTTCGCGGCCAACGCCGCCCTGGCCCAGGCGGAGAGCGGCGCCACCACCGGCACCGCGCGCGGGATGCAGGTGGCCGTCGGCGCCGCCCGGTTCCGGCGGTACGCGAAGGGCGCGCTGGAACCGGTGGAGGAGGCGGTGCCGCCGCAGATCAACGAGGCCGGGCCGATGGGCCGGGCCGGGATCTTCGGGGCGCTCGCCGTCCGCCAGCCCGTGGGCGTCGTCACCTGCATCACCTCGTACAACAACCCCTGGGCCAACCCGGCCGGCAAGATCGCCCCCGCGCTCGCGATGGGCAACACGGTCGTCGTGAAGCCTGCACCGCAGGACCCGCTCTCCGTCTACCGGATGGCCGAGGCCCTCGCGGAGGCGGGCGTACCGGCGGGCGTCGTCAACGTCGTCAGCGGTTCGAGGGCCGAGGCGGGCGAGGCGGCCGTGGACTCGCCCGACGTCGACATGGTCAGCTTCACCGGCTCCACCTCGGTCGGGCAGCGCATCGCCGAGGTCTGCGGCCGGTCCATGAAACGGCAGCTGATGGAGCTGGGCGGGAAGGGCGCCGCCGTGGTGCTCGACGACGCCGACCTCGACTCGGCGGTGGCGGGCATCGGCACCACGTTCTCCTTCTACAGCGGTCAGATCTGTACGGCTCCGACCCGCGTCCTGGTCCAACGGGGCGCCCATGACGCCCTGATCGAGAAGCTCACGGGGTATGCCGGGTATCTGACGGTCGGCGATCCGACGGCGAAGGGCACCGTGGTCGGCCCGGTCATCTCCGCCGCCCACCGGGACCGCATCGAGTCGTACGTCGAACTGGGCCGCAAGGAGGGGGCCCGGATCGTCACGGGCGGCGAACGCCCCGCCCCGACCGGCCGCGGCTTCTACGTCGCGCCCACGCTGCTGGCCGACTGCACGCCGGACATGCGGGTCGTGCGGGAGGAGATCTTCGGCCCGGTCGTGGTGGTCGTCCCCTTCGACGACGAGGAGGAGGGCATCGCGCTGGCCAACGACAGCGACTACGGACTGATCGACTACGTCTGGTCCGGCGATGTGGCCCGCGCCTTCCGCGTCGCCCGCAGGCTGCGGGCGGGCGGGGTCGGCGTGAACACCATCGGCCGGAACATGGAGGCCCCGTTCGGCGGGTTCAAGCGGAGCGGTGTCGGACGCGATGTCGGCTCGTACGCCCTGCACGCGTACAGCGAACTCCAGGCGATCGTCTGGCCGGGCTGAGCCCGCGTCCAGCCGTTCCGGTACCCGCCGTCCCGCCCGGCCCACGCCGGCCGGGACCAGGGCCGCCCGGCCGGGGACGCGGAGGACTTGTTTGTTCCCACGGGCAGGAACAGGTGCGTGAACAGGTG
>NZ_JAFMPZ010000454.1 GCF_017353455.1 Streptomyces laculatispora
TGACGCCGCCGTCGCACAGCCCGTCGAGGTATGCGGCGACGGCGCCGACATCTCCGTGAAGACGCTGGCCAAGGCCCTCCCGTACGGCCAGTGCGCGCTGCGGACCACGCTGAACCGCCTCCAGGAAGCCGGGCATCTGCGCCGGGGCAGCGAGTGCGTGGCGACCGAGGAGGTGCTGCTCTGGGTGACGCGGACGTTCTTCTCCCGCACCGCGCGCGACGACGCGTGGTGGGCGGCGTTCACCCGGGGCGACGTACCGCAGGAGCAGCCCCAACGCCCCATCCGCTCACGCTCGTTCATCCTGCTCGCCGCCCTCGGGCGCAAGGCGCCCGCACTGACGCTGTCACAGGCGGACTGCGTGGCACTGGAACCGCAGCTGGGCGAGTGGTTCGAGCGCGGCGCCACCGAGGCGGAGATCCTGCACGCCCTGACCGAGGGCCTGCCGTCGCCGGTCCACCACGCGGCGGGGCTCGTCCGCCGACGCCTGCGGGACAAGCTCCCGCCCGCCCGGGTCGCCGCTCCCCCGCACCGCACGGCCGCACTCCGCACCCTGGAGTGCGGCGAATGCCGCGCACCGGCCGCCCCGGAGGCCCTGACGGGCGGGCTGTGCGGCACCTGCCGGGGCGGCAACCCGGGCCCCGCCCCCACCACCCAGGGCCCGCAGGGCGCCGTCCCCGTCCAGGGCGTACGGGCCAGGATGAGCGCGGTGCGGGCGGGGCTGGCACCCCGGGCGGAGCGGGCCCGCAGGTAGCGGATGCGGGCCGGTGGCGGGAGCCGCGCCGCAATCCACTGGCGGGCACGGGCCCTCACGGACGACCATGGCACGCATGAGCGACCAACCCGCACGATGGAGCCAGGCAACCGTCTATCCCGACATGTGGACCGACCCCGACGACGACCCCCGCAACAGCGAAGGAGTCAGCCCCGACGGCGAACTCCCCACACTCCAGGATTTCCTGACGGACTATCGCCTCACCCTGCGGATGAAGTGCGAGGGCCTGGACGCGGAGCAGCTGGCCCGTCGGCCGGTTCCGCCGTCGACCATGTCGCTGCTCGGGCTGGTCCGGCACCTCGCCGAGGTGGAGCGGGACTGGCTGAACTGGATCAGTGACGGTGAACCGAAGCCGAAGCTGTACGGCAAGCGCGACGCGGACTTCGACGGAGCCGTCGCCGACCAGGCCGTCGTCGAGGCCGCCTACGCCGACCTGGCCCGCGAACAGGCCGCGACCGACGCCGCCCTGGCCGAGCACCCGGACTTGGGCAAGCGGCTGGGCAAGGACGGCATCGCGGTACGGGAGTTGATGGTCCACCGGATCGAGGAGTACGCCCGCCACTGCGGCCACGCCGACCTGCTGCGCGAGTGCATCGACGGCCGGGTGGGCCAGTAGCCGGCCGAGCCGCCGGGGCGGGCCGACTCGGCGTCGCGCTCGGGGCCGATGGACGCATGCGATCATGCGGGCGGCTCTCGATGGACCGGTGCGCAGTCAACTGACCTGACCGGGCCTGCTGGTGTGGCTCCGCGACCGCCGCACGGCAGCCCCGGAGGCGGCCGGGGTCCCGGTGCCCGTACCGCTCGCACGCACCGTCGCGGTGGGCGTCACGGTGGCGGTCGCGGCGGGGCTCTTCGGCCTGGGCGGACCGATGCTGAGCGTGCCGCTCCTGGTCGTCTGCGGTCTCCCGGTGCTGTCCGCGCTGGCTGCCGCGCAGGCCCAGTCCGTGGTGATCGCGAGCGTGGGCACCGTCGGCTATCTGCAGCACGGCTCCATCGACTGGACCCTGGCCGCCGTGGTCGGCGTGCCGGAACTGGTGGGGGTGCTCGTGGGCTGGCGCATCGCCCGCTCGGTCCCGGACCGCCGCCTCGAGTACGCCCTGGTCGGCATGCTCCTGGCACTGGCCCCGTATCTCGCGTTCCACTCCTGAGACGGCAGGCGGCCCCGGTCGGCGGTTGCCGTCAGCCGGCCGGTCCCGGCATACCCGCCCTCACCGACCGGTCGATCTCGATGCTCAGCTGGGAACCCAGTTCCGCGAAGCCCAGGGCGGCCGCGACCCGCCGGGAGGCGAGAGGCCGCGCACGCCACTGCGGCAGCAGGCCGGCAGCCAGCGCATGGGCGACCGCGGCCGAGCCCGTCACCCGTGCCAGCCCCCGCCCCCGCACCGCCGGCGCGGTCAGGACTCCGATGTGAGCGGTCCGGCGCGGCCAGCGCAGATAGCCGGCAGCGGCAACCACCTCACCGTGCTCACGGACCACGAAGACAGGTGACGTGATGTCGTTCAGCGCGGCCTCCCCGGCGTCCTCGTCACCGGCCGCCATCTCCAGACGCCGCAGCTCCGGGTGGCCCGCGGGCAGGTGCTCCACCGGCAGCACACCGGCTTCCACGGGTCGAAAACCCTCTGGTGCGACATACGACAACGCAGCCGGTCCGAGCGTCCTCGCGACGGGCAGCACGTCCCGGACCAGCGTGTCGTTCACGACGTGTTCCGGCGACAGACCGGCCAGTGCGTCACGAACGAGCGCGGCGCTCCTGGCCGGTGCGGTCACGATCGATGATCCACCCAGAGCCACCGCGCCGACCCAGCCGGCTGGGCACAACCCGGAATCCTGAGAGACCACCACGGTCACACCACCCGCAGGCGCGAACGCCACCGGCACCCTGGCCAGTTCCTCCCACAGTCCACGGGCTCCGAGCAGCAACGGGTCGACCGGCATGGGACCGATCCTGCCACGCGGATTCAGCGGCCGACTCGGTATGTCACTCGGCAACCGGTCTTCCGGGAAGCGCCACGACAGCGAGGAGGAGCGGCGGGACCGTGACCGTCGCGCAGCTGCCGAGGGCCAGCCAGTAGAGGTGCCCCTGACCGTTGCGGTGCAGCAGCAGAAACAGTGCGCCGCCGCACAGCGCGCCCAGCGCCTCGCCGGTGGTCCAGCAGACCTGCCGGAGGTTGAGGACCTCCAGGCGCGAACCGACCGGGAGACCGGCGAAGGCCGTACTGACCGGGGAGTGGAAGAACGGCTCGGCGAGGGTGAACAGCGCGATCGCGGTGACGACGGCGGCCGCCGCGGGCAGACCGGAGCCGAGCACCAGCATCGCGCCGCCGAACCCCAGGCAGGCCACGCAGATGAAGGCGAACATGGGCACACCGCGCCCCATCAGCCGCGTCATCACCGCGGTGGCGGGGGTCTGCAACAGCACGATGCCGACCGCCGGAGCGGCCAGCAACGCCGCCCGCATCGGCGCGGAGGCGATCTCGTCGGCCATCAGGAGAACGATCGCGGAGGAGAGCTGGGCGTAGAGGAAGGTGCCGACCAGGGTCGCGAGCACGGTTGCCCTCGCGGTCGGCTCGCACAGGGCCGCACGGATCGTGGCCCGGCCGACAGGCCACCGGGTCTCAGCGGCCGGCATACGGAGCCCGGGACGCACCCCGAGGGTCAGCGACGCACCGGCCAGCAGGTAGCAGCCCGCGACGACGGCGAACAACGGCCGGGTGTCGCCGCCTCGGTAGGCGGCCATGGCCACGAACGGCCCGATCGTGGCCGCGACGTTGATCGCGACCATCAGGACGGAGTAGAAGCGCTGCCTGCCGATGCCGTCCGCGACGGACTCCGCCACCAGGACGCGGGACGACATGGCGTGCAGGCTCATCCCGAACCCGGCCGTCAGCAGCAGCACCAGCGGGCCGATGGAGTCGTCGGCGTACGGCAGGAGTCCGAACCCGGTCGCGGCCAGCAGGGTACCGGCGATCATCGTCGGCAGATACCGCCGCCGCGACAGCCACCGGCTGACCAGGAGCGCCCCCAGACCGGCCGAGGCCGTGTAGCAGAACAGCCCCGGTCCGGCGGCGCCGGAGGCTTTCCGGCCGAGTACCAGCGCCAGCACCGGCATTGCCGTGTACAGGCCCAGCGAGACGAGCAGATGGTGCGCCGACAACACGGAGGTGAGCCGTGCGTGCTGCTGCGGCCCGGCCTCGGGCGGCAGGCCGGATCGGGAAGGATTCGGGGCATGGTCGGGCGAGGATTCCTCGGACACGGCGGCGATCTCCCATGAGGGATGCGCCCACCGCGCTGAACGAAGCGCTCAGCCGGTGGGCGCATCCCTCATGG
>NZ_JAFMPZ010000028.1 GCF_017353455.1 Streptomyces laculatispora
GGTACCCGGGTACCCACCCTCCGGCAGTACCTGGACCGGATCGGGCACAACCACCAGAACCTGCTCATGGAGATCAAGAGCCCCGAGATCTACCCGGGAATCGAGCGGGCGGCCCTGCGGGAGCTGCGCCGGGAGGGGTGGCTCGACGGCGGGCACGTCCGCGACCGCCTCGTGATCCAGAGCTTCGGCGCGGACAGCCTGCGCAAGGTACACGAGCAGCGCCCGGACGTGATCACGGGCTTCCTGGGCACCCCGGCCGTCGCCGAGCTGCCCTCGTACGCCGAGTTCACCGACCAGATCAACCCCGCGTACACCTCGGTCTCGGGCAAGTACGTGGCGGCGGTGCACGCGCTGAAGGGGCCGCACCGCAAGAGGCTCCGGGTCAACACGTGGACGGTCAACGACGCGGCGCACGCGCTCCGGGTGACCGGCTACGGCGTGGACGGCATCATCACCAACGCGCCGGACGTGGTGCGGGCGGCCACCGGGGTGCGTGAGACCGCGGGCTGACCGCCCCGGGACCGCGGGCCGGCCGTCCCCGGACCGCTGTCGTGGCCGGCCGCCGACCGTTGTCAGTGACCGGCCGTACGGTGGTTGCCATGAACAGCAACGGGGTTGTCGAGTGGGCCGTCGTGGAGAGCGACATCGGCCCGCTGCTGCTGGCCGCGACCGACGCCGGGCTGGTGAGCGTGGTCTTCCACGCGCGTCCGGCGGTACGGGACAGGGCACTGGCCCAGTTGCGCACCCGGCTCGGCGCGGAGCCGGTCGAATCACCGGGCTCCGCCCGGCTGGCCGAGCCGATACGCCAGTTCGCGGCGTACTTCGCGGGCACGCTGCGGGATTTCTCCCTCGATCTGGACTGGTCGCTGACGAGCGGTTTCAACCGCCAGGTGCTCCGCGAGCTGTCGGCGGGCGTGCCGTACGGCGCCGTCGCCGGTTACGGGGACCTCGCCGAGCGGGTCGGGCAGCCCGGGGCGGCCCAGGCGGTCGGGGCGGCCATGGGGTCCAATCCGCTGCCGGTCGTGGTGCCCTGCCACCGGGTGGTGGAGCGCGACGGCGGGCTCGGCGGCTTCGGCGGCGGGCTGGAGACGAAACGGCGGCTGCTGGCGCTGGAGGGCGTGCTGCCCGAGCCGCTGTTCTGACCCCGGCCCCTGGTACCGCCCAGGGCCGGCCGGCGCCCTCGTTCCGCACGTACGCACGGGCTGGCACACTTCCTCGGTGACCAACACCCTCGACACATCCGACACCCCCGGCAGGCCGCGTACCGCCGGGCGGGTCACGGCGGCCGACCTGCCCGCACTCCGGCGCAGAACGACCGCCGTCCTCATCGCCGGCCAGATACTCGGCGGCCTCGGCGTGCCCGTCGGCATCGCCCTGGCCCCCGTACTGGCGACACAGGTCAGCGGCTCCGAGGCGCTGTCGGGCCTCGCGCCCACCGCGTCGGTGACCGGCACGGCCCTGCTGTCGCTGCCGCTGGCCGCGCTGATGACCTCGCGCGGCCGCCGCCCCGGTCTCGTACTGGCGTATCTGATCGGTGCGCTCGGCGCCGGCCTCGTGGTGCTCGCCACCGTGGTGGAGAACTTCCCGCTGCTGCTCCTCGGCATGGCCGCGTTCGGCGCGGGCTCCTCCGCCAATCTGCAGGCGAGGTTCGCCGCGGCGGATCTGGCCGAGCCCGAGCGGCGCGGCCGGGCGATCTCGACGGTCATCTGGGCCACCACCATCGGATCGGTGCTGGGGCCCAATATCGCGGCACCGGCGGGCCGGGTCTTCCGCGGCACCGCCGTGTCCGAGACGGCCGGGCCGTTCGTCTGGGCGGCCGGCATCTTCCTTCTCGCCGCGCTCGTGGTCGCGGCGCTGCTGCGGCCCGATCCGCTGCTCACGGCGCGCGCGCTGGCCCCGCAGGAGAGCGGGTCGGCCGGGAACCGTTCGCTGCGTGCGGGCATCGCGGCCGTGCGGGCGTCGCCGATGGCCCGGCTGGCGCTGGTGACCGTGACCGTCTCGCACACCGCGATGGTCTCGATCATGGTGATGACCCCGGTCGACCTCGGCCACCACGGCGCGGACCTCCAGCTGATCGGCCTGGTGATCAGCGGCCACATCGCGGGGATGTACGCGTTCTCGCCGGTGATGGGCTGGCTGTCGGACCGCTTCGGCCGGCTCACCGTCATCGGCCTGGCGGTCGGGCTGCTCTCCCTGGCCGCACTGCTGGCGGGGACCGCGGGCGCCGCTCACGGCAGGACCGCGGCCGGCCTGTTCGTGCTCGGGCTCGGCTGGTCCGCTGGACTGGTAGCCGGTTCGGCGCTGCTCACCGACTCCGTGCCGCAGCCCGCCCGCGCCGCCGTACAGGGTCTGTCGGACCTGACCATGAACGCGTCGGCGGGCATCGGCGGCGCGGTCGCCGGTGTCATCGTCTCCCGGGCGAGCTACGGCTGGCTGAACCTCACCGGCGCATGTCTGCTGCTGCCGATGGCCGCGCTGGCGCTGCGCCGGTCCCTCACCCGCCCCGCCGGGGCCTGAGCCCGGCGGGGCGCCCGCGACGGGCGGCGGAAAGCGGGCTCGGGCGCCGAGGGCGTCAGAGGCTCCGGAGACTTCGGAGACCTCAGAGGCTGATGTGGTACGCCTTGCGCAGCGTCTCGTGCACGGTCCACGTCGTCCGGTCGCCCTCGCGCAGCACGCAGGCGTCGCCCGGTCCGATCTCCAGCGTCGCGCCGCCCTCGACCGCCACGGTCGCGCGCCCGCTGACGACCACGAACAGCTCGTTGGCCTCGGTGTCGGTGACCACGCCGGGCGTGATCTGCCAGATCCCGCGCAGCTGCTTGCCGTCGGCCGACTCCCACAGCACCTTGCCGGTGACCTGCGGATCGCCCGACACGACCTGTGCGGGATCGAGCGGTTCCGGTTCGAGTACGGCGTCCGGGATGTGCACGGCGAAAGAGGCGGGAGCTTGATCAATTGTGGTCATGAGCGGTCACTCTAGCGACCGGCCCGGAGCGTCCCGCAGGGCCCCGGGCCGGCGCGGATTCGGGCACCGGCACGCACGACTACGGGTCGGCCCGCATGAGGACGGGGTGCTACCTCCGCGGGTCCGCGGCAGCGGAGTCGACCGCGGCGAGCCAGGCGTCGGCGAGCAGCCGGTGCCCGAGACGGCTCGGGTGGACGCCGTCCGGTGCCAGCTCCGCCGGCTCCCGGTCCTGCGCCGCGCGAATCATGACGAGGTCGGCGCGGACCACCTGGGCCCCGTTGTTCACGGCTGCCCGCAGAACGGCGTCGGTGCGGGGAGACAGGTCCTCGAACCAGCTCTCCTGGTCCGGCCCGACCGGGAGCAGGAACGGGGTGATGACGACCAGCCGTGCGGACAGCTCACGCGCCGTGCCCGCGAGCAGGCGGTCGAGGCACTCCTCGAACACGTCGAGCGGGCTGGGCAGTCCCTGGTCGTAGCGCCGCCAGGTGTCGTTGATGCCGATCTTGACGGTGACCACGGTGGGCCGGTGGTCGATGACATCGGTGGTCCAGCGGCTTTCGAGGTCGTACACGCGATTGCCGTTGATCCCCGTGTTGATGACACGGGGTCCGGGTCCGTCGTCCGCCCGGTCGCGCAGGGTCTGCGCGATCTCGTGGACGTAACCCCCGCCGAGCGATGCGGAATCCGCACGGTCGCGGCCCGCGTCGGTGATGGAGTCACCGATGAACACAAGCGTGTCGTCGTTCTTGATGTGCATGTATGCCGTCCTGATGTCGGGGCGCTGGAGCATCCCTCGTGACCTGCGGGAGTACGGTCGACTACGTTCGGCCGGAGGGGGTCTGGCCTGCGAATCCCCTCAGTGTCGCGGCTTCCCGGTCCAGCACCGCGGAATCGTCGCCGGGCACGAACTCCAGGAGCGCCTCGACATTCCGGCCGTCCAGCAGGCCGAGGGCGGCCGTCCACAGGTCCGAACGGTCCGCCAGCGGCAGCCGGTTGTTGCCCGGCCACCACGAGAAGGCGTGCACGGCGCAGACCCGGTCGGCGAGCGACGCGAGCCCCGCCAGTGCCTCCTCGCCGGGCGTGTCGAGCGGCGGCTGCCAGTACGTGCGGACGTTGTCCGCGCCCACCTCGTCCAGCAGCCGGGCGGTCGAGGCGACGGTGTCGGTGAGCGTTCCCCCGTGGAACTCGGGTGCGAGCCCGAGTCCGTGGTCCGCAGCGATCCGCGCCGCCTCCCGCAGACAGCTCACCGTCTCGCGCCGCTCCTCGGGCCGGGCGGACCGCGATCCGGTCGCGCCCGCCCACACCCGTATCCGCGGCGCCCCGAGAAGCACCGCGGCGCGGGCGACGGCGGGGAATCCGGCCAGTTCGCCCGGGGTGGCGCGGAAGTACGAGCCGTACGAACAACACGCCATCCCGTACTGGTCGGTGGCCTCACGGACCGCGCGGACGGTGTCGGGCTCCCCCGCGGGCGCGTGCACGTCCGCCCCCCACTCGATCACCTCCAGGCCCGCGTCCGCGGCGCGTCGCACGACCTCGGCGGCGGGCAGCCGGCGGAACGTGACCGAGCACAGGCCCAGCCTGACCCTTCCCGCTTCCGGCCCGGCCTGCGGGCGGAGCGGGGCGCGGCCCCGCGTACTCCGGCTGCTCTCCTCGGTCATGACACTGCCTTCCTGCGGTTGGTCTTCAGGCACTTTAGGGCGGTCCGCCCGGACGGGGCGGGCGGACCGGGCAGGCTGGGCGGTGCCCCGGCACCGTGGTCACTCAGGCGGCGTTCGGACCCACGTCCGCGGCCGTGAGGGGGTGCCGGAGCGCGGGCGCTGTCGAGTACTCGTCGGCGCCGATGTCCCGTACGCTGCCGCGCTGGTCCCCGTCGATGTCATCGGCGACGGCGGCGCTGCCCAGTGTGGCGGCGCCGATCGCCGGGCTGCCCGACGACAGCCGCAGAACACCGTCCGTGCCCTGGCTGAGCAGCGGGTCGGCCCGGGTGAAGCCCCCGGAGGGGATGTTGCCGTTCGTGGCCGCGCCCCAGAGCAGGTTGGTCTGCCAGGTGAAGCCGGAGGTGGCTCCCATCGCGACGAGGCTGCCCGAGTCGCCGACCAGCAGGTTGTCGGCGACGGTCACGTCCCGCGGCTCGTACGTCCGGGTCTCGCCCGAGAGCATGCCGGTGTTGTTGATCAGGGAGTTGTGCACGATCACCGCGCGGTCGCAGGCGTCGTTCCCCGTCCGCTCGTCCGGCGTCTCGCCGCTGTTGTGGTCACGGGTGGTTCCGCTGCCGATCACCAGGGCCCGGCCGGACAGCCCGCTCAGGTAGTTGTTGACGATTCTGTGGTCGTTGCCATAGACGCGCACCCCGTCAATGCCACCGATCAGGTGGTTGCCCTCCACCAAGGAACGGTTGCCGTGGCGCAGCACGATGCCGCCCCGGCTGTTGCGGATGGTGTTGTACCGGATGGTGTTTTTCGACGACTTCACCGAGATGGCCTCGGGGTCGCCGTCGCAGCGCTCGAACAGGTTGTACTCGACGATCGCGTTGGCCTCGGACAGTGCCCGGCCGCTGACGCCGAGGCGGATGGGCTCGCCTCCGTTGGCCCCGGTGAAGCTGTGATCGGAGAAGTGGTTCCGGAAGATGTGAAGGTTCTGGGCCATGGCGGTCTTGCCCGTGCCGTCGACGACGATGAAGATGCCCGCGGTGGTCTTGTCGTGGAAGTGGTTCCGGTCGATCTTCGAGTCATCCGCCCGCACGACGAGCCAGTACGGATCGCCGGCGTCCGCGAACTGGAAGTCGTTGCGGGTCAGCCGGATCGCCGAGCAGTCCGCCGGGATCTCCATCGTGGTGCTCTGCCGGAAGGAGAAGCCGCTGATGGTGATGTTGCTCGAATTACTGAGCACGAAGCCGCGTTCGCCGCGCAGCACGGCGCCGCCGCGGGTCTTCGAGACGATGGTGATCTGCGCCGCGGTGCCGTTCTTGCCGGAGATGTTGATCGCGCTCCCCGACGGGACCGTGTAGGTGCCGTCGGCGACGACGATGCGGTCACCGGGCGCGGCGCCGTTGATCGCGCTCTGGAGCTGGGCCAGGGAGGCGACCGGGATGTCGGCCGCCGATGCGCTCCCCGACAGCGAGGTGGTGAGCGGTACGGCGGCGAGTGCGGCCACCGCGGTGCTTCTGAGAAACGTGCGTCGTTGCATGGTGCCTCCTGCGTCGAAGCGGATGGGTGCGCTCAGCCGGCGTGGGGACCGACGTCGGCCGGGGTCAGGGGTCCGCGCCTCGGTGGCCGGCGGGAGTGCTCGTCCGCGCCCACGTCCCGGGCCCGGCCGCGCGGCTGCCCGTCGATGTCATGGGTGACGGGCGGCCAGCGGAGTGTGCCCGCGTCGATCGCCGGGCTGTCGGCGGCCGGCCGCACGATGCCGTGCGGGTCCTTCACCAGCTTCGGGTCGATACGGGTGCCGCCACCGGCGGGAATGTTGCCGTCGGCGGCGGCGCCCCACAGGAGGTTGCCCGACCAGGTGAAGCGCACGGTGTTCGCCATCTCGACGAGTTGGCCCGTGTCCGCGACGAACAGGTTGTCGGCGACGGTGACGTCCCGCGGCTCGTGCGGGCGCTGGCTCTCGCCGGACAGCGTGCCGTTGTTGTCGACCAGGGTGTTGTACGCGACGAGGATCCGGTCGGGGGCGTCGTTGCCGCGGCGCGCCTCGGGCGTCTCGCCGGGCAGGTGGTCGCGCTCGGAACCGCTGCCGATCACCAGGGCGCGCCCTGACAGGCCGGCGAGGTAGTTGTTGACGATCACATGGTCGTTGCCGTAGATCCGCACACCTTCCTGGCCGTCGACGAGGTGGTTGCCCTCCACCCGGTTGCGGTTGCCGTGCCGCAGGACGATGCCGCCCAGGCTGTCGCGGACGGTGTTGTACCGGATGGTGTTGTCCGAGCTCTTCACCGAGATCGCCTCGGGGTCCCCGTCGGCGCGCTCGAACAGGTTGTACTCCACGACCGCGTGGGCGGCGGACAGCGCCCGGGGGCTGACGCCGAGCCGGATCGGCTCGCCGCCGTTGGAGCCGGCGAAGGTGTGGTCGGAGAAGTAGTTGCGGTACACGTGGACGCGCTGGGCCATCTCGTCCGTGCCCGCGCCCTCGATGCCGAGGTAGATGCCGAGCGTGCTCTTGCCGTGGAAGTGGTTGTGGTCGACCGTACTGTCGTCCGCGCGCACCATCACCCAGTGCAGGCCCTCGATGTCGGCCAGCTGGAAGTCGTTCCGGGTGAGCCTGATGTGCGAGCAGTCCGGGGGGATGTCCAGGGTGCTGCTCTGGCGGAAGGAGAAGCCGCTGAGGGTGATGTGGCTGGACGCCTCGAAGACGAAGCTGTGCTCGCCCTCCAGGACGACGCCGCCCCGGGTCCGGGCGACGATGGTCACGGGTGCGCGCTCGGTGCCCCGCTTGTTCCGGATGGTGAGGGGGCTGTCCGGCGGGACGGTGTAGGTCCCGTCGGCCACGACGATCCGGTCACCGGGCCGCGCCCGGTCGATCGCCGCCTGGAGCTCGGCCGGCGTGCGGACGGTCGCCGGGGCCGTTGTCGCGCTTGCGGTCAGCGGTCCGCCGACGGGGGCGGCGGCCAGCGCCACCCCTGCTGCGGTGCTCATGAGGAACGTGCGGCGTTGCATGGTGCCTCCGTGAGTGCGGTGGACGGGACCTGTTCCGGCTTCGGGTCAGCCGTCGGCCGGGTCGGCCGTGGTGTCCAGGAACAGTTCGATGACGGGGACGGGGGTGTCGGGGCGGCGGACCGGGATCTGGAGCGTGAGCGTTCCGGCGGGCTGTCCGCCCATCTCGGTGTTGACCGCGGGCCGGTCCGGGTCGATGTGGACCGGGATGATCTCGGACGCGTCGTTCAGCAGCTGGGCGTAGCGCACCCGGCCGGCGAGACCCGGCAGGTGCAGGTGGCGCAACGGCCAGGCGAACAGGTGGACGTAGAGCCGGTCGCCGCGCTGGGTGTACCGGCATTCGGCCGGGGCGGTGTACGGGGACGGGCCGCAGCCGCGGATCGCCCGCTCGTGCAGCTCCGTCCACCGGCCGATCTCGCCGAGGATCGCGCGATCGCGCGGGTCGAGATCGCCGCGGCCGGTGGGGCCCACGTTGAGCAGCAGGTTGCCGCCCTTGGACACCCCGTCGACGAGCATGCGGATCAGCAGGTCGGCGCTCTTGTGGTCGAGGTTGTCGCGGTCGTAGCCCCAGCTCCCGTTGAGCGTCTGGCAGGCCTCCCAGAGCACGGGGCGCCCGTTCTCGGTCATCGGGCCGGAGGGCTGGTACTGCTCGGGGGTGACGAAGTCCCCGGGAAGGCCGGTCCGGTCGTTGACGAGGACGTGCGGCTGGAGTTCCCGGATCATCTCCAGGAGCTTCGGGGAATCCCAGTCGTCGGGCCCCTTGCCGCCCCACCAGGTGCGCCCGGCGTACGAGAAGTCGAAGAACAGGTAGTCGACGCGCCCGAACGACGTGAGCAGTTCACGCACCTGACCGTGCAGATAGCGCTGGTAGTCGCGGATGTCCCGGTCGGCGTTGGCGGCCTTGAACGCCTCGTCGTCGCGCTGCGGGTGGGTGCCGTCCACGGGGAAGGACGGGTGGTGCCAGTCGATCAGCGAGTAGTAGAGGCCGACCTTGAGCCCTTCGGCGCGGCACGCCTCGACGAACGGGCCGACGAGGTCGCGGCCGTGCGGGGTGTTGGTGACCTTGTACTCGGTGAGGGCGCTGTCCCACAGGCAGAAGCCGTCGTGGTGCTTGGCGGTCAGGACGACGTACCGCATACCCGCCGCCTTGGCCGCCCTGGCCCACTGGACCGGGTCGTAGCGGTCGGGGTCGAAGTGGTCGAAGTAGACCTGGTACTGCTCGTCGGTCAGCTCCTCCCGGTTCTTGACCCACTCGTGCCGCGCGGCGAGGGAGTACAGGCCCCAGTGGACGAACATGCCGAACCGGGCGGTGGTGAACCAGGTCGTCTCCGGGGTTCCTTCGGGAGCACCGTCCTGGGACGGGCACGCCTGCGGGGTGTCAGCGCTCGGGGTCATGCGGAATCGCTCCTTCTCGTCGGCGGCCGGGAGGTGTCGGGGGTGCGTCGGGGCTGTTCGTACGGGGACGGCGGCCGGCGGGCGGGCGCGTCACGCTGCCGTACGCGGGGC
>NZ_JAFMPZ010000029.1 GCF_017353455.1 Streptomyces laculatispora
ACTACTACGGTTCACGCGGCGGGCCGGTTCCGATGGTGCTGGTCGGCCGTGACCACTGGACCCGGGAACTGCCCGCGTGGCCCCTGCTCCGGGCACTCGCCGCGTGAACCGTAGTAGTTCGGGGTCGTGCTGTCGAAGATCTCCTGAACGGTGCCGGCCGCGCCCGGGAGGAAGATGACGCCCGCGGTCGAGCGGGCCAGCAGCCCGTCCTCGCGCAGGGCGTTGGCGAAGTACTTGGCGATGTGGTCGGCGAACGGGTTCGGCGGCTCGTGGCCGTAGAACCAGGTGGGGATCGACACCGAGCCGCCGCCGTCCGGCCACCGCTCCCGCACGGCGAACGCCGCCAGCGCCCAGTCGGAGACCGAGGGGGCGAACGAGGGCACCGAGGCCAGGAGTTCGCAGGCCTTGTCCAGCATCGGGTCGGAGTACGGCGCCGCGTAGGCGCCGAGGTTCGCCGCCTCCATCGCACCTGGGCCGCCGCCGGTGGCCACCGTCAGCCCGCTGCGGGCCAGGGTCCGGCCGAGGCGGGCCGCGGCCGTGTAGGCGGCGCTGCCGCGGGCCGTCGCATGGCCGCCCATCACGCCGACCACCCCTGCCCCGACGAGGAGTTCGTCCAGCGCGTCGGAGACCGCGTCGTCGTGGAGCGCGCGGAGCATCGACGCGAACGCGTCACCGTTCGTCCGCGTCTCCTGGAACCAGCGGTAGGCACGGGCGTCGGGCGTCACCTCGTAACCGCCCTTCGCCAGCCCGTCGTAGAGCGCGTCGGGGGAGTAGAGCAGACCGCGGTAGGGGTCGAAGGGCAGACCCGGTACCGGCGGGAAGACGAACGCACCGTCGGCCCGTACCTTCGCCGCCGCGCCGGGCTCCATCGGGCAGCCGAGGAAGACGGCGCCCGATGCGTCGGCGGCCAGCAGGGCGGCACCGCGGTCCGTCAGATCGACGGATTGGACGCGGCGCCCGGTCAGCGAGCCGGCGGCGACCGCCTCGTCGAATTCGGCGAGCGACTCGATCTCGCCGCCGGGTGCGGTAATGCTCTCGTCCGGGTTCTCCACGCCCTCATGCTACGAAGCGGCGGGGCGTCCGGCCCCGGTGGCGCCGGGCCGCTCTCCCGCTCAGCCGCTCAGGCGGTCAGCGGGAGAGCGGCCAGCTCGGCGATCGCCCAGGTCAGCGGGGCGAAGACGAGGAGTAGTGCGGCCGCGCGCAGCATCGTCGCGGCCCGCAGCGCCGAGGCCGGGGCGCCGAGCCGCAGCAGTGCCTGCGCCGTTTCGGCGCGGGCCTGCTTCGCCTCCAGCGCCGACGTCAGCAGCGTCGCCGTCGTGCAGCCGATGACGAGCACGGCGCCGAGTGCGGTGAGCGGTCCGAAGGGCCGGGGGCCCGTCCCGTACAGCGCGAACGCGGCGATGACGGCCGAGAGCACCGCGCAGACGACGCCCAGCGGCCGGCCGATCCGGCCTGCCTCGTCCATCAGCACCCGCCCCGCCAGCAGGCGTACGGCTCCGGGGCGCAGCGCCTGGAGCAGCCGCCCGGCGAGACGGGTCAGCCCGGGGCCGGCCGTGGCGAGGCCGATCGCCGTCAGCGTCCACCCCATCAGGACCCAGGCCGGAGTGGAGTCGAGCTTTCCGGGGAGCGGGAACGGGCTGCCCGCCGAACCGCGGCCCGCGTACGCCTCGACCGCGAGTCCGGCGGCCGTCAGGGCCACGCCCCACGGCAGGCCGGTCGGCGGCGCGGCCGGAGCCGGGACCTGCTCCTCGGGCACCAGGTCCGGCGAACCGTCCTGAACGCCCGCCGCCCGCACCGGTTTGGCGCGCAGCGCCAGCGCGCTCGCCGTGGCCGCCGCCGCGGGCACCAGGGTCAGCAGGACCAGGACGGCGGCCAGCGGCAGCGGCGCCTGGGCGCCCAGCAGCCCGGCCGCGGCACCGTCGAACGGCAGTCCCGACAGATCACCGCGCAGATGGAGGAAGAGGAGCAGCGCCACCATGGAGCCGAGGGTGCACGAGACGGCGGTGGAGACGGCGGCCAGCACGCTGAGCCGGACCGGCCCGAGGCCGACGGCGGACAGTCCGGCGCGCGGGCGGGTGCTCGGGTCGGTCCGGGCGACCGCGACCGCGAACTGCACGGTGGCGGCCAGCGGTACGAGGCACCACAGCAGCCGCAGCACGGAGCCGGTCGAGTGCGCCGGGTGCCCGGAGGCGTAGCCCAGGGTGCACAGCAGGAGGAAGCCGACCCCGGCGGAGGCGGCCGCGACCAGCAGCCGCCGCATGAGGACCAGCGGATGGGAACCGCGGGCTAGACGGAGAGCGAGCACGCCGCGCGGCCTTCCGTGTCGGTTGCGGCCGGCAGGGCGACCGTGGCGACCCGGCGCCCGTCCAGCAGCGGCACCGCACGGTCGGCGAGGGCGGCGATCTCCGCGTCGTGCGTGGCGAGGACCACCGTGATGCCGTGCGAGCGGGCCGCGCTCGTCAGGGTGCGCAGCACATGGGCGCGGTCGGTGTGGTGCAGGGTCGCGGTCGGCTCGTCGGCGAAGATCACCGCGGGGGCGGCGGCCAGCGCGCGGGCCACCGAGATCCGCTGCCGCTGGCTCTGCTGGAGGGTGTGCGGCCGCTTCCTGGCGCACATGCCGATGTCGAGGCGCTCCAGCCACTCCATGGCGGCCTTCTTGGCCTCCCGGTGCGAGGCACCGCGCAGCAGGAGCGGAAGGGCGGTGTTCTCCCAGGTGGTCAGCTCCGGGACGAGCTGGGGCTCGGGGGCGATCCAGCCGAACCTGTCGCGGCGCAGCCGTTCGCGCAGCCGGGGGCCCATGGTGTGGACGGGGACGCTGTTGAACCACACCTCCCCCTGGTCGGGGACCAGTTGACCGGACAGGCAGTGCAGCAGTGTCGTCTTGCCGCTGCCGCGCGGGCCGGTCACGGCGAGGATCTCGCCGTCGCGGATTCCCAGGGACACCCCGCCGAGCGCGGGTGAGCCGTTGTGGGAGTGGTGCAGGGAACGCGCCCAGATCACGTCGTTGTCCGGCGGGGCCACCATGGCGTACACCTCGGTTCAGATCAGATATCCCGTTCCCCCGTACGGGGGAAC
>NZ_JAFMPZ010000030.1 GCF_017353455.1 Streptomyces laculatispora
TGACGGCGGCGCCGCCCCCGGCCGGCGAGTCCAGTGAGCCGCTGCCCGCGTACCGCCCGGTCTCCCGGGGGCCGCCGCGCTCCTCCCCCGGGCCGTCCGCCTGCTCGCGGATCTCCGGGTCCTTGATGGAGACCCACTGCCCCGCTTCCGGCGTCGGCACCGGATCGTCCGCGACCTCGACGGCCGCGTCCCGCAACACCGGTGCGGCACTGCCGAGTTCGATCACCGTGCCGGTTCGGGCGCCGGGCTGCACGCCCTGCGGTCACGGTGTCTCCGCCTTCTTCAGCTCCGTACGGGGCGTGTCAGCTCCTGTTGCCCGGAGGGGCCTTACGGGTTCACGCAGCCGCCGGGCCGCGAGCACGGCCGCTCCGGCGCCGCAGGCCAGCACCGCACAGGCGGGCCAGAGCAGCGCGGGCGCGGTGGTGTAGAGGGCGCCGCCCAGGGGCGGTGCCAGCACCTGTCCGCTGATGGAGGCGCCCGCGTACAGGCTCTGGAAGCGGCCCTGGGCATGGGCGGGCGCCTGGTCGGCGACGTAGGCCGTGGCCGGGGTCTTGTAGAGGATCTCGCCCAGGGTCAGCGAGAGCATCATCATGACGGCGAACGGCGCCCCCGCGCCGGGGATCAGCAGCGCGTACCCGGTCCCGACCAGCAGCAGTCCGATGCCCACGATGCCGAGCGGCGCCCGGTCGCGCAGCGCGTGGGCGGCGGGGAGTTCGAGACAGAGGATGACGCCGCCGTTGACGGCGATGAGCCAGCCGTAGAACTGGGTGCCGTGGCCGTGGTCGGCGAGGAAGACGGGAAGGGTCGAGTACTGCTGCCGGTAGACGAGGTCGACGCAGACGATCGCGGCGAGGAGCACCGGTACCGCGGGCCTGGCACGCAGTTCGCTCCACAGCCCGGGGGCGTCCGGGCCGCGCACGGGCCGGGAGTGCGCGGTGCCCCGGGAGGGGAGGATGCGTGCCGCGTATCCGGCGTACAGCAGGGTGCCGACGCCGTCGATGACGAAGAGCCAGTCGTACGAGAAGCGGGCGGCGATCAGCGCGCCGAGCGGCGGTCCGAGGGCGAAGCCCCCGTTGCCCGCGAAGCGGGTGAGGGCGAAGCTCTGGCGCCGGCCGCCCTCGGGGACGGAGACCGCGACGAGCGCGGAGTTCGCGGCGCGTGACGAGCACGGCCCCGCTCACACAGGCGCCGAGCAGCAGCATCCGGCGGTGCCCGTACCGGTCGCCGAACCAGCCGCCCGTGAAATTGCCCGCGACCAGCCCGGCGCCGCCGATGCCGCTGAGCACCCCGGCCTGGGCGACGGACAGTCCGCGCTGGCCGATCAGGTAGACGAAGAGATAGACGAAGGTGAAGCTCACCACCCCGTTGAAGAACGCGCCGAGGGCCAGCAGCCGCACCGTGCGCGGCACACCCCGCACCATCCCCATCCCGAACACCCTCCCAGCGAGTTCCTTTTGGGAACGGACTATGGCAGCATGCTTTCCGCAGGTCAATCCAGTTGAATGGCCGTCCGACGTGACGGAGGAACCCCATGCCCCAGCGCACCAGCCTGGCCGACGCCGACTGCGCGATCGCCCAGGCGCTCGACGTGGTCGGCGACTGGTGGACCCTGCTGATCGTGCGGGACGCGGCGCGCGGGGTGCACCGTTTCGACGCGCTCCAGCACGAACTGGGCGTGTCCCGCAAGGTCCTGGCCGAGCGGCTGCGGCTGCTGGTCGACGCGGATGTGCTGTCCCGGCAGCCCTACCAGGAGCGGCCCGCCCGGTACGAGTACCGGCTGACCCCGCGCGGCCGAGCCCTGCTGCCGGTACTGATCGCGCTCCAGGACTGGGGCGACGCCTGGGTGACGGGAGACGGAACGACCATGGCGACCGCACAGGAGTCCTCGCACGAGGCCGCACGGGTGCACGCGCTGGTGGGCACCCGGGTGCCGGAGCTGAGCCTGCCGTTCCACACCGGCGGCGAGCACGACCCGGTCGCCGCGGCCACCCCGTACACCGTCCTGTACTTCTTCCCCGGCGCCTACGCCCGCCAGGAGTCCTATCCGCCGGACTGGGCCGGTATCCCCGGCGCGCGGGGCTGCACCCTCGAATCGTGCACCTACCGCGACCAGCTGGCCGAGTTCACCGCGGCGGGCGCGACGGTGCACGGCGTCTCCACCCAGCGCCCGGACGAGCAGCGGGCGTTCGCGGAGGCGGAGCGGCTGCGCTTCCCGCTCCTGTCGGACGCCGGACTGGAACTGACGGCGGCACTGCGGCTGCCGACCTTCCGGGCGGCGGGCATCAGCCGGCTGAAGCGGCTGACGCTGGTGGTGGACCGGGACCGCACGGTCCGCGAGGCGCTGTACCCGATCACGGACATCGAACAGAGCGTGCGGGCGGCGCTGGCGGTGGTCCGGGCAGCGGGGACAGCAGAGCCGTAGGGCCACGCGCCCTCAGGCGCCAGGAGGACTCGGGGCGCACCCTCGGGGACGCGGGCCCGGCCACCGCGGGTGCGAGCGCTCAGCCGACGATCCGACCCAGCATCTCCCGTGCGTACGCCTCGTCGTAGACCCCGCCGGTGAGCAGGACCTGGAGGCAGATCCCGTCCATCAGCGCGATCAGTGCCCGCGCGGTGGCCGGACCGGTGCGTGCCGCGAGAAGCCCGGCCGTGTCGTCGGTCCACTCGGCGGCGACCGGCCGCAGCGCGGGCCTGCGCAGGGCGGCGAGGTAGAGCTCGTACTCCAGCTCCGCCCGGCCGCGGCCACCGCCGAAGAACTCCCCGAGCAGCCGGGCGAGTTCGGCCGCGAGGTCGGCGGCCGGGTCGGCGAGGGCCGGGCTCTCGCGCATGAGCCCGGCGAAGTTCTCGTTCGACCGGCGGAGCGCGGCGATCAGCAGCTCGTCCAGTGAGGCGAAGTGATACGTCGTCGAACCGAGCGGCACATCGGCCTCGGCGGCGACGGAGCGGTGGCTGAGCCCGGCGATGCCCTTGGCGCCGACCACCCGGATCGCCGCGTCGATGATCCGGGCGCGCCGCTCGGGGTCGTACCGCCGCGCCATCAGTGCGCACCGCCCAGGTTGAGGACCACCACACCGGCGATGACCAGCACGACGCCCGCCACCTTGACCAGGTTGCCGGACTCCCCCATGAACAGTATCCCGATGACGGCGACGGCGGCGGTGCCGATCCCGGCCCAGATCGCGTAGGCGGTGCCCATCGACATGGTCTTGAGGGTCTGGGCGAGCAGCGAGAAGGCGAGCAGATAGCCGACGACGGTGACGAGTGAGGGCCAGAGCCGGGTGAACCCCTCGCTGTACTTCATGGCGGTCGTCCCGGCCACCTCCGCCGCGATGGCCGCGGCCAGCAGTCCATATCCCATGTGTACGAGTGTACGCATCGATGGCGGCGAAGGCCCGGGGTCACCCGGGCACCGGGGGCGCTACCGTGGTCCGTCCATGTACATGATCGGCTGACAGACGGAGCAGAAGTGGCGCAGGACGCAGGGTGGGGCGGCGGGCCGTACGG
>NZ_JAFMPZ010000031.1 GCF_017353455.1 Streptomyces laculatispora
GCCCCCTCATGCCGCCCCCTCCGTCATCGGGGCTCCTCGCGGGATCCCGGTCCGCAGCTCCAGCGCCACCGCGATGTCCGAGGCGTCCGGACGGCCGGCGCCCCGCAGATCCGCGACGGTCCACGCCACCCGCAGGACCCGGTCCAGGCCTCGCGCGGTGAGCAGGCCGCGCTCCATGTCCCGCTCGGCCGCCCGCAGCGCGCCCGGCGCCGCGACCAGCCGGGTCCTCAGCTCATGTCCGGGCACCTCGCTGTTGGTGGTCCAGGGGGTACCGGCCAGCCGCTCCGCCGCCCGCACCCGCGCCTCCCGCACCCGGGCCGCCACCGTCGCGGTCGACTCGCCCCGGCCGCCCTGCCCCATCAGATCAGCGCGCTTGACCGGGTCGACGGCAACCCGCAGGTCCACCCGGTCGAGCAACGGACCGGAGAGCCGGGCCTGGTAGCGCCGGATCGCCGCGGGAGGGCACTCACAGCCGGCCCCGCTCAGCGTGTGCCGCCCGCACGGGCACGGGTTGGCGGCCAGCATCATCAGGAAGCGGGCGGGCAGCCGCACCACCCCGGCGCTGCGCGCCACCACCACGTGTCCCGACTCCAGCGGCTGACGCAGCGCGTCCAGCGCCCGTACGGAGAATTCCGGCGCCTCGTCCAGAAAGAGGATGCCGCGATGGGCCAGCGACACCGCGCCGGGCCGCGGCAGCCCGTTGCCCCCGCCGACCAGCGACTGCATGGTCGCCGAGTGGTGCGGTGCGCAGTACGGCGCCCGGGAGACCAGGGGTTCGCCCGGCGGCAGGATGCCCGCCACCGAGTGCACCGCGGTCACCTCAAGGGATTCCTGCCTGGTCAGCGGCGGCAGGATCGCGGGCAGCCGTTCGGCGAGCATGGTCTTGCCCGCGCCCGGCGGTCCGGACAGCAGGAGGTGGTGGCCGCCCGCCGCCGCGACTTCCAGGGCCTTGCGGGGCCGCTCCTGACCCGCGACGTCCGCCAGGTCCGGCCGGTGTCCCTCGCCCTGCGCCGAGCCCCTGGTGATGCCGGTGCCGATAGCGGCGCCGGGCACCATGAGACCGGCCAGCATGGTGTCGGGGCGCCCCTGGTCGTGGGGCTCCTGTTCCTCGGGCACCGGTTCGTCGCAGAGCACGGCGATCAGCTGCCGCAGGCTCCGCACCCCGAGCACGGAGACCCCGGGTACCAGCGCCGCCTCGCCCGCCGTCTGTTCGGGGACGACCACCTGCCGGTATCCGGCCTCCGCCGCGGCCAGGACGGCGGGCAGTACCCCGCGCACCGGCCGCACCCTGCCGTCGAGCCCCAGCTCCCCGATCATCACGACATCGGCGATCGAAGCGGGGTCGATCCGCTCGGCCGCGCCGAGCACCGCACACGCCACGGCGAGATCGAAACCCGAACCGCCCTTGGGGACCGAGGCCGGGGAAAGGCCCACCGTGAGCTTCTTCTGCGGCCACTCGGCGCCTGAATTGACCACGGCGGCCCTGACCCGGTCGCGGCTCTCCACCAGGCTCTTGTCCGGCAGCCCCACCAGGGTGAACGCCGCCACTCCCGCCTCCAGGTCCGCCTGGACCTCCACCACCACGCCCTCGACGCCGACCAGAGCCACCGAGCAGGCACGCGCGAAACCCATCAGGCCACCCCCCGCGCGTGCTCGGCCAGCGGCGCACCGCGCCTGGGCAGCACCACGCCGACCAGGTCGATGCGCACCCCGCCGGGCGGCGGACCGCCGTGCCGGTCCAGCCAGAGTTCGGCCAGCCGACGCAGACGGTCCGCCTTGGCCGGTGTGACGGCGGCCATCGGGTGCTCGAATCCACCCGCCCTGCGCGTCTTCACCTCACAGATGACGAGCGCGTCGCCGTCCAGCGCGACGATGTCGATCTCGCCGGTGCGACAGCGCCAGTTCCGCTCCAGTACGGACATTCCGGCATCGGTCAGCAGCCGCGCCGCCAGATCCTCGCCGTACCGCCCGAGTGCCCCCCGTGCGTTCATATCGGCACCACCTCCGGCACCGACTCTGACGCGTCCGCCCGCCGCTAGTGGATCTTGGTGGACAAGCCGGCGGATGTGGACAACTCAGCCACCCGGAAGCTCGAGATCGCTCTTGTTGAGCTCCTCGATGTTGACGTCCTTGAACGTCAGCACCCGGACCTGCTTCACGAACCGTGCGGGCCGGTACATGTCCCAGACCCAGGCATCCGCCATGGACACCTCGAAAAACACCTCACCCTGGACCGAGTGCACCTGCATCTCGTAGTCGTTGGTGAGGTAGAAGCGCCGTTCGGTCTCGATCACATATTTGAACAGACCGACGACATCGCGGTACTCCCGGTAGAGCTTCAGCTCCATCTCGGTCTCGTACTTCTCGAGGTCCTCGGCGCTCATTGACATGTTCCCCTTCAGCCGTGCGTTCCCCCATTGTGCGCCAGGCCCCGGCGCCCCGGACGCTCAGGCGATTTCGGGAGCCAGAACCAACGGCGTACGCGGAGGACCCTCGTCGAGCAGCGTGCGCAGCAGCCCGGCGAGTCTGGTCGGGTACACCGTCTCACGCGTCGCCGACAGTTCGGCGGAGGTCCACCACCTCAGACCCGCGACACTGCGCCGTTCAAGCCCGGTCTGCCCGCTGGTGTCCGTCAGGGTCCGCGTCGTACGGGCGAGGAAGTACCACTCGTCCTGATCCCAGCGCCGGCCGTCGAACGGGAAGGAGCACTGCCGCTTCCAGAGAAGCGGGCCCAGTTCGGCATCCCTGATCCCGGTCTCCTCGGCCAGTTCGCGCAGCGCGGCCTGCTCCCGGGTCTCGTCACCCTCCAGCCCCCCGCCGGGGGTGAACCACCAGGTACTCGCCGGATCCTCCGGTTCGAACCCGTGCATCAGCAGAATGCGGTCGTCCGGATCGAGGAGTACCAGGCGGGAGACCTTGCGCGTCTCAGTGGACACCGGCAGCCGCCTTCCCCTGCTTGTTCCGCTTCGACCGGGCGGCGACCGGCCCGTACACGGCACCGGCCAGAATCAGCACCACGCCACCGGCCACGGCCCCGAGCTGAAGTTTGAGCGGACCCGCCGACGACACCCCGCCCGGCAGCGCGGCGAAGGCATGCGGCCGTTCGATCATGCTGCCCAGCGGCCAGGCGACGGCGTCCACCCGGGCCGTCACGGCACTGCGGGGTACCGAGCCCTGCCCGCGGTCCTCCAGATGGACCCGGGAGTCCAGCGAAACCCGGCGGTCGTCGCCCAGGAGGAAGAGCTGCCCCTTGGGCACCTCGGCCGTGAAGTCGTTCGCCGAGGCGGGGTCCGGTGTCTGCAGATACGGTTCCTCAACGGGTATGCCGTTGACCGTGAGCCGGCCGTCCTTCTCGCAGCAGCCGACCTTGTCGCCGCCGATCCCGACGACCCGCTTCACCATCGGCATATCGCCCCACGCCGGATCGGTGAACACCACCACATCGCCCCGGCGCACCTCGCTGCCGTCCACCCGCTGCGCGAGAACCCGGTCGCCCGCGTTCACCGTCGGGGTCATCGACTCGGTCGGCACCGTGTAAGGCCGGTACACCACGGCCGCCCAGGCGAACCCGCCGAGGAAGAGCACACAGCCGACGGCCACCGCCAGCCCCGACAGCATGCTGCCGAGCCGGCCGCGGCCGTCATCCGTACGTCCTGTTCCACTCATCCCAGCGTCCCCCATCGGAGATCGACAATCGCTGATCCGAGTCGGCACCCTACCCGGCGGTACGCCCGCTGGTCAGCCTCAGCCTCCGCCTGCGCCGGATCACGATCGGCAGCGCACCGGCGATGCCGAGCGCGCCGGGCGCCATCGCCGCCGCGGCACTCATGCCAGGCTGGTCGAAGGTGTCCGGGACGGGCAGGGTCGTCCAGCGATTGAGCGGCCAGGCCACCACCACGGCCCGGCCCACGACCTCGTCCACCGGCACGAAGCCCTTGTTCGCGTCGCTGGTGTGATAGCGCGAGTCCGAGGAGTCCTGGCGGTGGTCACCCATCACCCAGATCTTGCCGTCGGGCACCTTGAACGGCCCGAAGGGCATGTCGTCGCACGGCGTGCCACCGGGGAAGATGTACGGCTCGTCGAGCGCCTTGCCGTTCACCTCGACCGGGCCGCCCTTCTTGCACGACACGGTGTCACCGCCGACCGCGATCGTCCGCTTGATCAGGTCCTTCTCCTGCGACGACGGCATCAGCCCGATGAAGCTCAGGAACGTCTGCACCGCGTTCGGCTCAGGGGTCGGCTCCCCGTCCAGCCAGTGACTCGGATCGTGGAAGACGACGACCTCGCCGCGCTCCGGCTCGGAGCCGAACCACGGGGTCAGCTTGTCGACCAGCACCCGGTCACCCCGCTGAAGGGTGTTCTGCATCGAATCCGACGGAATGGAGAACGCCTGCACCAGAAACGTCTTGATCAACAGCGCGAGAACCAGCGCGATACCGATGAGGAGGGGCAGCTCCTTCCAGAGGGGGCGGGGCTTCTTGACCCGCTTCCCACTCCGGTCCGAGTCGGGCGCGCCCTGCGGCCCGTCCGGATCCCCCGTCTCTCCAACAGAGTCGAAGGCGGAGTCAGCAGGCTGCTCGAACCTCTCCGTGGACTGTCCGTGTCCAGCTCGTGCTTCGCCTGCCACGTCGCTCACATTCATTCCTCACTCTGCGCCAACGCCTGCCCACCGGGCCTGCCGATCACAAACCCGCACCCCGTACAACGAGCGGGGGTTCCCCGGAGCTACTGCCCTCTCCGGGCCGGTGGAGTCGGAGAGCCGGGCACGTCCCACATCGGATGCGCACCCGACGAGCCCCCGTGGAGGGGGGCAAGGCAGCCCGGCGCGGCGACTCCGTACCCCTTACTTCTGCCGCACCGGCACGGCCCTGCTCCGCCTGCGCCAGAGCACCAGGGGCACAGCACCGGCGAAGCCGAGCGCACCCGGCGCCATCGCAGCCGCGGCGTTCAGACCCGGCTGGTCGAAGGTCTTCGGGATGGGCAGGGTCGCCCAGCGGTTGACCGGCCACGCGACCACGATGGCCCGGCCCACCACCTCGTCCGTGGAGACGGTGCCACCACCCGGCAGCTCCTGGTGGTAGCGGGAGTCGAGGGAGTTCTGACGGTGGTCGCCCATCACCCAGATACGGCCCTTGGGGACCTTGATCGGGCCGAACGGCTCGTCGTTGCAGGCGGTGTTCCCCTGGAAGATGAAGGACGTGTCGTCCAGCGCCCTGCCGTTGACCGTGACCGGGCCGTTCGTCTTGCACTCCACCGTGTCACCGCCGATCGCGATGACCCGCTTGATCAGGTCCTTCTCCTCGGCCGACGGCATCAGCCCGATGAAGCTCAGGAACTTCTGCACCGCGTTCGGGTTGGCCGCCGGAGTGTTCTCCAGCCAGCCGCCCGGGTCGTGGAAGACGACGACCTCGCCGCGCTCCGGCTCCGAGCCGAACCACGGGGTCAGCTTGTCGACCAGCACCCGGTCACCCCGCTGAAGGGTGTTCTGCATCGAATCCGACGGAATGGAGAACGCCTGCACCAGAAACGTCTTGATCAGCAGCGCGAGAACCAGCGCGATACCGATGAGGAGGGGCAGCTCCTTCCAGAAGGAGCGGGGCTTCTTCCGGGCCGTACTGCCGCTGCTCGGGGAGTCGCCGTCACTCTCCGTCCGGTCCGCCGTCGTCCCGGCCGGCTCGACGCTCTCCGGAGTGTCCGGCCGGTCCTCGGGTTCGCCGTGTCCGGATCGTGCGCCCACCGCCAAATCCCCCACATCTGCTCCTTATTCCGTGCCACCGCCTGCGCCCTAGCCGGTGCAGGCCAACCACTCCCATAACGAGCGGGAGTTCCGCAGGGGTCGGGAGCCGGATCATTCCGTTGGGATCCTGGGACACACTATTCGACGGTCCGGGGGCAGCAGCCGTCCCGGCGCGCGCGTCCGGGACCGAGGAGAACACCGAACGTTCCTCCAGCTTCCCCCAGTGCCCGAAGGGCCAGGCGATCACCACGGCCCGTCCCACTACGGCATCCTCGGAAACCGTGCCGTCGGCCGTCTTGTCCAGGTGGAAACGTGAATCGGCGGAATTGGAGCGATGGTCGCCCATCACGAAGATTCGTCCGACAGGAACCTTTACCTCGAATTTGATCGTGGAGGGGGGATTGCCGGGAAAGACGTAGGGCTCGTCGACCGCCTGGCCGTTGACCATGAGCCGGCCGTCCTTGTCGCAGCACTTCACCGTGTCGCCGCCGACGGCGACCACCCGCTTGATCAGGTCCTGTTCGTCGTCGGACGGCAGCAGCCCGATGAAGGTCAGCACCTCCTTCACCTGCTTGATGACGACAGGCGGCTCCTTCGCCGTCACCGGATTCGGCGGCGGCCAGTCGGAGGGGTTCTTGAACACGACCACATCGCCACGCTGCGGACGGGACCCGAACCACGGCGTCAGCTTGTCCACGAGGACCCGGTCGCCGATCCGGATGGTCTGTTCCATGGATCCCGACGGGATCACGAAGGCCTGCACCAGGAACGTCTTCAGTACCAGCGCGATCACCAGTGCGACGGTGATCAGGAGGGGTATCTCCTGCACGGCCGATCTGCGCCGCTTCCGCTTCACCTTGCGGGCCAGTCTGCGCCGCTCCGCCCGGGTGGGCAGCGAGCGGGCGGCCGCCGGCCTGCTGCCGGTGGGCAGCGGCACCCCGGGATCGGCAGCGTCGTGCGGCCGCCCGCGGTTACCCATGCGTCGCCCCCGGGGCAGGTACGCCGTCGAAGGCCGCGGTGCCCGGGAGGGAGTCCAGCCGCCCCAGCGGCCAGCCGATCCAGTCGACCCTGCCGATCACCTTGTCGACGGGCACCATGCCGCCCCCCGGTTCGCCCAGGTGGTCACGGGAGTCCCGGGAGCGGCTACGGTGATCGCCCATCATCCAGAGCGTGCCGTCCGGCACGACGATGTCGAACGGGGCCCGGGACGGCGCGTCACCCACGAACAGGTAGTCCTCGTCCAACGGCCGGCCGTTCACCTCGACCCGCCCCCGCTCGTCGCAGCAGACCACCCGATCGCCCCCCACACCCACCACCCGCTTCACGAAGTCGGTCTCGGCGGGCTCCGCGAGCCCCAGGGATGCCGCCGCGCCGTGCAGCAGCCCGGTCACCGGGTTCTCCTGCGGCGCCTCCCGTACAAAGGAGCCGGTGCCGTCGAAGACCACCACGTCGCCGCGCCGGGGTTCGGCGCCGAAACGGTACGCCAGTTTGTTGACCAGCACCCGGTCCCCGACCTGCAGCGTCGACTCCATCGAGCTGCTGGGAATCAGGAAGGGCTGCACCACGAAAGCGCTGAAGAGCAGCACGAAGACCGAACAGACAGCACCGAGCGCGACGGTGTGCCGCCATGACATCGCGGCGGCGAAACGGTGCGGGATACGCGAAAAGCGCGACCCCTCCTCCGGCCCCGTAGGGGCTGCGGAGGAGCGGTCGCGCTCCGTGGTTCTTGCTTCCGTGTCCATCGGGGCCAGAGCTTATCCGGCCGTGCTGTGGACCTGGGAGCCAGCTCAGCGGTCGCGCTTCTCCTTGATCTTCGCGGCCTTGCCGCGCAGCTCACGGAGGAAGTACAGCTTGGCGCGACGGACGTCACCGCGGGTGACGAGCTCGATCTTCTCGAAGATCGGGCTGTGCACCGGGAAGGTGCGCTCGACGCCGACGCTGAAGGAGACCTTGCGGACCGTGAAGGTCTCGCTGATGCCCGCGCCCTGGCGGCGGATGACGATGCCCTTGAACTGCTGGATACGGGAGCGGTTGCCCTCGATCACGCGGACGTGAACGTTGACGGTGTCACCGGCGCGGAACGCCGGGAGGTCGGTGCGCAGCGAGGCGGCGTTGACGCCATCGAGCAGGGAAGCCATGTTGTCTGCTTTCTTCGCCGATGCCACAGGTCATCGGCGGGAGAGTGATGAGTTCGGGGTGCTGATCGCGTCGGACGGGCGTCTTTCCCCCTGTGGCAGGGGCGCGCGCCGGACGTACAGCAGCGGCCTATTGTTCCACGGCGTCGGGCCTGCGCCAAAATCGGCCGCCGGGCTCGGGTGACCACCCGAGGATCGAGAGCATCTCGCGGTCCTTCTTGTCGAAGCCCGCCGCCTCACAACGCTCGATCAGATCGGGCCTGTTGAGCGCGGTACGACGGAAGGCCTCGTCCCGGCGCCAGCGGGCGATCCGGCCGTGGTGGCCGCTGAGCAGCACGTCCGGAATGCCCCGGCCGCGCCACTCGGGCGGCTTGGTGTAGACGGGCCCCTCCAGCAGATCGGCCATCGCGCCGGGGGCGAAGGAGTCGTCCCGGTGCGATTCGGCGTTGCCGAGCACGCCGGGCAGCAGCCGGGCCACCGCCTCCGTGATCACCAGCACCGCGGCTTCGCCGCCGGCCAGCACGTAGTCGCCGATGGACACCTCGACGACCGGCATCCGGGTGGCGTACTCCTCGGTCACCCGCCGGTCGATGCCCTCGTAGCGGGCCGGGGCGAAGATCAGCCAGGGCCGCTCGGACAGCTCGACGGCGAGTTCCTGGGTGAACGGCCGGCCACTCGGTGTCGGCACCACGAGCACCGGGGAGTGCGCACCGGCCTCGTAGCCGCCGGCCAGGGTCTCGTCCAGGGCGTCGCCCCACGGCTCGGTCTTCATGACCATGCCGGGGCCGCCGCCGTAGGGGGTGTCGTCGACCGTGTTGTGGCGGTCGTACGTCCACTCCCGCAGATCGTGCACGTGCACGTCGAGGCGTCCGCGGGCGCGGGCCTTGCCGACGAGCGAGACGTTCAGCGGTTCGAGGTACTCGGGGAAGATCGTGACGACGTCGAGGCGCATCAGTCGTCTTCCCCGCGCTCGGCGGGAGCGGACCCGTCGGTACCGGGCCCGGCGGCTGCGGACTCCTCGTCGCGCGAGGAGACCACGACCGCCTCGCTCTCGTCGATCAGGCCCGGCGGCGGAGTGATCACCGCGCGCTGTTCCTCCAGGTCGATCTCGGAGACGATCTCCTCGACGAACGGGATCATCACCTCGGTGCCGTCGGGACGCTCCACGATGAAGAGGTCCTGGGACGGCAGATGCGTGATCTCGGTGATCCGGCCGATCTCGGTGCCGTCGGCGAGAACCACGTCCAGGTCCATCAGCTGATGGTCGTAGAACTCCTCGGGGTCCTCCGGGAGCTCCTCCGGGTCCACGTCGGCGATCAGCAGCGTATTGCGCAGCGCCTCGGCGGCCGTACGGTCCCGTACGCCCTCGAAACGCAGCAGCAGCCGGCCGCTGTGCACCCGGCCGGTCTCGATCGTCAGCGGTCCCGTCGAGGCCGGCTCGGTGGCCAGTACCGCACCGGGTCCGAGCCGGATCTCCGGCTCGTCCGTGCGCACCTCGACGGTGACCTCGCCCTTGATGCCGTGGGCGCGACCGATCCGCGCGACTACCAACTGCACCTTGTGTCTCTCCTGTCGTACGACGACGGGCCGGGGCGGGCTCATGGCCCTCCCCGGCCCGTGCCGGTGTTCAACTCTGTCAGCGAACCTGATCCACATCGACGAGGTCGACGCGGATACCACGGCCGCCGATGGCGCCGACGACGGTACGCAACGCACGTGCGGTGCGACCGTTGCGGCCGATCACCTTGCCGAGGTCATCGGGGTGGACCCGAACCTCGAGTACACGGCCGCGACGCAGGTTGCGCGAGGCGACCTGCACGTCCTCGGGGTTGTCGACGATGCCTTTCACGAGGTGCTCGAGAGCCTCCTCGAGCATGCTCAGGCCTCGGTCGACTCGGCGGGCGCAGCTGCGTCAGCAGCCTCGTCCGCCTTCTTGTCGGCCTTCTTCGCCTTCTGCGTGATGGCCTCGCCCTTGGACTCCTCAGCGGTGTCCTTGGTCAGGGCCTCGAACAGGGCGCGCTTGTCAGCCTTGGGCTCCGGCTGCAGAAGCGGCGCGGGGGCCGGGAGACCCTTGTGGGCCTGCCAGTCACCGGTGAGCTTCAGGATCGCGAGAACCGGCTCGGTCGGCTGGGCGCCGACGGACAGCCAGTACTGCGCGCGCTCTGCGTTGACCTCGATGCGCGAGGGGTTCTGCACCGGGTGGTACAGGCCGATCTCCTCGATGGCCCGGCCATCACGGCGGGTACGGGAGTCGGCGACGACGATGCGGTAGTGAGGCGAACGGATCTTGCCCAGACGCTTCAGCTTGATCTTGACTGCCACGGAAGTGGTGTCTCCTGGTCTATGACGTGGTTGGGCACAACGAAGATGCCACGTGGGGTTGCGGTACTCGGGTGCCCGATGGACGCGTCAGCCGGAGGAGAGAGGGGTCCTATGCGACTGTCGAGTACAGCTAGCCATTGTGCCACACCACATCGGTTCACCCCACCGCGACCACTGCTTCCGGGATCCGGAACGGCTTTCCGCAGCCGCCGCAGACGATCGGGGCCTGCGCGAGGACCGAGGGGACGACGCGCACATTGCGACCGCAGTCGCAGACGGCCTTGACCCGCACGCCTCCTCCGGAGGAGCCGTGCCGGGCGGCCGGGCCGCGGAAGGAGCGCTTGGTGTCGGCGGCGGTGGCCACGGTGTGCGCCTTGAGGGCGCGCTGCAGCCGTTCCATCGTCGGCCGGTACCGGCGCTTGGCCTCGGGGTTGAGCGTGACCAGTGAGAAGCCACTGCTGGGGTGGGGCTCCTCGGCGTGATCGAGGCCCAGCTCCTCGGCGATCGCGAGGAATCGACGGTTGTGGTAGCGGCCGGCGCGCGAGGTGTCACGGACACCTCGCGCGGCGGCGATGCCATGGACTGCCTCGTGGAGCAGCCGTTCGAAGGAGAGCTCGGCGCCACAGGCGGACGAGGACTCTCCGATCAGGGACTCGGGCGCGGCAAGATCGGGCAGCTCGGGGTGGTACCGCTGAATATCGGCCCACGCCTGTGCCAGCTCTGCGGCAAGTACAGGTGGTGTCGTGCTCACGTCGTGACAACGAGCGCGAGTGCCCCGGTGTTCCGATTCCGGGCCATCCCAAATAATTTGCACGTACCAGTCAGTTGCCGTTCATGCGTCCTGACGCGGGCGGGTGCGCTGATCTGCGGAGAAGTCTCACAGCTCGCACCAAGGTGGTACGTAGCGACGTGTACGCCCGAGCGCGTGGACCGCGCGTACGCCCCCTGGAACTCGCACCACCCGGCGCCCGGAACACCGATGTGCGCTGGCCTTGGGGAACCCGACAGTACCGGGG
>NZ_JAFMPZ010000032.1 GCF_017353455.1 Streptomyces laculatispora
CGGGAACGCGTACTGGTGGGCGGGCAGCACCTCGGCGACCCCCAGGCGGCCGATCCGTTCCAGTGAGGCGAGGTAGTCCCCGAGCGGATCGGTCTCGGTCGCGCTGTCCGGGTCCTCGTAGAGGCCGACGTGCGGGCTGATGCCGGGGAGCAGGTGGTCGCCGGAGAAGAGGCGGCCGCGGCCGGGCAGGTTGGCCGGGTGGTCCTCCTCCAGGTGGAGGCAGACATGGCCGGGGGTGTGGCCCGGGGTCCAGATCGCGCGCAGTCTGCGGCCCGCCAGGTCGAGGAGTTCGCCGGGCACGATCTCGCGGTCCGGGAGCGCGGCCCGCAGGCCGGGCAGGGTACGCATCCGGCCGCCCTTCTCGCGCGCGGCCAGGAGCGGGGCGATGTGGTCCTCGGGGGCGCCGACCGTCGCCAGCTTCGCCGCGAGGTACGACAGCCAGGTGCCCGGTTCGGACTCCCGGGTGCGGCGCACGATCGCCGTGTCGGCGGCGTGCATCGCGATCCAGGCCCCGGACGCCTCGCGCACCTGGCCGGACAGTCCGTGGTGGTCGGGGTGGTGGTGGGTGATGACCACGCCGTGGATGCCGGTGATGTCCACGCCGATTGCCGTGAGCCCGGCCGTCAGGGTGTCCCAGGCCTCCGGGTCGTCCCAGCCCGTGTCGATCAGGACCGGACCCCGGCCGGTGTCGAGGACATGGACCAGGGTGTGGCCCAACGGGTTGTCCGGAATGGGGACTTTGATGCTGTGGACGCCTCCACCGTGGTTCATCACCTGCGTCATGGACTCCCCATCTCTCCGCGGTCTCGGCGGCGTGCGGGGTACGGCCACGACGCGCCGCGTCCACTGTAACGAGAACTTGTTCCAGTGGTAGCCCCGGTCGACTATCCGATCAGGGTGACCTTCGGCCGCACGACGCAGAACTCATTGCCCTCCGGGTCCGCGAGTACGGTCCACGACTCCTCGCCGGTCTGTCCGATCTCCACCCGGCGCGCGCCCAGCGCGAGGATGCGCTCGATCTCCGCCTCCCCCTCGGAGGGTTGCGTGGTCAGATCGAGGTGCAGACGGTTCTTCACGGACTTCGTCTCGGGCGCGGGCATGAAGCAGATGCCCACCGGGGCTGCCGCGTCCGGGCCGATCACGACCTCCCGCTCCCGCTCGGACAGGATGCGCCACTTCAGTACGGCCGCCCAGAAACGGGCCAGGGCGGGCAGGTCGTGGGTGTCGATGACGATGTGGTGCAGGGAGGCGGTCATGGAGGCCAGTCTGCCCGGTGGGCCGTGCCGCGGGAGTGGTTCCGGAGGCGTCCGGCCACGCTTCGGCCATGTCCCGGCCGTGGACTCCTGGAACTGGAACTGGTATCAGTTCTGACATGTAGTCAGCTGTTGTTCGGATGCATGCCGGACGCAGAACGAAGAATTCAGTCAACGAGTCGGGTCACGTGCCGCGTCGCGGGAGGCAGCAGCCATGAGCGAGCTTGTCGAACACGGAAAACTGTTCATCGGCGGGGAGTTGGTCGATCCGCTCGGGCGGGAAGTCATCGAGGTCATCTCCCCGCACACCGAGCAGGTCATCGGCCGGGTGCCGCACGCCGCCGAGGGGGATGTGGACCGGGCGGTCGCCGCCGCCCGGCGGGCGTTCGACGAGGGGCCCTGGCCCCGGATGACGCCGGCCGAGCGGATCGACGTCGTCACGCGGATCAAGGACGCGTTCGCCGTGCGGTACGAGGAGATCGCCCGGGTCATCAGCTCGGAGAACGGCACCCCGTACAGCTCCAGCGTCATGGTGCAGGCCCTCGCCGCGATGATGGTGTGGGACGCGGCGATCACCGTCGCCCGCACCTTCCCGTACGAGGAGCGCCGGGACGGGGCGCTGGGGCCGCTGCTCGTACGGCGGGAGCCCGTCGGGGTGGTCGCCGCCGTGGTGCCGTGGAACGTGCCGCAGTTCACCGCCGCCGCCAAACTCGCGCCCGCGCTGCTCGCCGGGTGCTCGGCCGTCCTGAAGGTGTCGCCCGAATCGCCGCTCGACGCCTACCTCCTGGCCGAGATCGTCGCCGGGGCCGGGCTGCCCGAGGGTGTGCTGTCGATCCTGCCGGCCGACCGCGAGGTGAGTGAGTACCTGGTCGGGCATCCCGGCGTCGACAAGGTCTCGTTCACCGGGTCCGTCGCCGCCGGGCGGCGGGTCATGGAGGTCGCCTCGCGCAACCTCACCCGCGTCACCCTGGAACTGGGCGGGAAGTCCGCCGCCGTGATCCTCCCCGACGCCGATCTGGACGCCGCCGTCGCGGGCATCGTGCCCTTCGCCTGGATGATCAACGGGCAGGCCTGCGTGGCCCAGACCCGGATCCTCGTGCCGCGTTCCCGGTACGAGGAGATGGCCGAGGCGTTCGCCGCCGCCGCCGGCGCGCTCAAGGTCGGCGATCCGCTCGACCCGGCCACCGAACTCGGACCGCTCGTCGCGCAGCGCCAGCAGCAGCGCTCCCTCGACTACATCCGGATCGGGCAGGAGGAGGGGGCCAAGATCCTTACCGGTGGCGGGCGTCCGGCCTCCCAGGAGCGGGGGTGGTACGTCGAGCCGACGCTCTTCGGCGGGGTCGACAACTCCATGCGCATCGCCCGCGAGGAGATCTTCGGCCCGGTCATCTGCCTGCTGCCGTACGGCGACGAGGACGAGGCCGTGAGGATCGCCAACGACTCCGAGTACGGGCTCAGCGGCAGCGTCTGGACCGCCGACACCGAGCGCGGCATCGACATCGCCCGCCGGGTCAGGACCGGCACGTACAGCGTGAACACCTTCAGTCTCGACATGCTCGGGCCGTTCGGCGGCTACAAGAACTCCGGTCTGGGAAGGGAGTTCGGGCCCGAGGGCTACGGGGAGTACTTCGAGCACAAGATGATCCACCTGCCCGCCGGGTACGGGGGAGGGGCCTGATGGGGGACCGGTGGAGCGTCGAGGTCGACCGGAGCGTGTGCATCGGGTCGGGGATGTGCGTGAACCACGCACCGGACGGCTTCCGGCTGGACTCCGCCCGGCAGTCCCGTCCCGTCGACCCCGAGACCGACGCCAACGAGCGGGTCCTCGCCGCGGCCGAGGGGTGTCCGGTCGAGGCGATCACGGTCGCCCTGGCCGACTCGGGGGAAGTGGTGTTCCCCCCGGAGGACTGAGAGCCGTTGCGTGATCCCTGCCGCCCGCCCGGGGTGTGGCCTGCCATACCCCGAGCGGGCGGCGGACCGCAGTGACCGGGCGGGCGGTGCTGCGACAGAGTCACCAGCATGTCCACAACGTCACCACCCAACAGCCCGCCCGGACCGTCCCGCACCGCGGGTGTCCCCGCCCGCGCGGTCACCGTGCTCGCCGCTCTCGCCGTGGCTCTCGTCCCCGCCTTCGTACTCGCCCCCGGCCCGGTGGCGGGGAGCGTGTCGGGCGGTGGCCACGGCGACCGGCGCGACCTCGAGGACCGTCTGTCCGCGTCGTTCGTCGACTACTGGGAATCCGGTGAGCGGAGTCTTCCCCCTGGTCTGCGGGGCGTCGTCGACTACTGGTCCCGCTACCACGTGGTCAAGGCCGTGGTCGCCGCGGTCCTGCTGGCCGTGCTCATCGCGCTCGCCGTTCTGCTGCGGAACGCGTTCCTGCGGGCCGGTGCGCTCACCGCGGGAAGGAGGGCCGCTCTCGCGTCCGCCGGGGCGTTCGTCGCGGCGCTCGCACTGTTCTCGCTGGCGATGGTGATGGCCAACATCCAGGGTGCGCTGGCGCCCTTCTCCTCGCTGATGTCGATGCTGCCGGTCCACGCGTCCCACGGAGAGCTCGCCGACGCGCTCGGTGAGATCAGGCGGCAACTGGCCGGCTACCCGGACGCGGGTGGCCCGACCCCGCCTCCCCTCGAGGTGATGGTCAGCGACTTCCGGCGGTACCACGCCGTGCTGGCCGTGACCGCGACGGTGGTGGCCCTCTCCTTCGTCGCCGTCAGCGCGGTGTCGTGGCGGAGGTTCGCCGGAACAGCGGCGTCCGACCGGCGGACCAGGCGCGTGTTCCGGGCGTCCGGTCTTCTCCGGGCCCTGCTGGCGGCGGCCGTCCTCGTGATCGCCGCGGCGAACACGGCCACCACGGCCGACCCGGCCCCGGCGCTCCTGGCCTTCTTCGAAGGCGGCTGGTGAAGGGACGCCGTCAGGCGTTGAGGTGGGCGAGGACGGCGAGCACCCGGCGGTGGCGCGTGTCGTCGGGCGGCAGGCCGAGCTTCGCGAAGACGTTCCCGATGTGCTTCTCCACCGCGCTGCCGGAGAGCACCATGCGCCGGGCGATGGCCGTGTTGGAATGGCCCTCGGCCATCAGCGCCAGCAACTGCCTTTCACGCGCGGTCAGCTTCTCCAGCGGGTCGTCCCGTCGCTGCCGGGCCAGCAACTGGGCGACGACCTGCGGGTCGAGC
>NZ_JAFMPZ010000455.1 GCF_017353455.1 Streptomyces laculatispora
CGCCGTCGCGGTGAGTCCGCCGAGGACGAGACCGCCGAGCAGCACGCCGACGACGCCTCCGACCGCTCCGGCGACGAGCACGAGCGCGCCCACGAGTCCGAGTCCGAGGACGAGGGCGACGACGACCACGACGACAACGACGACGACCACGACTCCGGTGCCTCGGGATCGAGCAGCAGCCGTCGCCGCCGTCGCCGCCGTCGTCGCAGCGGTGACTCCTCGTCCGACGCCGAGAACGGCACGGACGACCCGGAGCGCACCGTCGTCAAGGTCCGTGAGCCCCGTAAGAAGGAAGCCGAGCGCGAGCCCGGCACCGGCTTCGACGAGGTCCAGTCCATCAAGGGCTCGACCCGTATGGAGGCCAAGAAGCAGCGCCGCCGCGAGGGCCGCGAGCAGGGCCGCCGCCGGGTTCCGATCATCACCGAGTCGGAGTTCCTGGCCCGCCGCGAGGCCGTCGAGCGCGTCATGGTCGTCCGCCAGAGCGGCGAGCGCACCCAGATCGGCGTCCTCGAGGACAACGTGCTCGTCGAGCACTACGTCAACAAGGAGCAGGCCACCAGCTACGTCGGCAACGTCTACCTGGGCAAGGTCCAGAACGTCCTGCCGTCCATGGAGGCCGCCTTCGTCGACATCGGCAAGGGCCGCAACGCCGTCCTGTACGCCGGTGAGGTCAACTTCGAGGCGCTCGGCATGGCCCACGGGCCGCGCCGCATCGAGACCGCGCTCAAGTCCGGCCAGTCCGTCCTCGTTCAGGTGACGAAGGACCCGATCGGCCACAAGGGCGCCCGCCTGACCAGCCAGGTCTCGCTGCCCGGCCGCTACCTGGTCTATGTGCCCGAGGGCTCGATGACCGGGATCAGCCGCAAGCTGCCCGACACCGAGCGCGCCCGGCTCAAGACCATCCTCAAGAAGATCGTCCCCGAGGACGCGGGCGTCATCGTCCGCACCGCCGCGGAGGGCGCGAGCGAGGACGAGCTGCGTCGCGACGTCGAGCGGCTCCAGCAGCAGTGGGAGGACATCCAGAAGAAGTCGAAGAACAGCGGCAGCTCCAACGCGCCGACGCTGCTCTACGGCGAGCCGGACATGACCGTCCGGGTCGTCCGCGACATCTTCAACGAGGACTTCTCCAAGGTCATCGTCAGCGGCAACGAGGCGTGGGACACCATCCACGGCTATGTCTCGCACGTGGCGCCCGACCTGACGGACCGGCTGTCGCGGTGGACCTCCGAGGTCGACATCTTCGCGACCTACCGGATCGACGAGCAGCTCATGAAGGCGCTGGACCGCAAGGTCTACCTGCCGAGCGGCGGCTCGCTGGTGATCGACAAGACCGAGGCGATGGTCGTCGTCGACGTCAACACCGGCAAGTTCACCGGTCAGGGCGGCAACCTCGAGGAGACCGTCACCAAGAACAACCTGGAGGCGGCCGAGGAGATCGTGCGCCAGCTGCGGCTGCGCGACCTCGGCGGCATCGTCGTCGTCGACTTCATCGACATGGTGCTGGAGTCCAACCGGGACCTGGTGCTGCGGCGTCTGCTGGAGTGCCTGGGACGCGACCGTACGAAGCACCAGGTCGCCGAGGTCACCTCGCTCGGCCTGGTCCAGATGACCCGTAAGCGGGTCGGTCAGGGTCTGCTGGAGTCCTTCTCCGAGACCTGTGTCCACTGCAACGGGCGCGGCGTGATCGTGCACATGGAGCAGCCCACCTCGATCGGTGGCGGCGGTGGCGGCAAGCGTGCCAAGAAGCGCGGCCGCGGCGGCTCGGGCCAGGACCACGAGCAGGACCACGACCACAGCCACGAGCACGAGCAGGACCACGAGACCGAGGCCGAGGTCGCGGCGGAGGTCGCCGCCCCGCTGGCGCTGCCCGAGCCGGAGTTCGTCGCGGACGAGGAGCTGTACAGCAGCCCGGCCGAGGCCGAGGCGGCCGCCGGGCGTGGCCGTGGCCGTCGCCGGGCGACGCGTAAGGCGTCGGCCCCGGCCGGTGCCCCGAAGCCGGCGTCCGCGCCGGCCCCGGTGGCCGAGCCGGTCGTGCAGCCGGAGCCCGTCGTGGAGCCCGAGCCCGCGCCGGAGCCGGTGGCCGAGGCCCCGGCCGTCGAGGCTCCTGCCGCTGAGGCGCCCCAGGGCCGTACGCGCCGTCGTGCGACCCGCAAGGCGACCGCCCCGGCAGGTTCGCCGGCCCAGGCCGAGCAGGCCCCGGCCGCCGAGACGGCCGAGGAGCCGGTCTCCGCCGCCGACCCGGTCGCCACGGAGGACCCGGTCGTCGAGGCCCCGCACGTGGAGGTCCCGGCCGAGGAGCCGGCCGCACCGCCGCGTGCCCGGCGTAGGGCGACCCGCAAGGCCACCGCGCCCGCGGGTTCCCCGGCCGGTACCGACGGGGCCGAGACCGTCGTGGTGACGGCTTCCGCCGAGTCCGAGCCCGAGCCCGAGGACGCGCCGGCACCGGCCAAGAAGGCGGCCCGCAAGACCGCCAAGAAGGCCACCGCCAAGAAGGCGGCCACCACGAAGACGGCTGCCAAGAAGACCGCCGCGAAGAAGACGACGGCCAAGAAGGCGGCAGCGAAGAAGACGGTGGCGGCGGAGCAGCAGACGCCGTCCTCCGTCACGGCTTCGGCCGACGAGGCCTGACCCGCCTCGCACCGTGCGCCCGTACGCAGCCGGACCGGTTCCGTCACAGGAACCGGGCCGGCTGCGTACTGCCGCCCCCGTTGACCGCAACCTGCCCAGTGGACACGGAAGTCTGAGCACATGCGCAAGATCCAGAAGGCCGTCATACCCGCCGCCGGGCTCGGTACCCGGTTTCTGCCGGCGACCAAGGCAACTCCCAAGGAGATGCTGCCGGTGGTCGACAAGCCCGCGATCCAGTACGTCGTGGAGGAGGCCGCCGCCGCGGGGCTGAGCGATGTGCTGATGATCACCGGGCGTAACAAGCGCGCCCTGGAGGACCACTTCGACCGGAACTACGAGCTGGAGTCGGCGCTGACCCGCAAGGGCGACGACGAACGGCTGGTCCGGGTCCAGGAGTCCAGCGAGCTGGCGACCATGCACTACGTCCGCCAGGGCGACCCGCGCGGCCTCGGTCACGCCGTCCTGTGCGCGGAGCCCCATGTGGGCGACGAGCCGTTCGCGGTGCTCCTGGGCGACGACCTGATCGACCCGCGCGACCCGCTGCTGGCCCGCATGACCGAGATCCAGGAGCGCGAGGGCGGCAGCGTCGTCGCGCTGATGGAGGTCGCGCCCGAACAGATCCACCAGTACGGATGCGCCGCGGTGGAAGCCACCTCGGAGAGCGACGTCGTCCGGGTCACCGGGCTGGTGGAGAAGCCGGAGCCCGGCGACGCGCCCAGCAATCTCGCCGTCATCGGACGCTATGTCCTGGACCCCGCCGTCTTCGGCGTGCTGCGCGAGACGGAGCCGGGCCGGGGTGGCGAGATCCAGCTGACGGACGCGCTTCAGCAGCTGGCCGTCGACGAGAAGCTCGGCGGCCCGGTGCACGGTGTCGTCTTCCGCGGCCGCCGCTACGACACCGGCGACCGCGGCGACTACCTGCGGGCCATCGTCAGACTCGCCTGCGAGCGCGAGGACCTGGGCCCCGACTTCCGTACCTGGCTGCGCGGTTACGTAGCGGCCGAGCTCTGATCCGGCGCACTCGCACCGCACCCGGACCCACCCGAGACACCCGCACCAAGGACCAAGGAGAACCCTCATGATCGGCATGATTCTGGCGGCCGGCGCCGGCCGCCGTCTGCGCCCCTACACCGACACGCTTCCCAAGGCCCTGGTGCCGGTCGGCCCCGAGGGGAACGAGGAGAGTCTGACCGTCGTCGACCTGACGCTGGGCAACTTCGCCGAGGTCGGGCTGACCGAGGTCGCGATCATCGTGGGCTACCGCAAGGAGGCCCTCTACGAGCGCAAGGCGGCCCTTGAGGCGAAGTACGGCGTCACCCTCACGCTGATCGACAACGACAAGGCCGAGGAGTGGAACAACGCCTACTCCCTGTGGTGCGGCCGTGACGCCCTCAAGGACGGCGTGATCCTCGCCAACGGCGACACCGTGCACCCCGTCTCCGTCGAGAAGACGCTGCTGGCCGCCCGCGGCGACGGCAAGAAGATCATCCTCGCCCTCGACACGGTGAAGAAGCTCGCCGACGAGGAGATGAAGGTCGTCGCCGACCCGTCGAAGGGCGTGCAGCGCATCACCAAGCTGATGGACCCGGCCGAGGCCACCGGCGAGTACATCGGTGTCACCCTCATCGAGGGCGACGCGGCCCAGGAGCTGGCCGACGCGCTGAAGACCACGTATCTGCGTGACCCCGACCTGTACTACGAGGACGGCTACCAGGAGCTCGTCAACCGCGGCTTCAAGGTCGACGTGGAGCCGATCGGCGACATCAAGTGGGTGGAGATCGACAACCACGAGGACCTGGCCAAGGGCAGGACCATCGCGTGCCAGTACTGACCCGGCTGATACCGGCGCCGGTCGTCGTCGACATCCGGGCCGGCGCTCTGGCCGACCTGGCGGGTGTCCTCGCCGATCAGCGCATCTCCGGTTCGGGGAAGCTGGCGGTCGCGATCAGCGGGGGCTCCGGCCGGGCGCTGCGCGAGCGGCTGTCGGACAGCCTGCCCGGCGCCTCCTGGTTCGAGGTCGGCGGTGGCACGCTGAACGACGCCGTCAAGCTGGCCGAGGACATGAAGTCCGGGCGGTACGACGCCGTGGTCGGCCTCGGCGGCGGCAAGATCATCGACTGTGCCAAGTTCGCCGCGGCGCGCGTCGGGCTGCCGCTGGTCGCCGTGGCGACGAACCTGTCCCACGACGGTCTGTGCTCACCGGTGGCCACTCTGGACAACGACTCGGGCCGCGGCTCGTACGGTGTTCCGAACCCGATCGCCGTCGTCATCGACCTCGACATCATCCGTGAGGCCCCGGTCCGCTTCGTGCGGTCCGGGATCGGGGACGCGCTCTCCAACATCTCCGCGGTGGCGGACTGGGAGCTCGCCCACCGGGTCAACGGCGAGGACATCGACGGACTGGCCGCGGCGATGGCCCGGCAGGCCGGCGAGGCCGTGCTGCGCCACCCCGGTTCACTGGACGAGGACCGTTTCCTCCAGGTGCTGGCGGAGGGGCTGGTGCTCACCGGTATCTCGATGTCGGTCGCGGGTGACAGCCGGCCCGCCTCCGGCGCCTGCCACGAGATCAACCACGCCTTCGACCTGCTCTTCCCCCAGCGGGCGGCCAGCCACGGTGAGCAGTGCGGTCTGGGTGCGGCGTTCGCGATGCATCTGCGCGGCGCCCACCAGGAGTCCGTACGGATGACCGAGACGCTGCGGCGCCACGGTCTGCCGGTCACCGCGCAGGAGATCGGATTCAGCGTGGACGAATTCGTCTCGGTGGTCGAGTTCGCACCCCGGACCAGGCCGGGCCGGTACACGATCCTGGAACATCTGAACCTGTCCCCGGACGGGATCAGGGACGCCTACGCCGACTACGTCAGAGCGGCCGGGGCCTGAAACCGGGGCCCGGTTTGACCGGGTGTCCGAGGCCCCGTAATCTTGACCGTCGGCGTTTGTTTCGCCACACCTCTGAGCAATGACCTCCCGCTCGTACGGGAGAGGCCGCTCGTCCAATCCGGATCATCACGGGTCTCCGGACCCGTGTGAGCGGCTGGCTTCAGAGGTTTCCGCTTCGAGTGAGAGTGAGATCCGCGTGTACGCCATCGTGCGCAGCGGTGGTCGCCAGCACAAGGTTGCTGTCGGCGACATCGTTGAGGTTGACAAGATTCCCACCGCCAGTGTTGGCGACACGGTAGAGCTCTCTACCCTGCTCGTTGTCGACGGCGACGCCGTGACCAGCGACCCGTGGGTGCTTGACGGCATCAAGGTCCAGGCCGAGATCGTGGACCACCACAAGGGCGCGAAGATCGACATCCTTCGCTACAAGAACAAGACCGGCTACCGCCGTCGCCAGGGTCACCGCCAGCAGTACACGGCGATCAAGGTCACCGGTATTCCCGCGGCTGCGAAGTAAGGGACTGAGGAGACATGGCACATAAGAAGGGCGCATCGTCCACTCGGAACGGGCGCGATTCCAATGCTCAGCGGCTCGGCGTGAAGCGCTTCGGCGGTCAGGCCGTCAACGCCGGTGAGATCCTGGTCCGCCAGCGCGGCACCCACTTCCACCCGGGCACGGGCGTCGGCCGTGGCGGCGACGACACGCTGTTCGCCCTCGCCGCCGGTGCGGTCGAGTTCGGCACGCACCGTGGCCGCAAGGTCGTGAACATCGTTCCGATCGCCGGCTGATTTTCGGCGCTCGTCGAGCGGTTTGACGTGGAGGCGGACCTCACTTCCTTTTACGGGAAGTGGGTCCGCCTTTCGCGTGTTGCTCCTACGGGGGCACGAGCGAGACTTTTCTGCACGTATGTAACTGGAGGTTCCAACCATGACCACCTTCGTGGACCGCGTCGAGCTGCATGCCGCCGCGGGTAACGGGGGCCACGGCTGCGCCTCCGTTCACCGTGAGAAGTTCAAGCCGCTCGGCGGCCCGGACGGCGGCAACGGCGGCCGTGGCGGCGATGTGACCCTGATCGTCGACCAGGCCGTCACCACGCTCCTCGACTATCACCACCACCCCCACCGCAAGGCCACCAACGGCCAGCCCGGCGCGGGCGACAACCGCACCGGCAAGGAGGGCCAGGACCTGATCCTGCCCGTGCCGGACGGCACCGTCGTGCTCGACACGGACGGCAACGTGCTCGCCGACCTGGTCGGCCAGGGCACCATGTTCGTCGCCGGCCAGGGCGGCCGCGGCGGCCTCGGCAACGGGGCGCTGGCCTCCGCCCGGCGCAAGGCCCCCGGCTTCGCGCTGCTCGGCGAGCCCGGTGAGAGCCGGGACATCGTCCTGGAGCTGAAGACCGTCGCCGACGTCGCCCTGGTGGGCTACCCGAGCGCCGGCAAGTCCTCGCTGATCTCGGTCCTGTCGGCTGCCAAGCCGAAGATCGCCGACTACCCGTTCACGACCCTGGTCCCGAACCTGGGTGTCGTCACCGCGGGCAGCACCGTCTACACCATCGCCGACGTCCCGGGCCTGATCCCGGGCGCCAGCCAGGGCAAGGGCCTCGGCCTGGAGTTCCTGCGGCACGTCGAGCGCTGCTCGGTGCTCGTGCACGTACTGGACACCGCGACGCTGGAGTCCGACCGCGACCCGCTCTCCGACCTCGACACGATCGAGGAGGAGCTGAAGCTGTACGGCGGCCTGGACGACCGGCCCCGCATCGTCGTCCTCAACAAGATCGACATCCCGGACGGGCTGGACCTCGCGGAGATGATCCGTCCCGACCTGGAGGCCCGCGGCTACCGCGTCTTCGAGGTCTCCGCCGTGGCCCGTACCGGGCTCAAGGAGCTCTCCTTCGCGCTGGCGGGCGTCATCGCCGAGGCGCGTGCCGCCAAGCCGGTGGAGGAGGCGACCCGTGTCGTCATCCGGCCCAAGGCCGTGGACGACGCCGGTTTCACCGTGAAGCTGGAGGACGACGGCATCTACCGGGTGCGCGGCGAGAAGCCGGAGCGCTGGGTGCGCCAGACCGACTTCAACAACGACGAGGCCGTCGGCTACCTCGCGGACCGGCTGAACCGGCTCGGTGTCGAGGACGCGCTGCGCAAGGCGGGCGCCCGCGCGGGCGACGGGGTGGCCATCGGGGCCGAGGACAACGCCGTCGTCTTCGACTGGGAGCCGACGGTGACCGCCGGCGCGGAGATGCTCGGCCGCCGTGGCGAGGACCACCGGCTGGAGGAGCCGCGCCCGGCCGCGCAGCGCCGTCGCGACCGCGAGGACGAGCGCGACGACGTCAGCAAGGAGTACCAGGAGTTCGACCCGTTCGCGTAGCCACGGGAGACTGCCGCCGGTCCCGGTTCCCTTCGGGGGAGCCGGGACCGCGTGTTTTCCGGGCGCCCCGGTCCGTCAGGCGCGGCCGGCCCGCTCCAGCGCCTCGGCGGGGGAGGGCGCCGGGGTGCGCTCGGCGAGCGGGACGACCGGGAGCAGCGTCTCCTCGCCCAGGAACACCCGGCGCACGACGCGTTCCGCGGCGCGGCCGTCGTCGAAGTCGCAGAAGCGCTCCCGGAACGCCTTGCGCAGCCCGGCCGACTTCTCGCTCCGCCACTCCTGGGAGCCCAGGACAGAGGTGAGCTGATCCTGGCTGGTCGCCACGGCGCCCGGGGGCTCGGCCATCAGGTCGAAGTAGGTCCCGCGCACGACCCGGTAGGTGTTCCAGTCGTCCGCGTAGATCACGATCGGCCGGTCCAGGTTGGCGTAGTCGAACATCGCCGAGGAGTAGTCCGTGACGAGGGCGTCCGCCGCGAGGTAGAGCTCCTCGACGTCTCCGTGCGCGGAGACGTCGATGATCCGGCCGCTGGCCTGGAGATCGGCGAGCCGGCCGGTCGGCTTGTAGAAGTAGTGGCCGCGCACCAGCAGGGTGACGTCGGGACCCAGCTCCTCGGCCAGCCTCGGCAGGTCGAGCCGCGGGGTGAAGGACTTCTGGTACTCGCGGTGGGTCGGCGCGTAGAGGAAGGCCGTCGAGCCGTCCGCCAGGCCGAGTGCGTGCCGGGCCCGTGAGACGTCGGCCGCGGTGGCGTTGAGCAGTACGTCGTTGCGCGGGTATCCGGTCTCCAGCGAGGTGTACCGGCAGGGGTACACCCGCTCCCAGACGGTGGTGGAGAACCGGTTGGCGGACAGGCTGTAGTCCCAGCGGTCGCACCGTCTGAGCAGCTTGTCCATGTCCATGCTGGTGGACGCGGGGTACTGGGCCTGGTCCAGCCCCATCGTCTTCAGCGGGGTGCCGTGATGGGTCTGCAGATGGATCTGGCCCTCGCGCTTGATCACGGTGTCGCCGAAGTTCACGTTGTTCGTCAGGTACTTCGCGCGGGCCATCACCGACCAGTACTCGCGGGACCCGACCACCACGGCCTCGACGCCCTTGGGCACCCGGTCGCGGTGCTCGGACCTGACCGCCCAGACCCGGCGCATGTCCGGGGCCAGCCGGCCCAGTTCCGCCTCGATGGCCGCGGGGTTGCAGGAGTAGCCGCGGCCCCAGTACGCGGAGAACACCGCGAGGTTGTCGTCCAGCGGCATGCGCAGCTGGGACTTGTAGAACATTCCCAGGGCGGCGTGCTTGGCCCGGCCGACACGGGCCCGGCCGCCCAGCCGGGCCCGGTTGCGCATGTTGTTGACCCGGGTGACGCCGACCAGTGCCGAGTACGAATCGAGGCCCAGCAGCGCGTATTTGTAGCCCCGGCCGCCCAGTGGCCGCTGGAAGTCCTCCGGAATGCGGCTCCGGTAGTCCTTGGCCGCGCGGTGGAAGAACTCGGCGCGGGTGTTCTGCGGAAGCCGGCCGGGCTTTTCCAGGACGGTCAGAAAGTGGTCGACCATTTTCCTGAAGAGCGCCGGACGCCAGGAATCGAGATCCGGCCGCGAGTCCAGATAGGCGAAAACACGGTCGTACTGATCGAAGACATCGAAATGCTTGCGGCTGACCGTGCGGAGGATGTTCCCGCCCTCACGCCGCTGCCGGTACAGCACACAGGAGCGGTCGAGGACGGCGATGCGCTCCGCCGAGATCAGCGAGGAGTACGTCCAGGGGGCGTCCTCGTAATAGCCGGGCGGGAACCGGAAGTCGTGCCGGGTGACGAAATCGCGGCGGTAGGCCTTGTTCCACACGATCTGCAGCAGGTCCAGCAACTGCGGCCGGTCCGCCAGCGCGAAGACGTCGGGGCCGCTCTCGTCCAGCAGCTCCGCGCGCTTGTTGCGCAGCAGCCGCCCGTCCCAGTAGGTGCGGGTGTAGTCGTAGACCAGGACGTCGGGATCGTCCGTCGCGTCCAGGCGCGCCGCGATGGCCGCCAGTGATCCCGGGGCCAGGGTGTCGTCGCTGTCGAGGAAGAGCAGGTAGTCGCCGGTCGACTCGTCGATACCCGCGTTGCGCGCGCGTCCCAGACCCACGTTCTCGGTGAGGTGGAGCACACGGATACGGGCGTCGCGTTCCGCGTATGTGTCGAGGATCGCGCCGGAGCCGTCCGGCGAGCAGTCGTCGACGCCGATGATCTCGAAGTCCGTGAAGTCCTGCTGGAGCACGGAGTCGAGACACTCTCCGATGTACCCCTGCACGTTGTACGCAGGCACGATGAGTGTCAGTCGAGGCATCGTCCACCAGTCCAGAGAGCTGTCCGAGGGTCTGTGCGAGGGGCGCGGTGCGCACCGTTGAACAGTGAGGTGGCGTCCGGCACCCGGACAGCGTAATTGATTGCTGTCAGCCCGCTTTGAGTGGCAAGGCCCGGTCCGTCGATCCGACTTTGTGTGCACGTAGAGTGAAGTGGACGGGTGAGACCTCGGACAGGGAGACGCACGACATGACCTGGATGGTTACGGGCGGGGCGGGATACATCGGTGCGCACGTCGTGCGCGCGATGCTCGCGGGCGGTCAGCAGGTCGTCGTGTACGACGACCTGTCGACGGGGAACGCCGAGAAGGTGCCCGACGGGGTGCCCCTGGTGACCGGCAGTGTTCTCGACCGTCAGGCACTGGACGCGGCGATCCGCGACCACGGTGTGACCGGCGTGGTGCACATCGCGGGCAAGAAGCAGGTGGGCGAGTCCGTCGAGCGCCCCCTGCACTACTACCGGGAGAACGTGACGGGTCTGGAGGTGCTGCTGGAGAGCATGGTCGACGCGGGTGTCGACCGGCTGGTGTTCTCCTCCTCCGCCGCCGTCTACGGAATGCCCGATGTGGCCCTCGTCACCGAGGACACCCCCTGCGCGCCCATGAGCCCGTACGGCGAGACCAAGCTCGTCGGCGAGTGGCTGATCCACGCCGCCGCCCGCGCCCACGGACTGCGCTGTGCCTCGCTCCGCTACTTCAACGTCGCCGGTGCGGCGTCGCCGGAGCTGGCCGACGCCGGGGTGTTCAACCTCATTCCGATGGTCTTCGAGCGCCTGGAGGCCGGTCAGGGCCCGCGGATCTTCGGCGACGACTACGCGACGCCGGACGGCACCTGCATCCGCGACTACATCCACGTCGAGGACATCGCCTCCGCCCACCTCGCGGCCGCGCGCCGGCTCGACGACGCGGAGCGCGGCACGGATCTCACGCTCAACATCGGACGCGGTGAGGGCAGTTCCGTACGGGAGATGGTCGACCGGATCCTCAAGGTGACGGACAACGGGGACATCGTCCCCGAGGTGACCGCCCGCCGCGCCGGTGACCCGGCGCGCGTGGTCGCGGGCGCCGACCGGATCCGCGCGGAGCTGGGCTGGTCGGCCCGGTACGGCGTGGACGAGATGATCGACTCCGCCTGGCAGGGCTGGCGCCACCGCCACCCGTAGGGCGCGCGGACACACACGGCAGAGGCCCGGCACCACCCTCCTTGGGTTCCAGGGGTGGTGCCGGGCCGCTGCCGTGCGTCGGCGGGGCGGGGCCCCGGGCTATCCCTCGGGTGCGGGCTCCAGCTGTTCCTCGCCCGCCGCCTCGGCCTCCTCCAGCGCTCCCCGCTGTGCCGGGATCGCCGGGAGCAGCCGGCTCGACATCCGTACCCGGTGCCCGTCCGCGACCTCGCACAGCCCGAGCGCCGCCTTGCCGAAGCGTGCGTGGGACGGCGGGTCCGAGGGGCCGAGGAGATGGAGCTTCAGACCGGCGCGGGCCGCGGCCAGCCCGTCGTCCGCGGGGTGGCGCACCGAGTCGAGGAGGGCGGCGACACCGGCCGCGTCCGGCGTCAGGACCGTCGCCGCGCGCACCGTCGGGAACGCGTCGCGGAACAGTTCCTCGGGCAGGTCGCTGGTGTTCGCGACGGCGTACGGCTTCTCGCCCGCCAGATAGTCGGTGACCACGCTCGACACATCGCTGATCAGCAGGTCCGCCTTGTTGAAGCAGGAGTAGAGCGCGGGCTGCGGGGCCGTGATGATCTGGTGCTCCGCCGCGGGGAGCGAGGCCCAGTGGGCCGCTTCCCAGGCCGCGGTCGCCGCGGCGACGGCCTCGGCCCGGCCGGGCTCCGGGGTGCCCTGCACCAGCATGCGTTCCGCGTCGTCCGCGTCGTCGCGGAAGGAGGAGGCGGTCAGCGCGTTCAGCTCCGCGGTCCGGCGGGCCAGCTCGGCAGCGGCCTGCGGACCGGGGCGCGGGCCGGTCAGGCCCTGGTTGGCCTCGTGGATCAGGGCCTGGATGCGGTCGTTGGCGGCGCCGGCCCGGGGATCGACCGAGCCCGTCATCGGGTGCGGCTTGTAGAGCAGCCGGACGCCCGGGTCGGCGAGCAGCGCCCGGACGATGTTCTCGCCGGCCAGGACGACCGAGGTGTTCCCCGGATTGCCGTCCCAGCCCTCCCACGTGGGGGCGTAGAGCACGGTCGTGTACGCACCGGTGGGCGGGCCCGCGTACGGGGTGATCGGGGCGAGCTGGGGGCGACCGATCTCCACCACGTCGCGGTCCTCGATGCCGACGTCGGCCAGCGCGTAGCGTTCGCGCGCCGCCGGTCCGGCGACCCACACCTCGTCGTACGCCTTCGCGTACGGGTTGCAGCTGGAGAGCTTGTCGCTCTCGCCGTGATTGACGAAGGCGTGCTTGATCGACGGTATCCGCAGGATCTGCGAGGTCTTGCCGGAGTTCGCGGGGTGGATCAGCAGCTTCAGGGCCGACTGCTCCAGGCGGAGCAGCTGGGAGACCTTCGGGATGCACACGATGGGGATGTCCGTGGCGCCGATCCGCTGCATCATGAAGCGCTCGCGCAGCACGATCACCGGGCGGCCGTCGAGCCCGGCCAGCGCGTCGAGCCACATGTTGGCCTGGTACGCGGACGAGGCGCCGCCGGAGAAGTACATGCCGACGGTCGGCCGGTAGTCGGCGAGCCAGCCGTCGAACCAGTCCAGTACCTCCTCGGACGACGCGGGGCGGCGGCGCACCAGACACCGCACCAGCTCGCCCAGTGAGACAGCGGCGAGGACGGCCGACACCGCGATGCCCGCCGCGGCGAACTCCGGCTCGTCGCTCGCCGCCGTCACCAGCAGGCCCGCGGTCGCGGGCAGACCGAACAGCAGCAGGCGCGGCCCGTGCCGGCGCATCAGCAGGGCCGGGGGCGCCGGGGTGATGCCCAGGGCGGAGGCGTCGATATTGCGGGTGAGCAGCGGCAGGGTCCGCGTCCCCCGTACCCGTATCGCCGCCGCGTGGCCGGCGAAGTGGAGCGCGTAGAAGAGGAGCAGACCGAGGACGAGCGGGAGGTAGACCGTCTCCCGGTGGTTCCCGCCCAGCCGGAGCAGTCCCACGATCAGCAGGAAGTCGCAGGTCAGCCGACGGACCATGACATCGGCCCGGATCCTGGCGAGCAGGGAGACCTGGCCGGGCCGCCATCGGTGCAGGGAGGCCTCGGCCAGGAGGTTGGTGGCCGTCGCGGTGATGAGCAGTGCGAGATGCGGGACAGCGGCCGCGGCGGCCTGGGCGGCGAAGGACGCGGCCAGTACGGCAACGGGGAGGACCTTCGCGGCGTACCGCAGGAGCGGGGGTGGTTGCACTGGGGGACTCCAAAGAGCGCGAGCGCTCACGTGCGCGGTGGGGCCGCGCCGACGTGTCGGCACGGCCGGCCGGGCGGCCCGGTCCCGGACCGGCCGCCCGGTGGGCAGGGGGTTCAGGGGCCCCACCATATGGAGGGCGGCTCGTCCGTTCATGAGACGAACGTGAAGGGTTGGTGAGAATTGAGCGCATGGGCGCAATCAAGTTCCGGGTTCGTGAATTCGCGGGATGTGTCCCCGAAAGTGCGGAGTGCGCCGCACCGGCCGCCGGGTGATCGCATCGGATTCCGGGAGCCGATGTGTCCGTCATTCAGTTCGACGCGACGGAACTGTGTTTCCGCGTCCGGGAACCCGAAGAGCGCGAAAAGGTGATGTGCGGTTACGGGCTTGTGCTGCTTTTCGTCCGGATGTGTCGGTAACGGGCCACGAGGGCTGTTTCACCACAGATGGGACAGCGAATCTCAGTAAGGTCACCCGATAGGTCGCAGCTGCGACAGGACCGCCATCTCATCGTGGGGGCAGAAACAGTGAAGGCTCTCGTACTTTCCGGTGGGGCAGGCACCCGGCTCCGTCCCATCACCCACACCTCGGCCAAACAGCTGGTCCCGGTGGCGAACAAACCGGTGCTGTTCTACGGGCTGGAGGCCATCGCGGAAGCGGGCATCACCGAGGTCGGCATCATCGTGGGCGACACCGAGGAGGAGATCCGCGCGGCGGTCGGGGACGGCTCCCGGTTCGGCATCGACGTCACCTACATCCCGCAGTCCGAGCCGCTCGGTCTCGCGCACGCGGTCCTGATCGCCCAGCGCTTCCTGGGCGACGAGGACTTCGTGATGTATCTCGGGGACAACTTCATCATCGGCGGAATCACCGGTCTGGTCGAGGGATTCCGGGCGGACCGGCCCGACGCCCAGATCCTGCTGACCCAGGTGCCCGACCCGACCTCGTTCGGCGTCGCGGAGCTCGACGGGGAGGGCAGGGTGGTGGCCCTGGAGGAGAAGCCCAGGGAGCCCAAGAGCGATCTGGCACTCGTCGGTGTCTACCTCTTCACCCGGGTCATCCACGAGGCGGTCCGCTCCATCCGCCCGTCCTGGCGCGGCGAGCTGGAGATCACCCACGCCATCCAGTGGCTGATCGACCAGGAGCGCGACGTCCGCTCCACCATGATCCGCGGGTACTGGAAGGACACCGGCAACGTCACCGACATGCTGGAGGTCAACCGGACCGTCCTGGAGAGCATCGAACCGTCCACCGAGGGCGCTCACGTCGATGACGAGAGCGAGATCATCGGCCGGGTACGGATCGAGCAGGGCGCCCGGGTCACCCGCAGCCGGATCGTCGGCCCCGCCATCATCGGCGCCCGCTCGGTGATCAGCGACGCCTACGTCGGGCCGTTCACCTCGGTCGCCCAGGAGTGCCGGATCGAGGACAGCGAGATCGAGTACTCCATCGTCCTGCGGGGCGCCTCGATCGACGGCGTCCGCCGCGTGGAGGCCTCCCTCATCGGCCACGAGGTCGAGGTGACCCCCGCGCCCAGGAGCCCCTCCGCCCACCGTCTCGTCCTCGGCGACCACAGCAAGGTGCAGATCTCCTCATGACCACGCACATCCTGGTGACCGGCGGTGCCGGTTTCATCGGCTCGCACTACGTCCGTACGCTGCTGGGCCCGGACGGACCCGGTGACGTGGCCGTCACGGTGCTCGACAAGCTCACCTACGCGGGCAACCCGGCCAACCTCGACACGGTCCGCGACCACCCCGGCTTCTCGTTCGTGCGGGGCGACATCTGTGACGCCGAGCTGGTCGGCGGCCTGATGGCGGGCCACGACCAGGTGGTGCACTTCGCCGCCGAATCGCATGTGGACCGCTCCATCGACGGCGGCGCCGCCTTCGTCCGCACCAACGTGGTCGGAACCCACACCCTCGTCCACGCCGCGCACCTGGCGGGCGTCCGGACCTTCGTGCACATCTCCACCGACGAGGTCTACGGATCGATCGACGAGGGCTCCTGGACCGAGAGCGAACCCCTCGCACCCAACTCCCCGTACTCCGCCTCCAAGGCGTCGAGCGACCTGATCGCCCTCTCGTACCACCGCACCCACGGACTCGACGTGCGGGTGACCCGCTGCTCCAACAACTACGGGCACCACCACTTCCCCGAGAAGGTCATCCCGCTGTTCGTCACCCACCTGCTCCAGGGCCGCCCGGTCCCGCTGTACGGCGACGGCGCCCACGTCCGCGACTGGCTGCACATCGACGACCACGTCCAGGGCATCGAGCTCGTCCGCACCCGGGGACGGGCGGGTGAGGTCTACAACATCGGCGGCGGCACCGAGCTCTCCAACAAGGAGCTGACCGAGCTGCTGCTGGAGGCCTGCGGCGCCGACTGGGACGCCGACGTCACCTACGTCGAGGACCGCAAGGGCCACGACCGGCGCTACTCGGTGGACTGCACCAAGATCCGCGAGGAGCTCGGTTACGAACCGCGCAAGGACTTCCGCGGAGGCCTCGCCGAGACCGTGCGGTGGTACCGCGAGAACAGCGCCTGGTGGGAGCCGCTCAAGGAGAGGGCCGCGCTGTGAGCCCGGTCTGGCTGGTCACCGGGGCGGCCGGGATGCTGGCACAGGACGTGCTGGCGGCCCTCGCCCACGAGGACGTCACCGCCGTCGCGGCGGACCGCACGGCCCTGGACATCGCCGACCCGGCCCGCGTCCGCGAGGCGTTCGCCGCCCACCGCCCCGCGGTCGTGGTGAACTGCGCCGCCTGGTCCGCCGTCGACGACGCGGAGACCCAGGAGGACGCCGCGCTGCGGGTCAACGGCACCGGGCCCGCGGTCCTCGCCGGGGCCTGCCGCGAGCACGGCACCGTTCTGCTGCACGTCTCCACCGACTACGTGTTCGCCGGGGACGCCGGCCGGCCGTACGGCGAGGACGCCCCCACCGGTCCGCGCAGCGCCTACGGACGCACCAAACTGGCGGGCGAACGCGCCGTCCTGGAGACCCTCCCCGACACCGGCTACGTGGTGCGCACCGCCTGGCTGTACGGGGCGGGCGGCGGCAACTTCGTCCGGACGATGATCAGGCTGGAGGGCCTCAAGGACACCCTCGACGTGGTGGACGACCAGCGCGGTCAGCCCACCTGGACCGTCGACCTGGCCGGCCGGCTGGTCCGGCTCGGCCGGGCCGCGCTCGACGGCACCGCCCCGGCGGGCGTCTACCACGGCACCAGCGGCGGCGAGGCGACCTGGTTCGGCTTCACCCGGGAGATCTTCCGGCTGCTCGGCGCCGATCCGGAGCGGGTCCGCCCGACCACCAGCGCGGCCTTCGTACGGCCCGCCCCCCGCCCGGCGTTCAGCGTGCTCGCGCAGAGGCGCTTCGCGGCGGCCGGGATCGAACCCATCCGGGACTGGCGCACGGCCCTGGGCGAGGCGTTCCCGGCGCTGCTCGCCGCGGAACGCCCCTGATCAGTGCCCGCCCCTGATCAGCACCGGTTCGCCCGCCCGCATCGCGGCGGGCGGCGGACCGGCCGTCCGCAGCCGCGCGTAGTACGCCTCGCACTGCGCGTACGAGGGAAGCAGCCCCTGCTGCTCGGCCTCGGCCAGCGAGGGGGCCGTCGCGTCCTTCGCGGACAGCAGCGGGGCGATGTCCCGCGGCCAGTCGATGCCCAGCTCCGCGTCGAGCGGATCGATGCCGTGCTCACGGGCGGGCGCGTAACCCTGCGAGCAGAGATACAGGACGCACGCGTCGTCCGTCAGCGCCATGAAGGCATGGCCGAGGCCCTCGGCGAGATAGACCGCCCGGTGAGCGCTGTCGTCGAGACGCACCCCCTCCCACCGCTTGTACGTGGGCGAGCCGGCCCGGATGTCCACGATCACGTCGAGCACCGCGCCGCGCACACACTTCACGTACTTCGCCTGGCCCGGCGGCACATCGGCGAAGTGGATCCCGCGCAGCGTGCCCCGGGCGGAACTGGAGAAGTTGGCCTGCGCCAGCCCCAGCGAGTGCCCCTGCGCCGCATCCAGGTCCGAGGCCCTGAACCACTCGTGGAAGCTGCCGCGGCCGTCCTTGATGACCTCGGGCTCGTGCACCCAGGCCCCTGGAATGGAGAGCTGGCGCATGCGATCACGTCCTTGTTCCTGGAGATTCCGGGAGTCCGTCGGCAGTGACGCCGATAACCGCTGCAACGAGGAGCGGTGCACTCCGGATACGGATCGGCACGGATCCGGATGAACCGGGGTCCACGGGGCGGAACGCCCATGCGCCGATTCCGGCGCTCGCGTAGATTGCGGATTCCGATCGAGGCCGAACCACGGGGGATACGCGTGTCAGGGGCAAGGCAGGGCGTCACGGAGGCCCGCAGGATCGTGGTCAAGGTCGGTTCCTCCTCCCTCACCACAGCCACCGGCGGACTCGACGCGGACCGCGTCGACGCGCTCGTCGACGTGCTCGCCAAGGTGCGCAGCGGCGGTGAGCGGGAGGTCGTCCTGGTCTCCAGCGGCGCCATCGCGGCCGGACTGGCCCCGCTCGGGCTGCACCGCAGACCCAAGGACCTGGCCAGGCAGCAGGCGGCCGCCAGCGTCGGCCAGGGACTGCTCGTCGCCCGCTACACCGCCTCCTTCGCCCGCTACGGCGTCCGCGTCGGCCAGGTGCTGCTCACCAGCAACGACACCAGCCGCCGCGCGCACTACCGCAACGCCTACCGCACCCTGGACCAGCTCCTGGACATGGGCGCGCTGCCGATCGTCAACGAGAACGACACCGTCGCCACCGACGAGATCCGGTTCGGCGACAACGACCGGCTCGCCGCGCTCGTCGCCCACCTGGTCCGCGCCGATCTGCTGATCCTCCTCTCGGACGTGGACGGCCTCTACGACGGCGACCCGAGCATCCCCGGCACCACCCGCATCGCGGAGATCACCGGTCCCGCCGATCTGGCCGGGGTCAGCATCGGCAGCGCGGGCAAGGCGGGCGTCGGGACCGGTGGCATGGTCACCAAGGTCGAGGCCGCCCGGATCGCCACCGCCGCCGGCGTCCCGGTCGTGCTGACCTCGGCGAGCCACGCGGCGGACGCGCTGGCGGGCCGCGACACCGGTACGTACTTCCACCGCACCGGACGCCGCTCCGCGGACCGGCTGCTCTGGCTCGCCCACGCCTCCACCCCGCAGGGCTCGCTGACCCTGGACGACGGCGCCGTGCAGGCGGTCGTCGAGCGCCACAGCTCGCTGCTGCCGGCCGGGATCGCCGCGGTCGAGGGCGAGTTCGCCGCGGGCGACCCGGTGGAGCTGCGCGATCTGCGCGGCCGGCCGGTGGCCCGCGGGCTCGTCAACTTCGACGCCAAGGAGATCCCGCAGCTCCTCGGCCGCTCCACCCACGATCTGGCGCGCGAACTGGGCCCCGCCTACGAGCGCGAGGTCGTACACAGGGACGATCTTGTCGTCCTGCACAGCTGACAAACCCCTGAAACGGCTGAAAGTCCAGCCTTCGGGCAGAGACCTTCACGAAAACCGCCCCACGCCGGGCCGCGGACTGGTCCACTTTGTAGCAGGGACACTGCGGGGTACACAGCACAGCAACACATTCACAGGAGGCCGCCGGTGAGACGAGCGCGCCCGGGGGCGCCGCCCCGAGGAACGGGTGGCCGCGCCCTGACCAGCGTCGGAGCAGGTGCCGACTTCGACGGGAGGAGGTCCGCGGACCTCAGGGACGAGCGGACGACCGGGGCCGAACAGACGGCGGTGAGCCAGGAGCTCACCCAGTCGAAGCTGTGGCACATCACGCTCTGCGTCTCGGGTGCCGAGATTCCGCTGAAGGAGGTCAGACGCGGTCTCGAACAGCTCGCGCACGACCATCCCTTCCTGCTGACCAGCCGGTACGCCAACGACCACGCGGAGATCCGCTACTGGGAAGAGGCCCGCGACCTGCACGACGCGGCGGCGGTCGCCCTGAGGCTGTGGGGTGAGCACCGCTCCAGCGCCGGTCTGCCGCCGTGGGAGATCGTCGGCCTGGAGGTCATCGACCGCGAGACGTACCACCAGCGCATCGCCGAGGGATACGGGCCGCCCCCGGCGGCCCCGGTCGGTGTGCACCCGTACTGACCCGGCGGCTGTCTCGCATCACGGGATACGTGACGGATGCCCGCAGTGTGCGCACTACTCTGCGGGCATGACCACGCTTTCGCCGTACGACAACATGTCCCCGGTCGTCCAGGCCGCCTACCGGGCACGCTCCGCAGCCGCCGACATCGCGCCGCTTCCGCGCGCGGCGAAGGACGACGCGCTGCTGGCGATCGCGGACGCGCTCGAAGTACGGACGAGCGACATCATCGCGGCCAACGCCGAGGACGTGGCGCGCGCCCGCGAGGCCGGGACCAGCGAGTCGGTCGTCGACCGGCTCACCCTCAACCCCGAGCGGATCCGCGCCATCGCCGCCGATGTGCGGGACGTGGCGGCGCTGCCCGACCCGGTCGGTGAGGTGGTGCGCGGCTCGACGCTCCCCAACGGCATCGATCTGCGCCAGGTCCGGGTGCCGCTCGGCGTGGTCGGGATCATCTACGAGGCCCGGCCCAATGTGACGGTGGACGCCGCGGCCCTCTGCCTGAAGTCGGGCAACGCGGTGCTGCTGCGCGGTTCGTCCTCCGCCCACGCGTCCAACAAGGCGCTGGTCCGGGTCCTGCGCGACGCGGTCGGCGGCTCCGGTCTGCCGGCCGACGCGATTCAGCTGGTGCCGGGCGAGAACCGTGACTCCGTACGGGAGCTCATGCGGGCCCGCGGCCTGGTCGACGTGCTCATTCCGCGCGGTGGCGCCTCCCTGATCCGCACCGTCGTCGAGGAATCCACCGTCCCGGTGATCGAGACCGGTACCGGTAACTGCCATGTGTACGTGGACGCCCAGACCGACCTCGACATGGCCGTCGCCATCCTGGTCAACTCCAAGGCGCAGCGCCCGAGCGTCTGCAATGCCGCCGAGACGCTCCTGGTCCACAAGGACGTCGCCGAGGCGTTCCTGCCGCGCGCCCTGGACGCCCTGGCCGAGGCCGGTGTGACCGTGCACGGCGACGAACGGGTCATGGAGCACGCCGAGGGGTCCAAGGCCACCGTGGTGGCGGCGACGCCGGAGGACTGGGAGACCGAGTACCTCTCGTACGACATCGCGGCCGCCGTCGTGGAGTCGCTGGACGCGGCCGTGGCGCACATCCGGCTCTGGTCGTCCGGCCATACCGAGGCGATCGTGACCACCTCGCAGGCGGCGGCCCGCCGTTTCACCCAGTTGGTGGATTCGACGACGGTGACCGTGAACGCCTCGACGCGTTTCACCGACGGCGGCCAGTTCGGCTTCGGCGCCGAGATCGGAATCTCCACGCAGAAGCTGCACGCCAGGGGCCCGATGGGGCTGCCGGAACTGACCTCCACGAAGTACATCGTGACCGGCGACGGCCATGTGAGGTGAGCTCGGGGTGCGCCGAATGTGCGGTCTCCCTGCCCAAAACGACCCTCCGGGGCTAGGCTGAAGCCGTGCCGGACGACGTGGGGGGCAGGCCGTTCCCGAACGGCTGGGAGCCCGACGACGACCGCGGGGGCGCGGACAAGGACTTCGCCTCCGTGGTGTTCGACGAGGACTTCGTTCAGGCCGCCACATTCCATGAGCCGACCGCTGTAGAGCGGCTGCTGGCGGCCGCCGAGGCGCGCGCCGAGGCAGAGGCCTCCCGGGCCCGGTCCGGCGGTGGACCGCTGGACGACGAGCTCTACGACGACGGCTACGGGCCGGGCGGCGGGTACGGCCGCGGGAGCGCCTACGACGACCGGCTCGGGACGGACGCCGACGATTACTACGACAGCGGCCCCTACGGGCGCCACGGCGGCGCCCTGCGTCCCTACCGGGGAGCCGCCCGCTGGCACCGGCCGGTGGCCTGGCTGCTCGCCCTGGTGATGGGCATCGGGATGGTCGCGCTGGCCTTCAGCGCCGTCTACCGCAACACCTCGGCGGACCGGCAGGACCAGGTCCCGCCGCCGGCCACCACCGGAGTGGACAGCGCCCCGGCGCCCTCCGCGGTCCCGTCGGTCTCGGGCAGCTACCTTCGCCCAGCGGTCTCCGCGGCCCCGCGCACGCCCTGACGG
>NZ_JAFMPZ010000033.1 GCF_017353455.1 Streptomyces laculatispora
GCCCTGGTTCACGCCGGCCGCATCTTCCTGTTCTACGCGGCCGGCGTGAACCAGGGCTTCTTCGGCTCGGCCACCGGCAACGACGAGAGCGACCCGAATGTTCTGCAGGCCGACTACAGCTACTCGGACGACGACGGGCTGACCTGGACCCATCGCCGGATCACCAAGCAGATCAAGGACCCGGCCTGGGGCGGGATGTTCGCCGCTTCCGGCGAGGGCATCCAGCTGCGCAACGGGGCGCACAAGGGCCGGCTGATCCAGCAGTACGCCGTCCGTAGCAACGGCGCCAACTACGCGGCGAGCGCGTACAGCGACGACCACGGCGCCACCTGGAAGATGGGCAGGCCGGTCGGCCCCGGAGACGAGAACAAGACCGTCGAGCTGAACGACGGCACGGTCATGCTCAACAACCGGTCGGCGCCGTACCGGACGATCGCGTACTCCACGGACGGCGGGGTCACCTACACCCCGTTCGTCCAGGACACCGCGCTCCCCGACCCGGGGAACAACGCCTCGGTCATCCGGTACGCCCCCGATGCCCCGGCCTCGGACCCGCAGTCCTCCTGGCTGCTGTTCAGCAACACCGAGGACACCGGTTCACGGCGCAACCTCACCGTCAAGATGTCCTGCGACAACGGGAAGACCTGGCCGATCAGGAAGGCCGTCGACTCCGGCGCCGCTGCCTACTCGACCCTGACCCGGCTGCCGGACGGCAGGGTGGGGCTGCTGTACGAGCGCGGCGACTACGCGCACATCACGTACGACTCGTTCGACCTGAAGTGGCTGGGCGGCACCTGCGCCGACATCACGATCACCCCGCCCGCCCCGCTCAAGGCGGGGACCAGTGCCCAGGTCACGGTCCGCGTCGTCAACCGGATGGACGTACGCCGGAGCGCGGGCACGATCGACCTGTCCGTGCCGAGCGGCTGGACCACCGAGCAGACCGCGATCCCCGCGTTGAACCCTGGCCAGGGCGCCAACATCAGGATCCCGGTCGCCGTGCCGGCCGGCACCTCGGGCAGCGCCGCGCTCACCGCGACGTACCGGGCGGACGGCAAGCAGGCCCAGGGCCGTGCGACGGTGACGGTCGTTCCGTAACCGGGCGAGGTCCGTACGTCCGACCGCCGCACGGCGGTTGGACGTGCCCCGGCCCGCGACCGTTCAATGGGTGCGACGCGCAGCGGGCGGAGCAACCGGGAAGTGGTGGCGGACGTGGCACAAGCGGTTTTACGCATCGGGGTGGTCGGCGGAAGCGTCGCCGGGTGCGCCATGGCGATCGCCGGGGCCAGGGCCGGCGCGCAGGTGACGGTCCACGAGCGCAGCGACGGGGCCCTGGAGGACCGGGGGTTCGGCATCGTCATCCCGCCGGCGCTGCACCGGGAGCTGGTCGCGGCCGGCTATCTGGACGCCGGTATGCCGACGGCGCCGGTACCCTCCCGGGTCTGGCTCACCGGGCAGAGCGGGCACTCCACGGCGCGTGAACTGGCCCGCCAGGAAAGCGCGGTGACCGCCTGTCACTGGGGTCTCCTGTGGCGCACCCTGCACGCGAACGCCGACGGCGCCGTGCGGTATCACCGGGGGCGGCCGGTCACGGAGGTGCGGCGCCACCCCTCGGGCGGCGCCGTGATCCGGACGGCGGACTCGGAGCAGGTGTACGACATCGTCGTCGGGGCGGACGGGCCGCGGTCCGTCACCCGGGAGAGCGTGGCCCCGGGGGTGCGGCCGGTTCCGGCGGGGTACGCCGTGTGGCGGGGCACCCTGCCGCTCACCGCGCTCGCCGCCCGTCCGCACCTGCTCGATCTGCTGCGCAGCGCGTGGATCACGCTGGGATACCCGGGCGGGCACGGGGTCTTCTACCTGATCCCGGGCGCCGCGCCGGGGTCCCGGCTGCTGGCCTACGCCATCTACGGCTCCCCTCCCCCGGCATCGTGGACCGCCGGGCGCGAGGCGTACGTACGGCGCATCGCCGAGGAGCACTTCCCGGCGGACTGGGCCGGTCTCGTCGGCCGGGGCGAGCACACGTCCATGGCGTACCACCCGGTCACCGACTTCCACGCGCCGCAGGTGGCCGATCCGCCGTTCCTGCTGGCGGGCGACGCGGCGAGCATCACCAGGCCGCACACCGCCAGCGGCGCGACCAAGGCGTTGCAGGACGCGCTCTGCCTGGAGCGCGTCCTGCGCAGGGCGCCCTCCCCGGCCGACGCGCTGCGCGAGTACGCGGCCGAGCGGTCGCCCGAGGGGGCCAGGCTGGTCGCCCTCGGGCGCAGACTGGGGCGTGCGATGGTCGAACGGACCCCGGACTGGACGGCGATGGGCGCGGCGGAGGTGGCGTCGTGGTCCCGTGCGACGCTGAACGGCGCCGACAGCTATCTGTACGGGGCGGCGCACGAGTGACGGTGGCGGTGCGCTGACGGGACCGGGGCTCAGGCCGGGCCGAGCCTGGTGCGGATGCCGTCGAAGTGGGTGCGCATCGCGCTCACCGCGCGCAGCCCGTCGGCAGCCGCCACCGCCTCGACGATCTCGCGGTGCTGGGCGCAGGTGACCCACGGGTCCTGGTGGCCGTCGTCGAGGTCCTCGCGCACCCGGTCCATCGCCGCCCAGAAGGCGTCGAGCACCTCGCTGAGCAGGTGGTTGTCGAGCGAGGCGTACAGCGCGAGGTGGAAGGCCCGGTCGGTGGCGCGGGCGACCCGGCCGGTGCCGGCCTCCTCCTCCATCTTCGCCACCAGCGCGCGCAGCACTTCGAGGTCCTCGTCCGGGACCCCGGCAGCGACGGCACCCACCAGCCCCGCCTCCAGGGCCTCGCGCACCTTCATCAGCTCGGCGAGGCCCGGTTCGCCCTGGCGGTGGCGGACCGCCGCACGGAAGGCGAGCCCCTCGGCGAACGGGGACAGCGAGAGCGAGCCGACGTAGGTGCCGAATCCCCGCCGGATCTCGACGACGTTGACCGCCTGGAGCGACTTGAGCGCCTCGCGCACCGACACCCGTCCAGCCCCGAAGAGCTCCATCAGCTCCGCCTCGGTGGGCAGCGCGTCGCCCGGGGCCAGCCGGCGTTCCAGGATCAGTTCCTTGATCCTGCGCTCGATGTCCTGAGCCATGGTGGGCCGCGCCACAACGTCCTCCTGAGGTGCCGTTGCCCCTTGACCGGTCGCAGGAGCATCTGTTTAAGGTGAAGCTAGACATAGGACATCTTACGTCTCACGTCTCGATCCGAGTAGCCCGACAGGCTCCGGGTCGGTATCCCGATCAGCTGGAGCCTCCACCATGTCTCTGACCGCACCGCTGCACGGCGTAGTTCCGCCGGTCTGCACCCCGCTCGACTCCCGCGGGGAGGTCGACACCACCTCCCTCGCACGGCTCGTCGAGCACCTCATCGGCGGGGGCGTGCACGGACTCTTCGCGCTCGGGTCCACCAGCGAGGTCGCCTACCTCACCGACGAACAGCGCGCCACGGTCCTGGAGACCGTGGTCAACGCGACCGACGGCCGGGTCCCGGTGCTGGCCGGGGTCATCGACACCACCACGGCCCGGGTCGTCGAGCACGCCAGGTCGGCCGCCCAGCTGGGCGCGGACGCCCTGGTCGCGACCGCGCCGTTCTACACCCGCACCCACGGCAAGGAGATCGCCGGGCACTTCCGCCGGCTGCGCGCCGAGGTCGGCCTGCCGCTGTTCGCCTACGACATCCCCGTCGCCGTGCACAGCAAACTGTCCGCCGCGCTGGTCCGCGAACTCGCCGAGGACGGCACCCTGGCGGGGCTCAAGGACAGCAGCGGTGACGAGGGCGGTCTGCGCCGGCTCATCGTCGAGCTCGGCGGCCGCGAGGGCCGCGCGCACGGTCCGGTGCCGGAGTTCAGCATCCTCACCGGCTCCGAGCTGACCGTGGACGCGGCCCTGCTGGCGGGCGCCGACGGCGTCGTCCCGGGTATCGGCAACGTGGACCCGTCCGGCTATGTGCGGCTCTACGAAGCCGCGCGGGCCGGGGACTGGTCGCGGGCCGCGAAGGAGCAGGAGCGGCTCATCGAGCTGTTCGCCATGGTCGACGTCGGCCCCGAGGCGGACATGGGCCGCAGCTCCTCGGCGCTCGGCTCGTTCAAGTCGGCGCTCCGGCTGCTGGGCGTCATCGACTGCGGCGACACCGCGTTCCCGCAGATCCAGCTGTCCGCCGAATCGGTCGCGCTGGTCTCCGGGCTGCTGCGCGCCGCCGGTCTGCCGCCGGTCCGATGACCTCGCCCGCTCGGACAGCGCCGGCCGGGCGGCCGGTCGTCGGCCTCGACCTCGGCGGTACGAAGATCGCCGCCGCGCTCGTCGGCGCCGACGGAACGGTCCTCGCCCGGCACAGCCGCCCCACCCCGGCCCGCGACGGTGCGACGGCGGTGCTCGACGCACTCGCCGCCGCGGCGGCCGAGGCCGACCCCGGCCGGAGCGCCGCGGTGCTCGGCATCGCGGCGGCCGGAGTGATCGATCCCCGCACCGGCATGGTCACCAGCGCCACCGACTCGATCCGCGGCTGGGCCGGCACCGCCCTCGGTGC
>NZ_JAFMPZ010000034.1 GCF_017353455.1 Streptomyces laculatispora
GTAGAAGCGCTGCCAGGCCCCGTACTCCCGGTCCGAGCCGGTGAGCGCGGCGAAGGAGCCGCGGGTGCCGTCGCCGCCGACGAGCAGCCCGGTGGCGCGCCCGCCGCGTACCGCCGGGGTGTACGAGGAGACGGTCCGCTTGCGTACGGCGAAGTCGAGGCCGAGCTCCCGGACGATCTTCCGCGGCAGCAGGGACACCAGGTACGAGTAGCGCGACAGCCGCGCGTCGATGCCCTCGAAGGGCCGGGTCGAGACGGCCGCTCCCCCGGTGGTGCCCAGGCGTTCCAGGACCAGGACGGACTGTCCGGCACGAGCGAGGTAGGCGGCGGCGACGAGACCGTTGTGGCCGCCGCCCACGATGACTGCGTCATAGCTGTCGGGTACGGGCATGGCTCTTGGTAACACGGACGACGGCCCCTGGCCAGAGCCGGTGCCGGGGTGCGCCGGTCAGGACGACGCCATGCCCCGTTGCTGTCGCAGCGCCGCGACCTGCCGGTACAGCTCGACCGCTTCCGTCCCCCGGCCAAGCTGTTCGAGGCAGTGCGCCTCGTCGTTGCGGCTCGCGAGTGCGTCGGGGTGGTCGGCGCCGAGCAGCCGGGTGCGCACCTCGGCGACCTGCCGGTAGGCGGTGAGCGCCTCGGCCCAGCGGCCGAGCCAGCCGAGACCGACGGCGACCTCGCGGCGGCTGACGAGGGTGTCGGGGTGGTCTCCGCCCAGGACGCGTTCACGGGTCGCGCACACCTCGCGCGATTCGGCGAGCGCCTCCTCCCAGCGGGCCAGCCGGCCCAGGTTGACGCCCAGTCCGTGGCGGGCGCGGAGGGTCTCGGGGTCGGCGGGGCCGCTGACCCGGGTCCGGTCCTCTACGAGCACCCGGTACAGCTCCAGCGCCTCGGTGCTGCGGCCCAGCCGGCCGAGGCTGATGCCGACCTCGTAGCGGGCCGCGAGGGTGTCGGGGTGGTCGGCGCCCAGTACGTGCGAGCGGACCTGGACGACCTCCTGGTAGGTCTGCAGGGCCTCCGTCCACCGGCCGAGCCGGCCGAGTGTATAGCCGACCTCGTAGCGGGTGACCAGGGTGTCGGGGTGAGTGGCGCCGAGCAGCCGGGAGCGGGCCGCCGCCACATCGCGGGCCATGCGGTACGAGTCCTCCAGCCGCCCGAGCCGGCTGAGGTTGAACGCCAGGTTGTGGCGGCAGCGCAGGGTGTCGGGGTGGTCGGGGCCCATCGAGCGTTCCCGGGACGCCAGGACGGCGGCGTAGACCTGGTGGGCCTCGAAGTGGCGGCCGAGCTGGCCCAGTACGTACGCCACCTCCTGGCGGGCCGCGAGGGTCTCGGCGTGGTCGGGGCCGAGGGTCCTTTCGCGGCCCTGGGCGACCCGGCCGAACTCCCGCAGCGCGTCCGCCGCGCGCCCGGTGCGGCTGAGGGTGAACCCGACCTCGTAGCGGCTGGAGAGCGTGTCGGGGTGGTCGGGGCCCAGCGCGTGCTCGCGTTCGGCGGCGACCGCCCGGTGGACCTCACCCGCCTCGTCCCAGTGGCCGAGGCGGCCCAGGTTGAGGCCGGCGCTGTGGCGGCTGGCGAGTATCGCGAGGAGTTCCGGCGAGGGCGTGGGCCGCTCGGCCCCGGCCGGCGGTGCGGATCCGGTGCCGGTCCGCGGGTCGGTGCCGGTGGTCCACTCGCCGGTGGTCCACTCGCCGGTCAGGCCAGCCGAGTGGTCGGGCGGCGCAAGTCCCGGCGACGTGGTGCCCGTCGCCCTGATTCCGCTCGTCATACCGCGGGTCCAGCCGGGCAGCCTGCCGGGGCCGGCGTGTCCGCCGGGACGCTCGACCGGGACGGGCGGCGCCAGCAGCACCCGACCGGTCGGCTCCAGGTGCGGCTGTCCGCCGGTACGGCCGACGGCGATGCGGCGGCGCAGGTCACCGGCGTCGGCAGGCCGCTGCTCCGGGGTCTTGGCGAGCAGCTCCAGGACGACACGGTCGAAGAAGCCGGGGAGTTCGGCCCGGTGGCTGCGCAGGGGCTCCGGCTGGGTGTCCCGGTGTCCGACCAGGACGCCCCAGGCGTCGTCGAGGTCGAACGGCGGCGCTCCGGTGGCGATCTCGTACAGCACGCAGCCCAGCGAGTAGAGGTCGCTGCGGTGGTCGATCTGGCCGCCGCTGATCTGCTCGGGCGACATGTAGTGGGGGGTGCCCATGGCGATGCCGACGCCGGTGAGGCGTGAGGTGACGCTGATGTCGTGGCCGAGCCTGGCGATGCCGAAGTCGCAGATCTTCACCGTCCCGTCGGCCAGCCTCATGATGTTGGCGGGCTTGAGGTCGCGGTGGACGATGCCCTGCTGGTGGGTGTAGCCGAGGGCGTCGGCGACCTGTTCGGCGATGTCGACGACGTCGTCGACCGGCAGCGGATGCTGCTGGTTGTCCTCCAGGAGCTGGCTGAGGTTGCGGCCGTCCAGGAGCTCCATCACCAGGTAGAGCACGCCCTCGTGCTCGCCGAAGTCGTGGACGACGGTGACGCCCCGGTGCTGGAGCGCGGCGGCGACCCGGGCCTCCCGGCGGAAGCGCTCGCGCAGGATGCGGGTGAAGTCCTGGTCGTGCTGGGGGCCCATCGGCTTGAGGCATTTGACGGCGACCTGGCGGCCGAGCGATTCGTCGCGGGCACGCCACACCTCGCCCATGCCGCCGCGCCCGATCAGATCGAGCAGTCGGTACCGGCTCTGGATCAGCCTGGTTTCCGCCATCCCTGCTGTCGCCCCCGTCATTCCGCCTACTGTTGCTGCGCCCTCCCCGGCCCGTCCAGTATGGCTGCCTGCCTCTTCAGTTTGTACGGGGCGGGGCGGCTGCCCGGCCCCAGACGCGCCATCGCCTTCAGAATATGACCCGGCGGCAGCTGCCAGCGCAGCCGCGACGGAATGCCCCGCAGGAGGGTTCCCGCGGTGCGCAGACGGCGGTCGACGGTGGCGGCCGGCGGTGCGGGCCTGCCGTACAGCTCGTGGGCGTACGGGGGCAGCGACTGGTAGGCGAGCGTCGCGACGCGCCGCCACAGCAGGGCGCGCGCGGGCACCAGCAGGGGGTGGACCGGTGGCTTCCGCAGGAAGTCGTCAACGTCCAGCGCATCGGACGAGGAGGCCAGTTGGGGCCGTATCCGCTCGAAGTAGGCGGCCAGCTGTGCGGTGGTCGCGGGTACGCCGGCCGGATCGAGGCCGACGAGCCGGGCACTGCGGCGGTGTTCGTCGATGTACCGGTCCGCCTGCGCGTCGGTGAGCGGGAAGCCGGAGCGCCGTTCGACCTGGAGGTAGGAGTCGGCCTCGGCGCAGTGGACCCACAGCAGCAGCGCGGGGTCGTCGACGCCGTATGTCTCGCCGGTGCGCGGGTCGGTGACCTTGAGGAGCCGGTGGATCCTGCGGACCCGGGCGCCCGCCTTCTCGGCTGCTTCGGTGGTGCCGTAGGTGATGGTTCCGACGAAGCCGGCCGTGCGCATCAGCCGGCCCCAGGCGTCCTTACGGAAGTCGGAATTCTGCATGACGCCGCGCACCGCGCGCGGGTGCAGCGCCTGGAGGTACAGGGCGCGCACCCCTGCCACCCACATCATCGGGTCGCCGTGCATCTGCCAGGTGACCGATTCGGGCCCGAAGAGCCCCGGGTCGGCTTCCGCCATACCGTCCTGCCTCCCTCTCCCGTACCGCAGCGCCGGCCTCCGCACGCTGCGACCACGGCGAACCAGAACTCCGCCATCTCCGGCGGCCGGGCGGCCGTTCACCTCCGCTGTCGGACTCGACCGCGCACCCGCACCCGCACCCGGCTCACGGGCCACGCCAGAGATTGGCGAAGGCCGCGTTCTCGATGGACCGCCTCTGGCGTACGGCCTCCAGCTCCATCACCGCGTCATGGACGATCGCCACCACGGTCGTCACCGCCTCGTCATCGAAGCCGGGCTCGTCATCGAAGCCGGACTCGTCGTCGGATCGTTCGCCGTCGATGCCCACGACCGAGGCGAGGGCGGCCAGGACGGGTTCCTGCTGCTCCCAGCGGTCGGCTGCCCGGCGGCGCGCGGGTGTGTCGGTCGCTTCCATCCGTTCCGGACCGAAGGACAGTCGGCCGCTTCGCTTGTGCGTCAGCTCACCGTCCTCCTCCAGAGCTGCCTGGTACGCGGCCGAGAGGTCTCGGCCCCGGCGCCACAGCCAGTCCTCGATCCGCTCGTAGGGCGCCTGCCGGGTGAGCCCTTCCGCAGCCTCGCCCATGAGCCGATCGTCCGGCGCCGCCGCTTCACCGGGCACGATGCGGTCGCCGTCCACGGTGACCGCCCCCGCACCGATGAGATCGATCAGCTCGGCTCCCGCGAGTGCGAGCGACAGGTCCCCCTGTCCCACGGAATGCTTCAGCCCCGGTTCCATGGCGATGGTGAACAGGTCTTTCGCCGTGGTCATGAACGGCTCCCCTCGGAGACATCGACAAAGGTGCGCCCCCGCCGGCCGGGCCCGCATCGGGGGCCGGCCCGGCGGCGGGGCGACTGTCACCACCAGTATCGCCCCCCGTCCACGCGGCCGAAGCCTTTTCGCAGGGCGGTGGGAGTGTCCGTCGACGACGCCGGATCAGCGGGTCCGCGCCGTACTGGATCCCTGAGCCGTCCTCGGTCCGGCCCGGCCCGGGGTGAGGCCGCTGCGCGGCCGGGCGGGCGCTTACCCGTGGGAGCTGATCACACCGCCGGCGCTGAGCACGATGTATACGGCGTTGGCGTCGAGCCCGACATCGTGCCCCTTCGTCTCCAGCGTGGCCTCCACCGCGCCCTCGTTGCCGAGGATCTGCGCGCGGTACCTCAGTTCGCCGATCTTGGTGACCTTCGCCGTCCAGCCGCCCGCGAGCTTGAAGGTGCCCGGTCCGGAGTGTCCACCTCCCATCCAGGAATGGACCTCGCCACCCAGCGTGAGTACGACGAACATGTCGTTGGCGTCGAGCCCGGCGTCGTGCCCCTTCGTCTCCAGCGTGGCCAGAACCGAACCCCGGCTGACGATCTTGAGGCGGTAGTGCTGTTCACCGAGCTCGTAGATCTCGGCCTTGCTGCCGTCGGCCAGGGTCTGGGTTCGAACCGGGGACGCCGCCTTGACCGTGACGGCCGGCGCGTTGGCGCGGTGCGCGGCGGGCGTCCCGGTATGCACGCTGCTGCGGACCTGTTCGGCGCTGGTCCTGGCCTTGCCCGAGCCTGTCTCGGCGCCGCTGGGCGCGCCACCGTTGCCGGTGGAGAGGGAGGCGGAGCCGGAGACGTTCCTCCCCGAGCCGGCGGCTGCCGCGTTGCCCCCGCTCTGGCAGGCGGTCAGCGAGAGTGCCGCAGCGGCGGCGACGGCCACCAGACCGGCGGAACGGGCGGTACGGGCGGCACGGCGAGTGGTCATGATCGAAGCCTCCATGGGATATCAGGATGCGGCACCTGCGCCTGGGACTGCTCCCGCAGGACGTCCGGCCGGATCTGCTGTTCAGTGCACCCCGTGAGACGGCACTCGGGCCGGAGTTGTTCACCCAATTCTTGTCCGCAGTTGGTAACAGATGAAATGGGCACGATTGTCCGTGAGGGCCCGGACGCGGTTCTGATGGCGGACCGGGCGGTGCTCAGGCAGGCTGACCTGCATGGTCTCGGTAGTGCAGAACGTACCGAGTCCGATCGCGCTGCGACGTCTCCCTGAAAGGCTGCGGCGTCTCCCTGAAAGTACGTTCCTCTGGTGCGGGATCGACGGATGTGGTGCGCAGCGGACCGGCCGTCCGCGATCGTCTCCGGCTTCGTGTGTGAGCAGGTCCAGCGGCGGATCGGGCGGCCGGAGGACCACCGTGCTGGTTTTCGGCGACTGTCAGGTGCCCGGGCAGGCGCGGCGGACCGCTTCGGTCCGCTGGTCCGATGACGACGGAGCTTCGAGCCAGCCCAGCCGTGCCGCGTGGAAGCCCAGCTGTATGCGATTCTGCACTTCCGCTGTGTCCATCAGGTGCCGGATCCGGCGCTGCACCGTTCGCGGCGAAGTCCGCAGCAGGGTGGCGATCGCGTGGTCGGTGAGGCCGGTCAGCGACAGGCCGAGGATCTGTGCCCCCAGATCGTCGATGGCCGGCACGTCCCGCAAGGCTCCCGCGGAGGTAACGAGCTGCGTTGCCTTCTCCCACTTGGACTCGAACAGTGCGATCAGCGCGTCGAGCAGACTGCTCTCGTGCACGAGCAGGGCTCCCGCCTTTGCGGCATTGGCCGAGCCCAGAAGCGGAACAATGGCCAACTCGCCGTCCACGATGAAGAGTTTCAGTGGCACTTTGTCGGTGATTCGGACCTCCTCGCCCGAGGCCCGCGCCTGACTGATCTCGTCGAAGGACGGGGCTTCCTCGTCGAGCATCGCGCGTTCGACTATCACGCGGTAGCGGACACCTCGCTCGATGACGGCACCGTCGGTCATGTTGTCGGAAGAGAAGAACGGCGGCTTGACGAAGTTCATGATCTCCTTCCGGGCGCCGAGTTGTATGTGCCCCACGCGCTCGCGGATGGCCTCGGTGCCATGGATCACATCGACGACCTCCGCAGCGCCGCACCCGAGGGTGGCCGCGCGGTAGATCTCATCGAGGGTGTCGAGCTCGAATTCCGCCAGATTGAGCGCGTTCTGTCGCTGGATCAGGAGCGCACGCAGCGCGACCGCCGGTGGGGAGGCGACGAACCGGGTGATGTCGCCGAGGCTGCGCGCGGCGAGCCCATGGCCTTCGAGCCTGCTGAGGATGCGCACCATCTGGCCGGGTTCGCAGCCGACGAGTTCGGCGAGGCCGCCGGGAGTGGCGGAGGTTAACGAGACCAGGGTCCGGTAGGCGTCCGCTTCGTCGGGGGTGAGTCCCAGCACGTCTGACAACATGATGCTCCTCCGCCTGTCTGTGGGTACTTCGGCCTGGCGTCCGTGTCGCGGAAGGAGCCCGCCGTCCTCGGTTCTCACAGGGGCGGGGCCGCCGGAACGCGGACCCGGGTACGCCGCGATCCGGTGCAACCACGGCCGGTCCATGACCTGATCAGCGTTGCGCGCGCAGAACGATCAGCGGTCCGCGGTTGCCGGCCCCGTCCGCATCCGGCGAGAGAATCGACGACATCGCGGGAGACGGCCGGGGCGAACTTCGGGTCTCGCCCCGGCCGTGACCCCTCCGGGTCGGTTCACCGCTTCATCGGTTCGCCTCAGCGCAGTCGGTACGCCTTGGGAATGGTCTGTTTGACGTTGTTCCCCGCGCTGTCGGTCGCGGTGACCCGCAGCGCTACTCCGTCAGGAGCCTTGTCACGTTTCGGGTGCTTGATTCGCGCGGTGAAGGTGTTCTTCCTGTCGGCGCGGGTGCTCGCCGGCTGCCAGGTCCTGCCGCCGTCGAAGCTGGCCTCCACCCGCAGATCGGTCACGGTCGGTGGCGTGCTGAGCCGTTCCTGGTAGTAGCCGGTGACGGTGATGAGGTGGGTTCCGTCGGCCTCGGCCGTGTTGTCCAGTCCCAGGCCCAGGTCGTACCGCAGGAAGATCAATGGCTCCGGACGGCACAGACCGGGATCCTTGACAACCACGTCCGCGACGCACGGCTGGGACGTCGGCGTGTCGGCCTTGTCCGGCCGGCCGGACGTGTACTCCCACGCGGTCTTGACCCCGTTGGTCTCCGCCTGGAAGGAGTAGCGTGCTGACTCCGCAGGCAGGTCGTACGCGATGACGTCGGCTTTGCACCCCACCAGCGTGAGCGCTGCTACGGCTGCCGACACTGTCAGGATCACCTTCCGGCGCCACCTCGATGGCCTGGCCGCGATCATCGGAGCGGTCTCCTTTCCCATGTCGATGGTCATCGCCCGCTCCTCGACGCCAGGTCCGGTACGTTGCCGGGCTCGCCGAGCTCGAAGACGAACTCGACCGGGTGGAGCTGTTGCTCAAGTTCCTGGCCTGCGTCGTCGAACAGGCTCACCTCGCAGTCGGAGGGCATACAGGCCCGGATTCCGTAGACCAGATCGGCGACACCCGTGTCATTGAGCATGCCCATCATGGCCTGGCGTCCGCCCCCGCTGCTGGTCACGTAGAGGGTGGGCCAGAAGCGGTCACCCTCCCGGCAGCCGGCGCACGGCAGGCCGGTGCTGACGGTGAAGCCCGACTTGGTGCGGACCTGCGGCACCGCGCCAGGAAGGGACGGACCCGCGTTCCAGTCGATCGTGTTCGTGCTGCCGAGCACCAGTTCCCGCGTTTCGGAAGGGCCCGACGAACTTGCCACGGACGGCGCGACGTAGTCCCTGGAGGACATCTCGAAGCGGTCGATCGCGTTTCTGTCCCGTGGTCCGACCAACGTGGTGAACCGTCGTTGGCCGGCCGGCTTGGGCAGCATGATCTCGTCTGCCACCGGGCCGGATTCGGTTGACCGGTTCCAGCTGAAGTGCGGAACCGTGCCGGGCCGGTCGGCGTGCAGGCGGTGGTCGACGCGGTCGAGATCCCGGGACCGGACCTGGTGCGGCAGGTTGCCGGGAATCAGGCCGGAGGAGTTGAAGGCCAGAGCGTAGCTCTTGGATGCTTCGCTGTTGCCGCCGAGTTCGGCCCGGACACCGGGCTTTGCTCCGGTCTTGAGCTGCTCGATCAGCGGGAGAGCCTGGGCCGGGGGTACGGTAACGATCGGCAGAGCCGCGTACGGCTTGACCGGCGGGCAGCTGTCGGGACCGTTCTCACATGCGTACCGACGGGTCGCGTCGTACTTCAGCAGGGCGACCCGATCGGATTTGCCGGTCACCATCACCCCGATCGCGCCGGCGTCGGCAGCCGCCGACACTCGCTCGCGCAGTGCGGTGAAGTCGCAGGTAGTCGTGCAGATGTCGGTCGGCCTCAGCAGGACCAGCGCACCCCTGGCATCGACGTTGGCGAGTTCCTCGGCCGAACCGGTGCCCGCGTAGACGACGGACTTGCGCCCCTTGGTGGGCAGTCGGGGAATCGTCGACCGCACGAGGCGGATGACAGCCCGGTCGTTCTCCCTCCACGACTGGGTTCCGCCGTATATGGAGGTGTCCGGTGTCGCGTAGCGGACATCCAGGTCGACAGCGCCATCGGCCCCCGTGACCTTCATCGTCACCGACGGCGGCACCAGGACGTGCCTGCTGCTGAAGTCGAGCGTGCCGAGGCTGACCCCTCCGGTCGGCAGAACCCACCAGTTCGGATCACCGGGACCGTATTCGGTGGTCAACTGTGCGGTGATCCCCCAGTCCCCGTCCACGGAGATCCGGTCGATCCTGAAGGCGGCCTGGTAGGTCTCCACCCGCTCCGGGGCGTTCACCTTGACCGGCTTGGCCTTCCGCAGGTCCAGTACCACTGTGGTCGCCCCGGTGACCTCCACCTGCGGCGCCATCGGTGCGGCCTGCTGCAGCTCACCGGCCGCGTCCCGCCACGTCACGCCCATGGCAGCCGTGACGGTGCCGGCGAAGACCCGTGCCTCGACCGTCTCGCCACCCGGTACCGTCAGCGGCTTTTCGTACAGGTTCTGCTTGTCCTCGTCGACCGGGACGATCAGCGCGTCGCCGTACGAGACGTCGGTGGCACCGACCGGAGGAATGACCTTGATGGTCAGGTCCTGCCGGACCGGTTCCAGGAACGCCGAGATCCTCGTCGATCCCAGCAGCGTCCCGGCACCGTCCTTGGCCGTCAGGGCGCCGGCGTATCTGCCGTACTGCCCGGAGCGGTCCAGCACCCCACCGTCCGCGGTCATCGTCACATCGGCCGAGCCCTTGGCGGGTACGGTCACCTCGTCGGCGCTGAGCGTGAACAGCCCCGCGGGTGCGGGTGCGCCCGAGGAGGAGACCGAGGCGGAGAGCGCGAGAGTGATCGGCGCGTCGGTGAAGTTGCTATAGGTGACCGTCCTGGACACCGGCGAGTGCGGGTACTCTGACCGGCCGAAGTTCAGGTTCCCGTCCGGGATGATCTTCGGGTCGATCGCGCGGGCCAGGTCAACCCGGCCGGCGCCCTGCGCGTACAGGTCCTGCCCGAGATCCAGGGAGGTCGCCATCAGCAGCGCCTTGATCTGCCGCCCGTTGAAGTCCGGGTGCTGTTGGGCGATGATCGCCGCGGCTCCGGCCACATGGGGGGTGGCCATGGAAGTGCCGCTGGCGGACGTGTAGAACTCGTCCAAGGGCGTGCCCATGCCGGTCCCCTTGGCGCGGGCCGCGCCGATGGCGACGCCCGGAGCCGAGATGTCCGGCTTGGCCGCACCGTCGCCGATGCGAGGTCCGCGGCTGGAGAAGGGGGCCAGCTTGTCGCTCTTGTCCACGGCCGCGACGGTCAGCGCGTCGTCGGCGGCACCAGGTGCCCCGACCGTCCCGGAGCTCGGGCCGTTGTTGCCCGCGGCGATGACGAACAGGGTGCCGTAGGCGCGGCTGAGCTTGTTGACCGTCGCGCTCAGCGGGTCCGTACCGTCGGTGGCCGCGCCTCCGATGCTCAGGTTCACCACTTTGGCACCGGACTTGGCGGCCCATTCCATACCGGCGATGACCGCGTCACCGGCGCACCTGCCCTCGTTGTCGCACACCTTGCCGACGGCCAGCTCTGCGCCGGGCGCCACGCCCCGGCGCAGTCCGTCGGATGCCTTGCCGGTGCCGGCGATCGTGGACGCCACGTGCGTACCGTGTCCGTGTCCGTCCACCGGACCGCTCGGGTTGCCGGTGAAGTCGACCTTCTCGACTATCCGGTCGGCAAGATCAGGGTGGGTGGCATCGATGCCGCTGTCCAGCACCGCGACCTTCACGTTCGAGCCGTCGAAGCCACGCGCCCAGGCGGCGGGTGCGCCGATCTGCGGAACGGACTTGTCGAGCTGAACCTTGGTCAGCTCGTTCAGCCACACCTTGTTCACCCCGGCCAGCGGGCCGGAGGCCCGGGAGGCGGCGGCGGACTTGCCGGTGGTCTTCTTCCGCACTTCCCGCCACCACTGACCGTTGCCCTTGATGGTCATGGAGCGGGCGTTGATGCTCGGCAGGACGGTCTTGGCGGACGTACCCGTGGCGAGCGTCGCCGTCCGTGCGCCGGTCTTTCCTGTGTACGTGGCGATCACCGGGACCTCACCGGTGGTGCCTTCGGCCGACCAGTCGGCCAGCTTGGCGATGTTGAAGAGTTCCCAGTCCAGCAGGCCGGTGCTGAGCAGCGGCAGCGCGTCGTCCGGTACGACGTAGACCTGATCGTTCCTGGTAACGGTGTGAAAGAGAACCGTCTCGTGCCCGGGACGCGTCGCGGGTTCGATCTCCCGCACGACCGGTCGCCGGCCCTTGGTGACGCCGATCCGCACCTTGTCGCCGGTCACCAGCGTCAGCGGCAGGTCCGCCTGAGTGCCGGCGGCAGCCTGGAGCAGGTGGTCCCGGACCGACGCGGGCAGGTTCAGGTCGAGGGAAGCAGGCCGGGACTGAGCCGGAGTTGGGCCGGATGCGTGTACCGCGGTGCTCGACATGACCGTCCCGAGGACGGTGATGCCGACGGCCGCGGTGACCAGCCGTCGCCCGAAGCGTCTCATCGTGAGGCCTCCTGAGATGCCGTTCGTTCGGGTTCGCCGCGAAATGGGCGCGGTGGATGCATGAGCGTCTCCTACTCATCGAGAGAAAGAAGTACTTGCTGCATTCGCCAGCCACTTTCGGGGCTCCGTACGGATCAAGGCAAGTGATGGGATGTGGCGCATTTCTTCCATGTCACAAAGCCGCCATGACAGTCGGCTGGAGAACTGGCGGAGGAACGGCAGAAAATGAGTGGCCGGGGCAGAACTCTCGGCGCTGTGGACGGACATGTGAATCTGCGCCGCTGACTCGGTTCCTCAGGCGGGCCGGTGCGGACCTCGGACATTTCTGCTGTGTTCGGCCATTCGGGGATGCCGCTGATTTCGGCAGTACGCAGGACCAGGAACGGCCGGAGGGATTGAGCCGGGGCGTGTTGGCCCGGCGGCTTGGCCGGCGGTGGCGAGGTGGGCCTGCGCGTGGTCCGCTCGGCGTCCTGCGCAGCGCTGAAGGAGGCGCCCACCGCGATCTGGTTCCGTGCCGTCGAACAGGTCATCCAGGGTGCGTATGCGCAGGCCGGGCGGTCCTGGACGGCGATTCCCCGCGCGACGATCAGGGGCCTCGTGCCACGGATCGCGGCGGGGAAGCGGGAGCGGCCAGCGTCGAGCGGTTCGGCCGGGCCCGCGAACGGAAACCCGGTTCGCCCAAGGACGGGGGGTGACGGCGAAGCGGTCGGTGAAAACCGGCCGTTGTCCGCTTCCGGCGCCGGAAGCCCTCTTGCGGGCCCCGCCGCTCATCCCGGGTGGGACGGATTCGGTGCCACCGCGCATCGCGGGCGAGATATATGAGCAACTCGCCGAAATGTGCCCGCGAGATCCCGGACGGGGCAGGAGGGCTACGGACCGCACGGCTCCAGGCTGGCCTCACAACTCGCCCAACCCGTAAGGCCCTTCTCTTTTCACCGGCGAGCCGATCCCGCATTTCCCCCGAGGTCGTGAGGAATTCTGACTGGTGACACAAAATGGTGTGCCCCTGGCACAGGGACGTACCCTGCGCCAGGGGTGCGGTCAGGAAAAGGCCGCCGTGAGGGTCAGCGAACGGCGTAGGCCTTGATCAGGGTCTGCTCGATCGTGCTTCCGTTGGTGTCCTGTGCCTTGACGCGCAGGGAGACGTAGCCCTTTGCCGGGTTGCGCACGGACACCTTGTAGCTGCCGTGGCTCCTGCTCTTGACCTTCGCGGGCCGCCAGGTGGCACCGTCGTCGGTGGACGCCTCCACCCCGACCCCGTCGATGTGCGGGGTAGCGCCGTTCTGGAGGGCGAACGCCAGGTCGAAGTTGTAGGTGTTGCCGCCCTTGGTGGTGTTCTGCGCATCCAGGTCCAGGCCGTATCCCGGCCAGAGCAGCGCCAGGTCCTGCTTGCCGTTCGCCGGCCGGGCGGACTTGAACGTCCACGCGGTGCTGGTCTTCGTGGACAGCGGGAACCACGCCGGGCGGTCCGTGTCCATCGTGATCCGGTAGGTCGCCGGGTCGGGGCCGACCGGCAGCGTCGTGAGCGAGAACCGGCTCTGCTCCTTGAGGAGCTTGCCGTCCTGGTACAGCCGCACCGTCGACTTGTCGGCACCGTTCGCGAAGAAGGAGTAGTGGCCCGGCTCGCTGTCGCCCATCTCCATCATGTTGAGGGTGACATTGTCACCGTCGCGGAACGCGAGGGTGGTCTCCGGTCCGGACGGGCCGTTCGCAGCGCCCAGCCAGGTCTCCTTGCGCTGATCGCCCGGCAGATAGGTGCGCAGTACGTCACTCATGGCGCGCTGGATGTCGTTGCGGTCCGGGTAGACCGCGTGCCACCACCGCATGTCCTTCATCACCGGCCACTTGCTGCCGGTGGAGTACCACTCCTCCCGGTCCAGCGGTGCGTCGAAGAAGTCCACTACCTGGGTGATGAAGGTCTCTCCCGGTCGGATCGCCGAGTCGGTATCGCCGGTCAGCGTGCCCTTGGTGCCGCGGTAGTGGGAGTTCGCCACGGCCGAGTTCTCCGTGGTGACCGCGTCGGTGGGGTCGGCCGGAATTCCGCCGGGAACCATCAGCGCCACGTTGTACACAGAGGGGTGGTGGATGATGCCCTGCAGGTTGATACGTGTGGGACCGCCGACCATCCGGCCGAAGAGCACCGCGCCCTCGTCCTGGGTGAGGCTCCAGGCCGGGATGGCGGTGCCGGTGACGCGCGGCACGATGGTGGCGTAGGGGCCGGGCCGGTCATTGACGATGACCGCCGCCTTCGCGCCGGCACCGGCCACCGCGGCGATCTGGTCGACAACCTTCCGGGTGGCATCGCGGGTGACGACCGCGAGCTTGCCACCGAGGTGCTTGCCGGCCAGGTCCTCCGGTCGTCCCGTCCCGGCGTCGACTGCCTGGAGCGTGCTGGGTCCGTACAACCGGGCCGCGTAGATCACCGGCTCCAGCGCGAGCGCGCCTCCGTGCCCGGCGTAGGACGCCCGGATCACCGGTGAGTACCTGCGCTGCTGGAAGCTGAACTCGAACGTGCCGCTCGTCACCGGCTTGGTGGGCACCACATAGGCGTGGTCCCAGAGGGGGCTCGACGCACCCTTCATGAAGTCGATCCCACGCTTGCCGGGAAGCTGCTGGCGGTAGCCGAGTTTGTAGCCGTCGGGCTCCGACTCCTTCGGCGTCGCGACCTTGACCTCCTTGCCCAGGCGGGCGTCCATCGTGATCGTCTGATCCGCTTTCAGTTCCACCATCGGCTCGCCGGCGAGGGTGTGGCTCATGATCTGAGCGGTGGCCTCGTCCCTGGTGTGGACGAGACCCATGACCGAGTACCGTCCTTCCGGCAGGGCGACGGTCTTGGTTCCGTCCTGGGGGAAGACCTCGCTGAGCACCCCTGTGTCCAGGTCGAACACCGCAAGTTCGCCGGTCGCCGGGTTGCCGTTCCGGTCGATCGTGTTGACGGTGAGGTCGACGGTGGGCACGTCCTTCGTGGCACCGACGGTGGTGCGGATCGCGCTGCCGTCGTTCGCAGTGGCGGTGATGACACCGGTGTAGTCGCCCATGGCACCGAGCTCGGGGTGGTAGGTCACCGTCATGCCCGCGGTGGAGTTGGCCGGGACCGTCACGCTGGTGGCGCTGAGGGTGAACGTGCCCTCCGGCGGAACCGTTGTCTCCCCGAGGGTGAACAGGCTGAGCGACAGCGTGGTGTCCGCCGCGGAGGTGTTGACGTAGGTGACTGTCCTGGTTACCGGCGCGCTTTCGGCCGACTTCTTGCCCATGCTGACGACGGCGGGGCTGGAGTAGACCTTGGCGTCGATGGCCCTGGCTACGTCGACCCGGCCGCCGCCCCCCTGGTAAGCGCTGTACGGGCCCTGCTCGGCGGTGCTGACCATCACCTGCTTGAGCCGGTCGGCGGTCCAGTCGGGGTGGCGCTGAACGAGGATCGCCGCAGCGCCGGACACATGCGGGGTGGCCATCGAGGTGCCGCTCGCCGCGGTGTAGTCGGCGTCGAACGGCGTCCCCATGGACGTACCGGTGGCGCGCGCGGCGACGATTCCCACGCCCGGTGCGGTGATCTCCGGCTTGACCGCGTAGGTTCCCGTGAGCGGGCCGCGGCTGGAGAAGTCCGCGAGCTGATCCTGCTTGCTCACCGCGCCG
>NZ_JAFMPZ010000035.1 GCF_017353455.1 Streptomyces laculatispora
GCCGCCGACGCCACCGACCGGCCGCGCCCCGACGGCTCGGCGTTCGCCGATCTCGTCGAGGCGGTCCACGCGGCCGGCGCCCTGGTCATGGCCGATGTCTCCACCCTCGAAGAGGGGGTCGCCGCGGCCCGGCTGGGTGCGGACTTCGTCTCCACCACGCTGTCCGGCTACGTTCCCGGCACGCCGAAGCAGACCGGCCCCGACCTCGCTCTGGTCGCCGCGCTCTCGGCCGCGATCGACGTCCCGGTCGTCGCCGAAGGCCGTATCAACACCCCCGAGGAGGCGGCCGAGGCCCTGCAGCGCGGAGCACACAGCGTCGTCGTCGGCACCGCCATCACCGCTCCCACGGCCCTGACCGCCCGCTTCGTCGCGGGCATCGCCCGGCCCTGACCCTCCCCCACCACGCGGGGCGGCTGTTCAAGGGCGAGCGCCGTCCCGCATCCTGGAGTCACCGTGCAGACCACATCACCCCCCACGCTCCCCTGGTACCGCCAGGTCAGCCGCACCCAGTGGAAGTCGTTCTTCGCCGCCTGGATCGGCTATGTCCTCGACGGCTTCGACTTCGTGCTGATCACCCTCGTGCTGACCGAGATCAGTGACGAGTTCGGCCTGAGCACGGTTCAGGCCGCCAGCCTGATCTCCGGCGCGTTCATCACCCGCTGGCTGGGCGGGGCGGTGCTCGGCGCCATCGGTGACCGCTACGGCCGCAAGCTCTCCATGGTGCTGAGCATCCTGCTGTACTCGGTGGGTACCTTCGCCTGCGGGTTCGCCTGGAACTACCACAGCCTGTTCGCCGCCCGGCTGGCCATCGGCATGGGCATGGCCGGTGAGTACAGCGCCAGCGCCACATACGTCATGGAGAGCTGGCCCGCCGCGCTGCGCAGCCGGGCCAGCGGCTTCCTGATCTCCGGCTTCTCGGTCGGTTCGGTGCTCGCCGCCCAGGTCTACAACTGGGTGGTCCCCTCGCTCGGCTGGCGCTGGATGTTCTATCTGGGGCTCGTCCCGATAGCCATCGCGCTGTGGATGCGGCGCGCGCTGCCGGAGGCCGAGGAGTGGACGGAGTCCGTCGCGGAGAAGGGCGTCAGGCCCCATCCGTTCGGGCCGCTGTTCGTCACCCGCGGCCGGGCCACCGCCAACACGGTGCTGGTCGTCGTCGCCACGGTGTCGCTGTTCCTCGTCTTCACGCCCGGCGGCGCCGGGATGGTGCCGGTGCTCTCGGTGATCGCCGGTCTCTCGCTCGCCGCGTTCGCCGTGCAGTTGGGCGGGAAGCGCGGCTGGGTGCTGTATCTGTCGATGATCGTGACGCTGTTCTTCGCGTTCCTGTACTCGTGGCCGATCCAGGCCCTGCTGCCGACGTACCTGAAGACCGACCTGGGTTACAGCACGGACCAGGTCACCGACGTCCTGTACTTCGCGGGTTTCGGCACCATGGCCGGCTGCTGGGCCGCGGGCTTCCTGGGTGACCGGATCGGGGCGAAGAAGGCGTACGCGCTGACGCTGCTGGCCTCGCTCGCCTTCATCTATCCGGTGTTCGCCGTGCAGAACAATCTGCTGCTGCTCGGCATCCTGCTGTTCCTGCTCCAGGCGACGAGCTTCGGCATCTCCGGTCTGCTGCCGCGCTACATCGGCGGGCACTTCCCGACGGCGAGCCGGGGTGCCGCGCTCGGCTTCACGTACAACGTGGGCGCCCTCGGCGGGGCCGTCGCCCCGGTCCTCGGCGCGCATCTGGCCTCCGGCATGGACCTGGGGCGGGCACTGGCGGTGCTGACGTTCGCGGGCACGGTGATCGTGGTGGTGCTGGTCGGCTTCGACGTACCGGCGCGGCTGAACCGGCTGACGGACCCGGACTCCACGCCGGACCACCTCGCGGTGGCGCCGGCCGAGGAACCCGTGCACGCACGGTGGTAGGCCCCCATCTGGTCATTTCACGTCACGGGTAGAAGTGGGTCAGCGACTCGGCCACGCAGGCGGGCTTCACGGACCCCTCCAGCTCGAAGGTGAAGGCCCGGGTCATCCGTACCCCGCCGCGGGCGGCCTCCGTCACCGCGGTGGACCGCGGCGTGCGGCCGGACCCGGCCGCTGACCGGCACCGGACCCGGTTGACCGCGTAGTTGAGGGCGCGGCCCACTCCCCGTACCCGGAGCAGCTCACCGAACATCGGGATGCCCCAGCTCAGCACCATGTACCCGTGCGCGACGGTGCGGCCGTACGGGCCGGACGCCGCGCGCCCGACGTCGGTGTGGATCTGGTGCAGTGAGATGCCGTGCCTCTCAATGACCGGCCGGGCAGCCGGGAAGCACCCGCGGCGGGGTGGTGACCGCTCTCAGGCGGCGATGCGCTCGAAGACCGCGGCGAGGCCCTGGCCGCCGCCGATGCACATGGTCTCCAGGCCGTAGCGGGCCTCGCGGCGGTGCAGTTCCCTGGTCAGCGTGGCGAGGATGCGGGCGCCGGTGGCGCCGACCGGGTGGCCGAGGGAGACGCCGGAGCCGTTCACGTTGATCCGCTCCTCGTGGTCCTTCTCGCCGAGTCCCAGTTCGCGGGTGCAGGCCAGCACCTGGGCGGCGAAGGCCTCGTTGAGCTCGATCAGGTCCAGGTCGGCGAGGGTGAGCCCGGCGCGGGCGAGCGCCGTACGGGTGGCGGGGACGGGGCCGATACCCATGGTGGCGGCGGGCACCCCGGCGCGGGCGAAGGAGACCAGCCGGACGAGCGGGGTGAGGCCGAGCCGTTGCGCGGTGGCGGCGCTGGTCACCAGGCAGGCGGCGGCCGCGTCGTTCTGGCCGCTGGCGTTGCCCGCGGTGACGGTGGCCTCCGGGTCGGTCTTGCCCATGATCGGGCGCAGCGCCGCGAGCTGTTCGGCGGTGGTGTCGGGGCGCGGGTGCTCGTCGGCGCTGACCACCGTCTCGCCCTTGCGGGTCCGTACGGTGACGGGGACGGTCTCCGCCTCGTACCGCCCCTCGGCAGCGGCCCGGCCGGCGCGCCGCTGCGAGCGCAGGGCGAGGGCGTCCTGGTCGGCGCGGCTGATGCCGTACTCGCGGCGCAGGTTCTCGGCGGTCTCGATCATGCCGCCCGGCACGGGGTGGTTGACGCCGCCCGCGGTGACCCGGCCCCGGGCGAGCGAGTCGTGCAGCTGGAGGCCGGGTCCCTTGATGCCCCAGCGGCCGTCGTGCGTGTAGTAGGGGGCGGCGCTCATGACGTCGACCCCGCCCGCGATCACCACCTCGCTGAAGCCGGCCCTGATCTGCATCGCGGCTCCGGACTGCAGGCCGTCCTCGAC
>NZ_JAFMPZ010000036.1 GCF_017353455.1 Streptomyces laculatispora
TGGATCATGCCGGGCTCGCGGTCTGGCACGCCCATCTGCGGCCTGATCCAGACGAAAGGCCCCGGGCCTGCCCGGGAGGGGTTCGCGGTTACCGGGTCAGTTGAGCGGAGGTGTGCCGAATCGGCTGGGAAGGCCCAGTTTGCCAGGGTTGAGAATGCCGGCCGGGTCCAGGGCGGCCTTCACCGCGACGAACGTCGCGAAGCCCGCGCCCAGGGATTCCTCCAGGTAGGGGCCGCGCAGCAGTCCGCAGCCGTGGTGGTGGCTGAGCGCCGCCGCATGGCGGATGAGGACGGCGTTGGCGGCGTCCCACACCGAGCGGTACCAGTCGCGCCGCGACTCGGGAGCCACGTCACCGCGCAGCGAGAAGTAGACGCAGGCGCCGTCGGTGTAGGCGTGCGACTGGTGCGCCGAGGCGGCCAGGGTGCCGGGCACCGACTGGATCGCGGCGACCACCTCGTCGTAGATCACCGGGAGGTCGGTCCAGGACGCGGCCATCTCCAGCGTGTCGGCGACGAAGCCCGGACCCGGCGTGAAGCCGTCCGCGGACTTGCCGACGAGCATCCGCTCGTCCAGCCAGCGCTCGAAGACCGCCTTGGAGTCCAGCTCGGGTCCGTACGCGGAGCAGACCTCGGCCGCCACCTTGATCGAGGCGTCCACGATCGTCGGGTCGCCCTCGTCGGCGATCAGCAGGAGATTGGTCTCCGGGTGGCCGAAGTGCGTACCCGACTCCAGGGTGTCGTACAGCCGCAGCACGGCCGGGGTCGCACCGCGCTGCATGATCTCGCGGCAGGCGTCCAGGCCTTCCGCGAAGGTCTTGAAGCCGAACGCGACGGCGTTCGCGAACGTAGGCAGCGGGTGGACGCGCAGCCGGGCCGAGACGATGACCCCGAGGGTGCCCTCGGAGCCGATGAACAGCTGGCGCAGGTCCGGGCCGACCGCCGCGCGGGCGTAGTCGCCGTACGTGGCGCGGGTGCCGTCCGCGTGGATCACGTCCACACCGACGACCATGTCCTCGATCTTGCCGTAGCGCGTGGAGAGCTGACCGGCGCCGCGGCAGGCGATCCAGCCGCCGACCGTGGAGACGGCGAAGGCGGAGGGCCAGTGGCCGGTCGTGACGCCGTACTCCTCCTGGAGCTGCTTCTCGAAGAGGTCGCCGAACATGCCGGCCTCGACGTCCACGACGTTCGACCCGGCGTCGAAGCCGGTGATCCGGTTCAGCGCGCACACGTCCAGCACCACACCGCCGAAGACCGGCAGCGCCGCGCCCGTGACGTTCGAGCGGCCCGCGGACGGGGTGACCGGAATGCCCGCCTCGTGGCAGATCCGCAGCACGGCCGCGATCTGGTCCGCGTCGGCGGCCTCGACGACCACGGCGTCCGGCGTCGCGGGACGGCCCTCGGTCTCGCCGATCATCGAACCGGCCCACCAGTCACGGGTCCGGGTGACGACCTCGTCGCGCTCCACGTGCACGGCGTGCGCGGCCTCGCGCAGCGCCTCGACCACGCTCTCGGGGACCTGGACCGGGTTGACCTGGAGCGCGGCCTCGCCGTCCCCGATCGGGGTGTTCTGCGCCCATTTGGCGAAGCTGGGGGCACCGATCGTGTAGTTGCCCCGGTTGAACGGGTGGGTGATGGTCTGACGGCTGATCATGCTGCTGCCCCTTCGAGGAGTACGGACTTTTCGTGACGGACGGCTGCGAGGTACTCGGAGACCGAGCGGTCCACCTCGGCCTCCGTGAGGTTCAGTTCCCGGCCGAGGATCGCGCCGACCGCGCCCGCCGCCTCGGCGGAGGCGTCCCGGGCGAACAGCCGGGCGCGCATCCGGCGGGAGAGGACGTCGTCGACCGAGCGGGCCAGCTCGGCGCGGGCCGCGTACACGACCTCGGCCCTGGTGTACGGGAGCCCCGCGACGATCGGCTCGGACAGCGTCGGGTCCTCCTGGATCAGGTCGCCCACGAAGCGGGCCTCGGTGCCGAAGCGCTCGCCCAGGTGGGCGGCGATACCACCGGAGGCGGCCACGGCCTCGGCGTCGTACCCGGAACCGCCGAGCAGCGGGAGGTCGCTGGTGCGGCTCTTCCCCTTGCGGCCCAGGACCGTCATCACCTTGTCGATGACGAGCTCGCCCATGTGGCGGCTGGTGGTGAGCTTGCCGCCGGTCACGGTCACCATGCCGGTGCGGCCGATGCTGATGTGGTGGTCGCGGCGCATGTCGAGCGTCGCGCCCTCCTTGCCGCCGACCAGCGGGCGCAGCCCGCCGATGGAGCCGACCACGTCGTCCGGGGTGAGCTTCCCCTCGAAGGCGGTGTTGGCGCCCTCCAGCAGGAAGTCCATCTCCTGGCGGGTGCAGTGCACATCGTCGGGGGAGCCCTGGTAGTCCTCGTCCGTGGTGCCCAGCACGACGCTGTTGCCCCAGCGGGTGCAGGTCGCGCGGCGGGCCCGGCCCGGGATCGGCACGGTGACCGTGCAGTTGATCCGCACCTTGTCCCAGGGCACCACGATGTGGACGCCCTTGGCGGGCCGTACCTGCGGCTTGTGGCCGTCGACGGCCTTCGCGTCCAGCTCGTCGGTCCACACCCCGGTGGCGTTGACGACGGCCCGCGCCCGGATGTCGACACTGTCGCCGTCCACCGAGACGCGGGCCCCGGCGACCTTGCCGCTCTGCATCAGCAGGCCCTCGGCCTTGGCACCGTTGAGGACCGTGGCCCCCAGTGCCGCCGCGGTCCGCACGATGGTCAGCACGAGCCGCGCGTCGTCGGTGCGGGCGTCGAAGTACATCAGCCCGCCCTGGAGGTTCTCCGCGCGCAGCGTCGGCGCCTGCGCGAGGACCTCGGGCACGGTGAGCCGCTGGTGGAGCTTGCCGATCCGCCAGCCGCCGACCAGGTCGTACGTCCACAGCAGGCCCTCGAAGCCCTTGGCGAGGCGGGCGTCGAAGATGCCCTCCTTCTCCAGGATCGGGAAGAGGAACGGCAGCCGGTGCACCAGGTGCGGGGCGTTCTTGCGGAAGCGGTGCCGCTCCAGCAGCGAGTGGCGTACGAGGTTGACGTTGCCCTGCTCGATGTAGCGCAGGCCGCCGTGGACCATCTTCGAGGACTTCGACGACGTGCCGGAGGCGAAGTCGTCCTTCTCGACCAGCGCCGCGCGCAGACCGCGCGAGGCCGCGTCCAGCACGGCGTACGCGCCGGTGATGCCGCCGCCGATGACGAGCACGTCGTACGTGTCGTCGGCCAGCCGGCGCTTGGCCGCCGCGCGGTCCAGCAGCAGGGGCGTCCGGCGGGTGGCCGCGGCACTGCGCCGCGGCTTCCGGGCGGGCATGGTGATCACAACATCAACTCCTGGTGTTTCGGTGCGGCGGCCGCGTGGTCGGGTACCGGCCGCCGGCTGACGGGTGAGGGGCCGTCAGTGGGGGGTGAGGGGTGTGAGTG
>NZ_JAFMPZ010000456.1 GCF_017353455.1 Streptomyces laculatispora
CGTCCAGGATCGCCGCCATCGGGGCCGGGGAGTGCGTGTGCCAGAGGGTCGCCCCGCGCTCCTGCACGGCGACGTCCGCGAACTGGAAGACCATGCCCTCGTCCGCCATCAGCCCGGCCGGGATCCGGACGATCTCGCAGCCGGCCGTCCGCAGCGCGGCCGCCGTCTGCCGGTGGACGTCCAGCAGCCCGCCCGGGTGCCCGGTGGCGAACAGCACCCGCTCCGAGCCGTCGGCCGCCTTGCGCAGCCGGGCCGCCGCGCGGTCCAGGGCGGCGACGGTCAGCTCGGGGTCGATGGTGTCCTGGCCGAACCGGTGCTCCGGGTCGTCGCTGACCCCGCACCGCTCGGCCATCACGGCCAGCACGTCCTGCTCGTCGCGCCAGCGGTCGCCGAGCTCCAGGCCCAGCCAGAAGTGGCGGTCGCCGTTGGCGAGCTTGCGGTAGTGGGAGAGGTTGTTGTCGCGGGGGGTCGCGACGTCTCCGGCTATACGCGTACGGACGAGTTGTTCGACGAGGGCGGCGCGGCTGGGTATCGGCATGAACCCATTGTGCCGTCAGGTGTGCGCTGTGTGCCGTTCGTATGAAGCGGTCGGCGATTCCGGGCCCGGGAACGCGGGGCTGAGGTCGCCGCAGCGGCGGCCGGATGCCGCCGGTGGCGCGGGTCCGGAGCCGCGGGACGGCCTCCTCGGGATGTTGGGTGACTGTTAACCCGCGTGTGACCTGGAACTTCCCGCTCCATCCGGACGGGATCATGAAATAGGTCCAGACCACTCCCGGAGGAATTCCGGACCACTCCCCGCACGCCCGGCCGACGTCTCACTCTCCGATCATCGGCGAATGGTCTATACCTTTGGCGCTAGGGTGGGTCCCCCGATACCGGGACATGCACAGCCGTGGGGGGGCTTTATGACCGTCCATCACTTACCTCAACCTCCGTCCGACCAAGAGCTCTACTGGTACTTCGGGCCACAGCGCCGCTGGGTACTGATCAGCTCCTCGTTCGCCTTCGTGCTCACGGCGGCGGCCATGTTCACCTTCGCCCTGCGGACCCCGGCCCTGTGGGCCTTTCTCGCGGTGCTCTCCCTGAACGTCGTCGCCCTCGCGCTCTCGTCGGTCAACAGCCTGCGCCAGCGCCGGCTCACCAGGCGCTCGCACGAAGTGGCCGCCCTGGCAGCCGAGTTCGGCTACCGCTACGTCGTACGTCCCGACCGGGGGCATCTGAAGAAGGCGGGCAACCTCAATCACGCGTTCACCCTGAGCAGCGCGGAGTACATCGCCATCCTGGACGCCGACTTCGCGCCCCGGCCCGACTTCCTGCGCCATCTCGTGCCGTACCTGGCCGACCCGGGCGTCGGCATCGTACAGAGCCCGCAGTGCTTCGACACCGACGAGGCGATGGACTGGATCCAGCGCGCCGCCGGATCGGCCCAGGAGTGGTTCTTCCGGTGGATCCAGCCCTCCCGGGACGCGAGCGACGCGGCCATCTGCTGCGGCAGCAACGCGGTCTACCGGCGCAGCGCCATCGATCTGGCCGGCGGCTTCGCCCGGCTCGACCACAGCGAGGACCTGTACACCGGACTGGCCCTGTACGAGCAGGGGTTCCGGACCCTGTACGTGCCGGTGCTGGTGGCCAAGGGCACCTCGCCGGACAACCTCGCCTCGTTCGTCAACCAGCAGTACCGCTGGGCGATGGGCAACCTGCACCTCATCGGGAGCCCGGTCCTCAAGCGGATGGGCGCTCCCTGGCGGATGCGGCTCTGCTTCCACGAGGGCATCGTCGGCTACCTGACGACGGTGGTGAACACCTTCGCGGCCCCGCTGCCGCCGCTGGTGATGATGTTCTGGTACCCGGACCGCATCCGGCCCTGGCACGTGCTGCCGCTGCTCGCGCCGCTGTGGCTGTGGCACGTGCTGCTGCCGCGGATCAGCCGGACCCGCTGGCGGATCGAGGTGATCCGGGCCAACGTCCTGACGAGCGTGGCCGCGGGGGCCGCCTTCCTGCACACCCTGCGCGGCCGCAGCGCGGCGTGGGTGCCCACCGGGGCAGGCGGCGGGAAGCCGGGCACGATGGCGCGGCGGGTGGTGCTCGTCTCGCTCGGCTGGCTCTGCTGCTCCACCGGGGCGGCCGCGGGCGGCCTCGCACTGGCCGTCGCCCGCAACGGCTGGGAGCCCAACTGGGGTCTTGTCCTCTATCTGTTGGTGCAGCTCCAGATCAACGTGCCCCTGATCAGGGACCTGTTGAGCGAGCTGCGTCCCGCTGCCGCCGCGCGGCGGATCGCCCGGGTCCGGCGGAGCAGACGCTCCGTGCTGCCCAGACGCTGGCCCGAAACGCTGGCCGTGACGGTCACTCTCCTGCTCACCGCCCTGCTCGCGTCCGGCTGGGTCAATCCGATGCTGCCCTGGCTGAGCTGAAAGGCCCTCGTACGATGCCCACCCTCGCCCCTTCCGCTCCGCGGTCCGGGAGCAGTGCCACACCCGGATCGCCGTCCGGCGGCTCCGGCCCCGGCNNTGGGTGAGTTCTTCGCCCGCCGGGCCCGCCGGCTGCTGCCCTCGGCCGCCGTGGTGCTGGTCGCGGTCGCGGTGGCCGGGGCCTGGCTGACCGTGCCGCTGCGCCGCACTGACCTGGAGAACGACGTCGTGGCGGCGGCCCTGTCCGTGGCCAACTGGCGTTTCGTCCAGCAGCAGACCGACTATCTGGCGGCCGGGCAGGACGAGAGCCCGCTGCTGCACTTCTGGTCGCTGGCGGTGGAGGAACAGTTCTATCTGTGCTGGGCCCCGCTGCTCGCCGTGCTCGCGGTCCTCACCGCACGCGCGGCACGCCGGGGGCGTGCTCTGCGGCCCATGGCGGCAGCCGTCACCGCTGTGCTGACGCTCGGCACCTTCGCCCTCTCGCTGCACTGGACGGGCGACTCCGTCTCGCTGGCGTACCTCGGAACGCCCTCGCGGGTCTGGCAGTTCGGCGTCGGCGCGCTGCTGGCGCTCCTGCCGTGGCACCTGCTGCGCGGGCCGCGCTCGCTGCGCCTGCTGTGCGGGTGGGCGGGGGCGGCGGCGCTCGTGTGGTGCGTAC
>NZ_JAFMPZ010000037.1 GCF_017353455.1 Streptomyces laculatispora
GGGCCATGCCGAGGCCCAGCGCGTCGGTCGCCATATGGGCCGCGTCGGCGATCAGTGCCAGGGAGCCGGACAGCAGCCCGCCGACGATCTCCATGACCGTCACGGTGAGCGTGATGCCCAGCGCGATGCGCAGCCGCCCCTTGTACGCGGCGGCGGCCGTGCCGGTGGGTGCGGGACCGCCGTGCGCATGTCCGTGATCGTGCCCAGCCCCCATGGGGACGCCTCCCGGTCGTCGCGCGGACTCGGACGCGTTTCGCCCGAGCAATGCCAGTGAACTACGGGCGGGGGGTATCGGGCAACACGGCAGTGAACACCGTTGTCAACTGCTCTGACCTGCGGAAATGGCTGCAGGTCAGAGCGGTGGACAGGCCGGCTGGGCAGTTCAGGGGGCGGACGTCACGGGGTGGTGCAGCAGCCAACCCTGCCAGGCCGACGCGACCATCTCGCGCACCCCGCGCCGGGCCGCCCAGCCCAGCTCCCCGGAGATCCGGTCGCAGGACGCGACCGCCTTCGACGCGTCCCCGGCCCGCCGCGGTTCGAACTCGGGCTTGCGGTCGAGGCCGGTGACCTCCGCCACCAGAGCGGCCAGCTCGCGCACCGAGACGCCCTCGCCGCGGCCGATGTTGACGGTCAGGTCCCCGGGTCCGTCCTGTGCGGCCAGCCGCCCGGCGACAGCCAGGTGCGCGTCGGCCAGGTCGGCCACATGGATGTAGTCACGGATGCAGGAGCCGTCGGGGGTGGAGTAGTCGCCGCCGAAGATCCGCGGGGCCTCACCGCGGGTCAGCCGGTCGAAGAACATCGGGATCACGTTGAAGACGCCGGTGTCCGACAGCTCCGGTTCGGCCGCGCCCGCCACGTTGAAGTAGCGCAGACAGCCGGTGGACAGCCCGTGCGCCTGCCCGGCCGCCCGCACCAGCCACTCCCCGGCGAGCTTGGTCTCCCCGTACGGATTGATCGGGACGCAGGGAGCCTCCTCGGTGATCAGCTCCGCCTCCGGTACGCCGTACACCGCTGCCGAGGAGGAGAACAGGAAGCTCCGCACGCCGGCGGCCGCGACGGCCTCCAGCAGGACGGTCAGCCCGCCGATGTTCTCCCGGTAGTACAGGAGCGGTTTCTCGACGGATTCGCCGACCTGCTTCTTCGCCGCGAGATGGATCACACCGCTCACCGCGTGCTCCGCGAGCACCCGGTCCAGAGTCGCGCGGTCGGCCGTCGAGCCCTGGACCAGCGGGACCTCGGCCGGCAGCCGGTCCGGGTCACCCGTCGAGAGATCGTCGAGGACGACCACCCGCTCCCCGGCCCCCCTCATGGCCCGCACCACATGTGCCCCGATATATCCCGCTCCGCCTGTGATCAGCCATGTCATGCGGGTCAGACTAGATCCATCCCACCGCGTTTTGTCAGGTGAGGCGGCCATCGACGATGATGATCGCGGACGGCGCCGCATCATCCCGGTCCGCCCGGAACGGAGCATAAACGGGCAGTGAACTCCCGCTTCCGTTCATCCGATAGCCTCTGCCGACATGCCGCCGGCCCGCATCGGGGCCGTGCCGTCGCGCGCCGACCCATGTCAGCACCAAGGAGTGAGTTCGTCTGTCGACCGCCATTCTCACAGGTGCTCCGGTACCCGGATCGTCCATCGAGGCCGATCTGCGGTCACTGGGCTTCGACGTACAGGCCGCCGCCGATGTCGGCGAGGCCGCACGACTGCTGTCCGCAGTCCCCGCCGACGGCCGGGTCGCGCTCGTCGACCCCCGTTTCGTCGGCCATGTCCACGCCCTGCGGCTCGGACTGACCGACCCCCGTTTCCCCGCCGCCACCGTGCCCGGTGCGCTCACCGTGCAGCCCGAGGCGCGTCCCGCGCTGGTCCGCGCACTGAGCAGCACCAGCGAGGCGGCCGACGCGGGCGTTCCGACCGGACCGCCCGGCAGCACCGCCACGGTCGCCGACCGCACCGTGCCCGGCCGGCTCGCCGCCACGATGGACGCGCAGGGCACCGAGGTGCAGCGCCCGGAGCTGGGCTCACTCGTCGCGGCCGTACCGGCTGACGAGGCCGCCCGCGCCACCGCGCTCTCCGGCGTCGCCGCCGTCGACGACGAGGCGGTCCGGCTGCGCAGCGCCGTCAAGGCCCGCGACGGCTTCTTCACCACGTACTGCATCAGCCCGTACTCGCGCTACATCGCCCGCTGGTGCGCGCGCCGCGGGCTCACTCCCAACCAGGTCACCACCGCGTCCCTGCTGACCGCCCTGGTCGCGGCCGGCTGCGCGGCCACCGGCACCCGCGGCGGGTATGTCGCCGCCGGCCTGCTGCTGCTCTTCTCCTTCGTCCTGGACTGCACCGACGGGCAGCTCGCCCGCTACTCGCTCCAGTACTCGACGATGGGCGCCTGGCTGGACGCCACCTTCGACCGCGCCAAGGAGTACGCCTATTACGCGGGCCTGGCACTCGGCGCCGCCCGCGGCGGCGACGACGTCTGGGCACTGGCGCTCGGCGCGATGGTGCTCCAGTCCTGCCGTCATGTCATCGACTTCTCGTTCAACGAGGCGAACCACGACGCGGTGGCGAACTCCAGCCCCACGGCCGCCCTCTCCGACAAGCTCGACAGCGTCGGCTGGACGGTCTGGCTGCGCCGGATGATCGTGCTCCCGATCGGTGAGCGCTGGGCGATGATCGCCGTACTGACCGCGCTCACCACCCCCCGGATCGTCTTCTACGCACTGCTGGTCGGCTGCGCCTTCGCGGCCTGCTACACCACAGCGGGCCGGCTGCTGCGCTCCCTGACCCGCAAGGCCCGCCGCACCGACCGGGCCGCCCAGGCACTCGCGGACCTCGCCGACTCCGGCCCGCTCGCCCAGCTCGTGGCGGCCCGCGGACCCCGGATCCCGGGCGCCTGGACAGCCCCGGTGGTGGCGGTCGTCGGCGCCGGCGCGCTGATCGCCGCCGCGCTCCAGCAGCCCTTCGGCAGCCGGCAGATGATCGTCGCCGCGGTCTTCTACGCGGTCTGCTCCGGCATAGCCGTGGCCCGCCCCCTCAAGGGCGCACTCGACTGGCTCGTCCCGCCGGTCTTCAGGGCGGCCGAGTACTGCACGATCCTCGCGCTGGCCGCCCGCAGCGACATCGACGGGGCGCTTCCCGCGGCCTTCGGCCTCGTATCGGCCGTCGCCTACCATCACTACGACACGGTGTACCGCATTCGAGGCGGCACCGGCGCACCCCCGCAGTGGCTGGTGCGCACGATCGGCGGACACGAGGGCCGGACCCTGGTGGTGGCCGTACTCGCAGCCGTACTCACCGGAGCCTCGGGCTTCGCCGTGGCACTCACCGCTCTCGCAGTGGCCGTGGCACTGGTCGTGCTGGTGGAGTCCATCCGCTTCTGGGTGTCCTCCGGGGCACCCGCCGTTCACGACGAAGGAGAACTCGCATGATCGGCCTCGTACTGGCAGCCGGCGCAGGACGGCGCCTGCGCCCCTACACCGACACGCTTCCCAAGGCTCTCGTGCCGGTGGACGGCGAGAAGACCGTCCTCGATCTCACGCTGGCCAACTTCGCCGAGATCGGCCTCACCGAGGTCGCGATCGTCGTCGGCTACCGCAAGGAAGCCGTCTACGACCGCAAGGAGGAACTGGAGGCGAAGTACGGCCTCAAGATCATCCTCGTCGACAACGACAAGGCCGAGGAGTGGAACAACGCCTACTCCCTGTGGTGCGCCCGCGAGGTCCTCAAGCGCGGCGTGATCCTCGCCAACGGCGACACCGTGCACCCGGTCTCCGTCGAGCGGACCCTGCTGGACGCACGCGGCAAGGGCCAGAAGATCATCCTCGCCCTCGACACGGTGAAGTACCTCGCCGACGAGGAGATGAAGGTCATCACCGAGGAGGGCAAGGGCGTTCAGCGGATCACCAAGCTGATGGACCCGGCCACCGCCACCGGCGAGTACATCGGTGTCACCCTCATCGAGGCCGAGGCGGCCGAGGAGCTGGCCGACGCCCTCAGGGCGACGTTCGAGCGGGACCCGGACCTGTACTACGAGGACGGCTACCAGGAGCTCGTCAACCGCGGCTTCACCGTCGACGTGGCCCCCATCGGCGAGGTCACCTGGGTCGAGATCGACAACCACGACGACCTCGCGAAGGGCCGGGAGATCGCATGCCAGTACTGACCCGGCTCATCCCGTCCCCGGTCTTCGTCGACATCAGCCGGGGCGCCATGGACGACCTGGCCGGTCTCCTCGCCGACCAGCGGATCTCCGCCTCGGGGAAGCTCGCGATCGCGATCAGCGGCGGCTCCGGACAGGCCCTGCGCGAGAAGCTCGCACCGGCCCTGCCGGGCGCCGACTGGTACTGCGTCGCGGGCGGCGACATCGACGCCGCCGTACAGCTGGCCGACGACATCAAGGGCAAGCGGTACGACGCCGTGGTCGGTCTCGGCGGCGGCAAGATCATCGACGTGGCGAAGTACGCCGCGGCCCGGGTCGGCCTGCCGCTGGTCTCGGTCGCCACGAACCTCGCCCACGACGGCCTCTGCTCACCCGTCGCGACCCTGGACAACGACAACGGACGCGGCTCCTACGGGGTCCCGATGCCGATCGCCATGGTCATCGACCTCTCGGTGATCCGGGCGGCCCCGGACCGCTTCGTGCGCTCCGGCATCGGCGACGCGATCTCCAACATCTCCGCGATCGCCGACTGGGAGCTCTCGCACCAGGTCAACAACGAGCAGATCGACGGACTGGCCGCCGCCATGGCCCGTACCGCGGGCGAAGCCGTACTGCGCCACCCCGGCACCGTCGCCGACGACGAGTTCCTCACCGTTCTCGCCGAGTCGCTGGTGCTCTCCGGCATCGCCATCTCGATCAGCGGCGACACCCGCCCGTCGTCCGGCGCCTGCCACGAGATCAGCCACGCCTTCGACCTGCTCTTCCCCAAGCGGGCCGCGAGCCACGGCGAGCAGGTCGGCCTCGGCGCCGCCTTCGCCATGCACCTGCGCGGAGCCCACGAGCAGTCGGGGCTCTTCGCCGAGGTCCTTCGCCGGCACGGCCTTCCGGTCCTGCCGGCGGAGATCGGCTTCACCGCCGAAGAGTTCGTCCAGGCCGTCGACTACGCCCCGCAGACCCGTCCGGGACGCTTCACGGTCCTGGAACACCTCAGCCTGTCCACCGACCAGATCAGGGACGCGTACGCCGACTATGCCAAGACCATCAGTAGCTGAACTTCGCCCGGTCGTTCACCCCCCGGGCGTCAAGGACCGGCGCAGCGGCGAACACTGGGCGGGCCGGATCTACATGCGCGAGGTCTCGCTGCGCGTGGACCGGTACCTGGTGAACACCAAGGTCACGCCCAATCAGCTGACCTACCTGATGACCGTCGCGGGTGTGCTCGCCGCCCCGGCCCTGCTCGTTCCGGGTATCCCCGGTGCGCTGCTCGGCGTGCTCATGGTCCAGCTCTACCTGCTGCTCGACTGTGTCGACGGCGAGCTGGCCCGCTGGAAGAAGCAGTTCTCGCTGGGCGGGGTCTACCTGGACCGGGTCGGCGCCTACCTCTGCGACGCGGCCGTGCTGGTCGGCTTCGGCCTGCGCGCCGCCGACCTGTGGGGCGACGGACGCATCGACTGGCTCTGGGCCTTCCTCGGGACGCTCGCGGCGCTGGGCGCCATCCTGATCAAGGCCGAGACCGACCTCGTCGGTGTCGCACGCCACCAGGGCGGGCTGCCGCCGGTCAAGGAGGCGGCGTCCGAGCCGCGCTCCTCCGGCATGGCGTTCGCCCGCCGGGCCGCCGGTGCGCTCAAGTTCCACCGGCTGATCCTCTGCGTCGAGGCGTCGCTGGTGATTCTGGTCGCGGCCGTCCTGGACTCCGTCAGGGACGACCTCTTCTTCAGCCGCCTCGCGGTCGCGGTGCTGGCCGGCATCGCCCTGCTGCAGACCCTCCTCCACCTCGTGTCGGTCCTGGCATCGAGCAGGCTGAAGTGAGCACCCCCATGAAACTCGGCGCGGTCATCATCACGATGGGCAACCGCCCGGCCGAGCTGCGCGCCCTGCTCGATTCGGTCGCCAGGCAGGACGGCGACCGGATCGAGGTGGTCGTCGTCGGCAACGGCTCTCCCGTACCGGACGTCCCCGCGGGCGTGCGCACCGTCGAGCTGCCCGAGAACCTGGGCATCCCCGGCGGCCGCAACGTCGGCATCGAGGCCTTCGGGCCCTCCGGTGCCGACGTGGACGCCCTGCTCTTCCTGGACGACGACGGGCTGCTGCCGCTCACCGACACCGCCGAGCTGTGCCGGCAGGCGTTCGAGGCCGACCCCAAGCTCGGCATCATCAGCTTCCGCATCGCCGATCCGGACACCGGGGTCACCCAGCGCCGCCATGTGCCGCGGCTGCGCGCCGCCGACCCGCTGCGCTCGTCGCGGGTGACGACGTTCCTCGGCGGCGCCAACGCCGTACGTACCCGGGTCATCGCCGAGGTCGGCCCGCTGCCCGGCGACTTCTTCTACGCGCACGAGGAGACCGATCTGGCCTGGCGGGCGCTGGACGCCGGCTGGCTGATCGACTACCGCGCCGACATGGTGCTCAACCACCCCACCACCGCCCCGTCCAGGCACGCCGTCTACCACCGCATGGTGGCCCGCAACCGGGTCTGGCTGGCCCGTCGCAACCTGCCCGCGCCGCTGGTCCCCGTGTACCTCGGCGTGTGGCTGCTGCTCACTCTTCTCCGCAAGCCGTCCGGCCCGGCGCTGAAGGCATGGCTCGGCGGCTTCCGGGAAGGCTGGTCGAAACCCTGCGGACCGCGACGCCCCATGAAGTGGCGTACGGTGTGGCGGCTGACCAGACTAGGCCGCCCTCCGGTCATCTGAGAGGCTCGCCTCTGGGAGCATGAGGCGTATTTTTCTTGTCGGGACCTGTCCGCCCTGAGCCGCGCCCGCGACTGGCTGCGCATTTTGAATACGAGAGTTTCATCTGGTGAGTGACACAACCCATGATGGTGCGGTTGCGCTGAGCACCCCGCCATCGGCAGACGACGGCCTGAGCTCGGCCGAGCTGGCCGCGAAGCACGGTCTGACGGTGAGCGGAGCCCGGCCGGGGCTCATCGAGTACGTGCGCCAGCTCCGCGGGCGACGCCACTTCATCATGGCGTTCTCCCGGGCGAAGCTGACCGCTCAGTACAGCCAGGCAAAGCTGGGCCAGTTGTGGCAGGTGGCCACCCCGCTCCTGAACGCCGCGGTGTACTTCATCATCTTCGGTCTGATCCTCGGCACGAAGAAGGGGATTCCCCAGGACGTCTTCATCCCGTTCCTGGTGACCGGGGTCTTTGTCTTCACCTTCACCCAGAGCTCCGTGATGGCGGGCGTCCGGGCCATCTCCGGCAACCTCGGTCTGGTCCGCGCGCTGCACTTCCCCCGGGCCTCGCTGCCCATCTCCTTCTCGCTCCAGCAGCTCCAGCAGCTGCTGTACTCGATGATCGTGCTGGTCGCGGTGACGGTCGGGTTCGGCAGCTACCCGCGGCTTTCGTGGCTGCTGGTGGTTCCCGCCCTGGTGATGCAGTTCTTCTTCAACACCGGCCTGGCGCTGATCATGGCGAGGCTCGGCTCCAAGACCCCCGACCTGGCGCAGCTGATGCCGTTCATCATGCGGACCTGGATGTACGCGTCGGGCGTCATGTTCTCCATCCCGGTGATGCTCGCGGACAAGCCGTCCTGGATCGCCGATGTGCTGCAGTACAACCCGGCGGCCATCTACATGGACCTGGTCCGGTTCGCGATGATCGACGGTTACGGCTCCGAGAACCTGCCGTCGCACGTCTGGGTGGTCGGGCTCGCCTGGGCGCTCCTGGTGGGCGTCGCGGGCTTTGTGTACTTCTGGAAGGCAGAGGAACGGTACGGCCGTGGCTGAGGACAACACCGCGGGGCGCGTCCCCACCGTGATCGCCGACGACGTGCACATCGTGTACCGCGTCAACGGCGGTGGCGGTGGCAAGGGCGGCGCCACCGCGGCACTGAGCCGGATACTGCGCCGCGGCAACGGCGAGGAGCGCGGGGTCCGCAAGGTGCACGCCGTGCGCGGCGTGACCTTCACCTCCTACCGGGGCGAGGCGATCGGTCTCATCGGGACCAACGGCTCCGGCAAGTCGACCCTGCTGCGGGCCATCGCCGGTCTGCTCCCGACCGAGCGCGGCAAGGTCTACACCGACGGCCAGCCCTCGCTGCTCGGGGTGAACGCGGCGCTGATGAGCGATCTGACCGGCGAGCGCAACGTCGTCCTGGGCGGACTCGCCATGGGGATGAGCCGCGAGGAGATCCGGGAGCGGTACCAGGACATCGTCGACTTCTCCGGCATCAACGAGAAGGGCGACTTCATCACCCTGCCGATGCGGACGTACTCCTCGGGCATGGCCGCCCGGCTGCGGTTCTCGATCGCGGCCGCCAAGAACCACGACGTCCTCATGATCGACGAGGCGCTGGCGACCGGTGACCGGAAGTTCCAGATCCGTTCCGAGGCGCGCATCCGGGAGCTCCGCAAGGAGGCCGGCACGGTCTTCCTGGTCAGCCACAGCAACAAGTCGATCAGGGACACCTGCGACCGGGTGCTGTGGCTGGAGAAGGGCGAGCTGCTGATGGACGGTCCGACCGAAGAGGTCCTCAAGGCGTACGAGAAGTTCACCGGCGGCCCGGACAAGGCCCGCAAGCCGAAGACCGAGCCGAAGCCGAAGCCGAAGACCGAGCCCGCCGAG
>NZ_JAFMPZ010000038.1 GCF_017353455.1 Streptomyces laculatispora
GTCCTCGCCGGCCCGGTGCGCCTGTGCGACCCCGGCGAGCGGGAAGGTCCGCGCGACCGGGAGCGAGAAGCGCCCGGACTCGATCAACTCGCCGATTCCGCCGAGCGCGTGGAGCGCACGGCCGGCGTCCCCGCTGCTGAACCGCACCCCGTGCTCCCGCGCACCGGCGAAGTCGGCGATCGTCACGACGTGCCCGGGGCCGCCCGCGAGCTCGATGAGATCGGGCAGTACACCGCTCCCGGCGACGTCGAGCGCGAGGTCGACGCCGTCGGGCGCGAGCGCGCGAACCCGCTCGACGAGACCCTCGCCGTAGGCGACTGGCTCGGCCCCCAGCGAGCGGAGGCCGGCGTGGTTCGCCGGACCGGCGGTGCCGATCACACGCGCACCGCGCACGACGGCGAGCTGAACCGCGGCGCTGCCGACGCTTCCGGAGGCGCCGCTGATGAGCAGCGTGCCGCCGCTCCCGACGCCCAGCTGGTCGAGCGCGCGCGTGGCCGTCTCGATAGCGGCCGGCAGGGCGGCAGCGCCGGGGAAGCCGAGCGACGGCGGGACCGGCGCATAGGAGGACAGCACCGCCAGCTCGGCCTGGGCCACCCCCTCGGCACAGAAGCCGAACACGCGATCGCCGACGGCCACATCCGCGACGCCCTCGCCGAGCTCGTCGACGAAGCCCGCCGCCTCGTACCCCATGGTCTGCGGGAGTTCCCGGTCCATCAGGCCCTCGCGCTTCTTCCAGTCGCTCGGGTTGACGCCGGCCGCGCGCACCGCGATGCGGACCTGGCCGGGACCGGGATGCGGATCGGGGAGATCCACGATCTCAAGGACCTCCGGGCCTCCGAACCGGCTGAATCGGACTGCCTTCATCATGCTCCGATCTCGACCCAGGTGTCGCGGTTGCCGCGTGTACGGCATCGCGCGGTATCCGGGCACGGCGATCGGGATCGTCCTGGCCGGAGTCCGCCGACCTCCGCGAGGACAACCGCCAAGGTATCCGATCACGCCTTGCGCGCAGTGAGTCACCGAAACCGCGCCAGGGTGGACAAGGCGAGACTGGTAACTGAAAATGATTATCGATATCGTATGTGGTGCGCAGCCTCCGCCCCTCCCGTCCGAGGGCGCTCCAAGCTGCCGTCTGCCGTCTGCCGTCTGAAACAAGCGCGCGAAAAGGGGAGTTGTGGCTCATCTGCTGATGGTCGAGAGCTGGGTCGGGTCGATGAGCAGACTGCTGCCGCGGGCCATCCGGGAGGGTGGGCACGCGTTCACGTTCCTCACCCGCGACCTGCACCACTACCTCCGCTCGGCGCCCGACGGGGCCGCGCACCCGCTGCTCGGCGCCCGCAACGTCATCACCGCCGACACCAACGACACCGACACCCTGCTGCCGCTGATCGAGCGGCTGCACGAGGTACTGCGCTTCGACGGCGTTCTCACGTCCTGCGACTACTACCTGCCCACGGCGGCCTGGATCGCCGGGCGTCTGGGCCTGCCGGGCCCGGCCCCGGAGGCGGTCCGCAACGCCTGCCGCAAGGACGGCACCCGCCGGGTCCTCGCCGACGCCGGAGTTCCGGGGCCGCGCTTCGCCGTGCACGAGGAGTGGGCCCACCTCGCGCGGGCCGCTCGGGAGATCGGCTACCCGCTGGTCGTCAAGCCTGTCGACCTGTGCGCGGGGATGTACGTGCGACGCGTGGATGACGAGGCGCAACTGGATGCCGCCGTGGGGGCCCTGACCGCGTTCCCGGTCAACGCCCGCGGGCAGCGGCGGGATTCCGCCGTCCTGCTGGAGGAGATGCTGGACGGCCCGGAGGTGAGCGTCGAGACGGTGTCGCACGGGGGCACGGTCCATGTGGTGGGGGTGACCGACAAGAGCATCGGCGGGTCGCCCGCGTTCATCGAGACCGGACACATGTTCCCGGCCGCCCTGTCGGCCGCGGACACCGAGGCCGCCGAGCAGACCGCCCTTGCCGCGGTCAAGGCACTCGACCTCACCGACGGCGTCGTGGCGCACACCGAGATCAAGCTGACCTCCACCGGTCCGCGGGTGGTCGAGGTGAACCCCCGGCCCGCCGGGAACCGCATCACCGAGCTGGTCCATCACGTGACCGGCGTCGACCTGACCGCGTCCTTCGTTCAGGTGTCCCTCGGCCGCGAGCCCGATGTGCGGGGCGGCCGCACCGGGCTGCGCAGCGCGGCCATCGGCTTCCTCGTGCCGGAGACCTCGGGCACGCTCACGTCACTGGACGGTGACGGACTCCGGGACGCGCCGGGTGTGCTGGAGGTGCGACTCGCCGAGCCGGGAACGCAGGTGAAGGCGGCGGGCAGCAACAACGAGTACCTCGGGCACATCATGACGGGCGATGCCGAGGGGCTGGGCGCCCGCGACCGCGCCGAGGTTCTGCTCGGTGAGCTGCGCTCCACGATGGTGATCCGATGACCGGCACGACCCGCACCGCGGCGGTCTCGACGTACGCGACGTACACGACGTACGACGAGCTCGTGGCGTGCGTACGCGCCGGTGAGCTGGGTCCGGATCCCGCCTCGGAGCGGATCGCCGTCGCCTTCACCACGCGGCAGGCCGTACGGCACGCCGGGCGCGGCTCCGGCTACCGCAACGAGGTGCTCAGCCTGCGACTGGCCGGGGCCGTCGGTTCGTGCGCGGTCGAGCCCGGGGCGCTGCCCGACGGTGCGGCCGAGGACTGCGTGGGCGCGGACGTGGCCCGGCTGCTGGAGCACCCGCTGCTCCCGGTGCGCGTGGCCGCGCTGGACGCCTATCTGATGCACGTCACTCCGCACACTCAGGAGAACGGGGCGCGGCCCGTTCCGCTGCTCGCCGGGACGTCGCTGGAGAAGTCCAGGGACCGGGCGAACGCCGTCGTCGAGCTGCTCGACCTGCCGCCCGGGGCGACCGTACTGGTCGTCGGCGTCGTCAACTCCCTCCTGGAAGGGCTTCGTTCGCGCGGTCTGAGCTATGTTCCCTGCGACCTCAAGGGCGGGCTGACCGAGTGGGGCGATGCGATCGCCACCGATGCGCTCGCCGAGGCCGGCCGCTGTGACGCCCTGCTCGTGTCCGGGATGACACTGGGCAACGGAACCTTCGAGCCGCTGCGGCAGCACGCTTCGGCGTACGGCAAGCAGTTGGTGATGTTCGCCCAGACCGGCAGCGCCGTCCTGCCCCGCTTCCTGGGGCACGGGGTGAGCGCGGTGTGCGCCGAGCCGTACCCCTTCTTCTGGCTCGACGGCGGTCTCGGCACCGTGCACCGCTACGGTCCGCGCCCGAAGGACGGCCGATGACCACGACAGTTGTGCGCTCCACGGCCCGCCCGGAACTGCTCACCCTGCTCGGCCGCACCCCCCTGGTCCGCGTCACCGCCGACCTGCCCGGTCCGCACCCCGGCTTCTGGGCCAAGCTCGAAGGGCTCGCGGCGGGCGGCATGAAGGCGCGGGCCGCCGTGTCGATGCTGCTGGGCGCCCATGAGCGCGGTGAACTGCTCCCCGGCGCACCGGTGGTGGAGTCCACCTCCGGCACGCTCGGCATCGGGCTCGCGTTCGCGGGCCAAGCCCTCGGCCATCCCGTCGTACTGGTCGGCGACAGCGAACTGGAACCTTGCATAAGGCAGTTGCTACGCGCTCACGGGGTGCGGCTGGAGGTCGTGGACCGTCCGGCGCCCCGGGGTGGCTGGCAGGCCGCACGGCTGGACCGGGTACGGGAGCTGCTCACCGTCCTGCCCGGTGCGTACTGGCCGGACCAGTACAACAACCCTGACAACAAGGCCGGTTACTCCTCCCTGGCCGCCGAAATCATCGCCAGTCTCGACCACCTGGACGTCCTGGTGTGCAGCGTCGGTACCGGCGGCCACAGCGCCGGCATCATCGGTCCGCTGCGCCGGCGCTGGCCCGCGCTGCGGCTGATCGGGGTCGACGCAACCGGTTCCACCATCTTCGGCCAGCCCGCCCGGCCGAGGCTGATGCGCGGCCTGGGCAGCAGCATCCACCCACGCAACGTCGCCTACGACGCCTTCGACGAAGTCCACTGGGTCGGCCCGGCCGAGGCCGTGGACAGCTGCCGCCGGCTGGCCCGCGGCAGCTTCGTCAGCGGCGGCTGGAGCACGGGGGCCGCCGCCCGCGTCGCCGCCTGGGCCGCCCGCGTCGACCCCGGCGCGGTCGTCGCCACCGTCTTCCCCGACGGCCCGCACCGCTACCTCGGCACGGTCTACGACGACGACTTCACCATGGCCCACGGCCTCGACCCCGCCACGGCGGCCGCCCACCCCGTTCAGATCCCGCACGCCCGAGCGGCCGAGGCCACCGGCTGGGTGCGCTGCACCCGCGTCTCCGATCCGCTGAGGGCCGAACCCCGTCCCGAAAGGACCCCGTGAAGACCGTCCTGCGCACCGTACGCCTCGAAC
>NZ_JAFMPZ010000457.1 GCF_017353455.1 Streptomyces laculatispora
ACCGGGTCGTCCTGCTCGGCGACTCGCACGCCGGGCAGTGGTTCTCGCCGTTGCTCAGCCTCGCGGCCAAGCGCGGCTGGGCCCTGCAGGAACTGGTGAAACAGGGCTGCCCACTGCCTGAACTGTCGGTGGTGAACCCTCAGTTGGGGCGCACGTATGACGAGTGCGACACCTGGCGGGCCGACAGCCTGGCCCGGCTGCGCAAGGGGCCGAAGCCCGAGCTGATCGTGATCGGCTCCCTCAACCGCTACACCGATGACCAGCACCTCCTGCTCGGGGGCTGGGAGAAGACCCTGAAGCCGCTGCGTGCGCTCGGGGTGCCGATCGTCTACGTCGAGGACACCCCGGTGCCGGGAACCGACGTCCCGGCGTGCGTCTCCGGGCACCTCAGGGATCCGAAGGCCTGCGCCTTCGACCGGGAGAAGGCGCGGTGGCCCGATCCGCTGGCGCGGAAGGCGGCGTCCGGCGCACTGCCCGGGGTACGGACCGTGGAGGTGAACTCGGTGCTGTGCCCGGCGGCCGCTGCCACCTGCCCGGCGGTCCTGGACCGGATCCTGCTCTACCGGGACGACGCCCATCTGACCGATGTCGCGGCCGTGGTGCTGGCGCCCCGGCTCGAACGGCTGCTCATGGGGACCGGCGCACCGGCGGCGGACGGCTGGACCCGGCTGCTGCGCGAGGACTTCGACGGCCCCGCCGGCAGCCGCCCGGCCGCCTCCCGGTGGCGGTACGACCGCGGCACCTGCTATCCGGGCTGCCCGGCCCCGCAGTGGGGTACCGGGGAGATCGAGACGATGACGGACTCCACGGACAATGTCCGGCTGGACGGGAAGGGGGCGCTGGAGATCGTGCCGACCCTGCGCAAGGGGCGGTGGTACTCGGGCCGCATCGAGTCCAGGCGCTCCGACTTCGCCCCGCCGCCCGGCGGCGTCCTGCGGATCGAGGCGTCGATCGCCCTGCCGGACGTCACGGGTGCGGCGGCGGGCGGCTACTGGCCGGCCTTCTGGACCCAGGGCGCCAAGGTGCGCGACGGGTACACGGGCTGGCCCGCCACCGGTGAACTCGACGTGATGGAGTCCGTCAACGGCCGGGACGCCGTCTTCGGCACCATGCACTGTGGCACGCTGGACGGCGGCCCCTGCAAGGAGCCGATGGGGCTCAGTTCGCCCCGGCAGAAGTGCTCCGGCTGCCGCGGCGCGTTCCACTCGTACGCCGTGGAGATCGACACCGCGCCCGGCGCCGAGGAGGTGCGCTGGTCTCTGGACGGCCGGGTGTACCACCGGGTGAAGGCGTCCAGCATGGACGCCGCCACCTGGGACCGGGCGCTGAAGCAGGGGCAGTTCCTGATCCTGAACGTGGCGATGGGCGGCGCGCTGCCGTCCGCCGACGGCGCCGACGTGGGTCCCGCGACGGAGCCCGGTCACCCGATGCGGGTGGCGGAGGTCAGCGTGTCGGCCCGGGAGGCATCCGGGTCGCGTAGGTGATCCGCTTCAGGTGGTAGTACCGCGCCGTGCAGGGGGCCGGCCACACGCTGCGGCCGTGGTTGCCGAACGGGTCGCGCATCTGCCCCACCGAGGCCGGTACGTACGGCAGGACCTCGGCGCCCTTGGCCACCTCCTCGCGCAGCAGCCGGTCCTGGCGGTCCCAGTGCCGGGCCCGTACGCCCATGTCGGTTGCCAGGCCGGTCAGCGGTACGGCCAGCCCCACGCAGACCCCCGCGCAGAGCGCCGCCGCCGTTCCCGTCGCGGCGGCGGTGCCCCGCCCGTGGGCGCGCAGGGCGTTGCCGAGCAGGGCGCCGAGTCCGGCGAGCAGCAGTACGTAGACGAAGAGGTAGTCGTTCCAGGTGCGGGTGCCATACGTCAGCATGCTGTGCGCGAAGGCGGGGAGGGTGACGAGGGTGCAGAGGTACCCGGACACCAGGAACGCCGCCACCCCGGCCAGGGCCGGGAGGAGTGGCCCGCTGCGCGGGGGCCCGTCGGTGGCCGGACCGCTCTCGCGCAGCAGCAGGCCCAGCAGGACGCCGACGGCCAGTGCGCCGAGGTAGGTCCAGGTGGTGAGGACGACCCCCAGGATGTCGCCGTACGTCCGCAGCGCGTCGGCCAGCGACCCGGTGTCGACGACGGACGTGGCGCCGGTGCCGAACCGGTCACGGCGGACCCGGGACCCCGGCGACGTGTAGAGGATGATCATCCCCGCCACGAGGGCGGCCAGCGCGACGCCGCACCAGAGACGGGTGCGGCTGCGGGCGGGGCCCGGCCGCGACCGGAGGCTGAGCAGCAGAGCGGTGCAGAGCAGGACGCCCGCGACGATCGAGGTCCCTTCCGAGAGGGTCCCGATGAAGAGCCCGGTCACGGCTGCGACGCCCAGCGCGAAGATCCCTCCCCGCCGCGACCGCGCCCGCAGCAGCGGGATCACCGCGGCAGCGGCCAGTGTCGGGGCGACGGTGTGCGAGACGGAGGAGGCCGGCCAGTAGAACGTCTTGTACGTGTTGGGGGTGGCGAAGAAGAACACCACCACGGTCATCGACGCGACGAGCAGGGGCACTCCGCGCGGCGCGGTCCGTCCGGCACCGCGCAGCGCGGCCGGGACGAGGGCCCACACCGCGGCCAGGATCAGCAGCCCGCTGACCGTGGCGTACCACTGATGGCCCGCCACGCCCCCTGCCCCGTAGAGCGCGACCATCAGTGCGTTGGCGATGCGCCCGTTGTCGTGCAGATAGAACTTCCCGATCATGCCGAAGACGCCTTCGTCGCGCAGGACGGGCAGGAAGCACCAGTCGTCGCCGCCCGGCCGCACCAGCCGGCCGATCCAGAAGGACGCGGCCAGCAGGGCCAGCGGGAACACGGTGAGAGCGGCCGCCCAGAGCGGCATGCGGGGCCGCGGGGCCCGTGGGCCGTCCTGCCGGTGGGGCGCGTCCTGCGCCGTCGGCGGGGTGTCCGCTGTTCCCGATGCTTCCGCGGTCATGGATGTGCCGGTGCCCTTCGTGCGATGCCGCTGCGTACGTGTGCCGTGCCGGTGCGGTGGGCGGTCAGTCGCCGGAGCGGCCGGTCCGGCTGCCGACCAGCGGTTCCGGCTGCCTGGTCATGGCCGCGCCGGAGGTGATCGCCCACCGGGCGAGCAGGAAGGAGAACGGGGTGGCGAGAATTCCGGCGGTCAGCGCGGCGATGTTCTTTCCCATGCCCAGATGACTCACTCCGACATAGAGCAGCGCCCCGGACAGGACGAGATTGACGAGGCTCGACAGCGGAAAGCGGACGAAGGCCCGCCAGGTCGGACTGGTCCGGCAGGTGATGTAGGAGTTGAGCAGGAAGGAGCCGACAATACTGACGCAATAGCCGATGACATGGGCGGTCAGATAGGGAATCCAGCGGTTGAGCGTCGCGTACACGGTCAGGTAGACCGCTGTGTTGACGACGCCGATCATGGCGAAGGTGAGGAATTGGCGCACGGTCCGGGAACGGCCCGATCCAAAGGCACTCGCGCCGCCGCCTCTCACCCGTAACGGCCGGTCGATCGCGGTGGGAGCGGCGGGAGCCGGCTGCTCGCTGGTTTCCCGGATCAGGTAGTGCGGGCGGTTCTTCGTCTCGCAGTAGATCCGGCCGACGTATTCACCGATGATTCCGAGTGTGGCCAGCTGGATGCCGCCGAGCGCCACGATGGCGGTGAGCAGGGTGGTGTAGCCGGGCACCCCCACCCCGTTGCGTGCCACCTCCACGATGATCCACAGGGCGTATCCCATCGCCGCCAGGGCCATCAGGAGGCCCCCGTAGATGGCCAGCCGCAGGGGGCGGTTGTTGAAGGAGATCAGCCCGTCGATGCCGTAGTTGAGCAGCCGCCTGCTGCCCCACTTCGAGCGCCCCGCCACCCGCTGGGCGTTGTGGTAGGTGAAGCTGGTGGTGTCGAAACCGATCCAGGAGAAGATCCCCTTGGAGAACCGGTTGGACTCGGGGAGCGAGAGCACGCTGTCCACCGCGCGGCGGGACAGCAGCCGGAAGTCCCCCTCGCCGTCGACCACCGACACGTCCATGAAGTGCCCCATGGCGCGGTAGTAGGAGCGGCTGAGGAGCGAACGCAGGGCGCCCTCGCCCTCGCGGTCGCGCCGGGCGATCACCTGGTCGTATCCGTGCCGGCTCAACTCCATCATGCGGGGCAGGAGTCCGGGCGGGTGCTGGAGGTCGGCGTCCATGAGCACCACGGAGTCCCCGCAGGACATCCGGAGCCCGGCGAGCATGGCGGCCTCCTTGCCGAAATTACGGCTGAAGGCGGTGTACCGGACCCGTTCGTCGACGGCGGCCAGGTGGATCAGTTCGGCACGGGTGAGATCTTCGCTGCCGTCGTCGACGTAGCAGACCTCGAAGCTCTTCCCGGTCGGTTCGAGAGCGGCGACCAATGCGCGGTGAAACGCCTTGACGGCCGCATCCTCGTTATAGCAAGGGACGACGATCGATACCTGGCAGTTTTTCATTCAGTTCCCCATCAGGCGCGGACGCGACCGTCCCGAAGCCTATGTCCGCACCCCGCCGAAACAACTCAGGCGAAAGGGAGTGGTGGGGAAAAGTCGGCGCGGATTCACACCCGGTGGTCCGGGGTGTGCTTTCCGGCCGGCCTATTCCGGAGCACCGCCGCGCGGCGGCCGCCCACCGCCCGCCGCGTCGAAGGCACCCCGGGCCAGCCGGTGCAGCAGCGCCGCCGTGTCGGTGCGGTCGGGCAGGGCGCCGGGGCGGCCCAGGTGCGGGGTGGAGTTCAGCAGGCCGAAGACGGCGTGCACCGCGGCGCGCGCCTCGTGCTCGGGGAGGTCCGGGTAGAGGTCGCGGACGACGCCGACCCACACCTCGACGTACTGCCGCTGGAGCCGGCGCACCCGCTTGCGGTCGGCGTCCCGCAGGCGGTCCAGCTCCCGGTCGTGCAGGGTGATCAGGGGGCGGTCGTCGAGGGCGAAGTCGATGTGGCCCTCGATGAGCGCGTCCAGGAGCGCCTCCCGCGACCCGTCGGGGGAGGCGGCGTCCTCGGACACGCGCAGCTCCCCGCCGGCCAGCAGCCGCTCGCTGATGCCGACCAGCAGCTCGGCGAGCATCGCGTCCTTGCCGGGGAAGTGGCGGTAGAGGCCGGGGCCGCTGATGCCGACGGCGGCACCTATCTCGTCGACGCCGACGCCGTGGAAGCCGCGCTCGGCGAAGAGGCGGGCGGCCTCCTTGAGGATCTGCTCACGGCGGGTGGGAGCCGCGACGCGGGCGGCGGCATGGGTGCTCATGACCAGTCATTCTAGACAGGGAGGTTAGCGGTCGTTAACCTGAAGAGAAACGTTAACGCTCATTAACGGCCTCGCGGGCGAGGCCGTCACCACTGCGGTACGGGCAAGGGGGCTCGACAGGATGCAGCAGGCACCGGTGCTGGCGAGCGCGGCCGATCCCGCCTCCGAGGCCTGGCAGGCCAACGAGGCGGCGCATCACGCGCTCGCCGACGAGCTGCGCAAGCGGCTCGCCACGGCCAGGCTCGGCGGGGGTGAGAAGGCCCGCGCCCGGCATGTGGCGCGCGGAAAGCTGCTGCCCCGGGAGCGGGTGGACACCCTGCTCGATCCGGGCTCCCCCTTCCTGGAGCTGGCCCCGCTGGCGGCCGAGGGGCTGTACGGCGGCGCCGCACCGGCCGCCGGGGTGATCGCCGGGATCGGGCGGGTCAGCGGCCGGGAGTGCGTGATCGTCGCCAATGACGCGACCGTCAAGGGCGGCACGTACTACCCGATGACCGTGAAGAAGCACCTGCGGGCCCAGGAGGTGGCGCTGGAGAACCGGCTGCCCTGCCTGTACCTGGTGGACTCGGGCGGCGCCTTCCTGCCGATGCAGGACGAGGTGTTCCCGGACCGGGAGCACTTCGGACGGATCTTCTACAACCAGGCCCGGATGTCCGGGGCCGGTGTCCCGCAGATCGCGGCGGTGCTGGGGTCCTGCACGGCCGGCGGGGCGTACGTCCCCGCGATGAGCGACGAGGCCGTGATCGTCCGGAACCAGGGGACGATCTTCCTGGGCGGGCCGCCGCTGGTGAAGGCCGCGACCGGTGAGGTCGTGACGGCCGAGGAGCTGGGCGGCGGCGAGGTCCACTCCCGTACGTCGGGGGTCACCGACCACCTCGCCGAGGACGACGCGCACGCGCTGCGGATCGTGCGCAACATCGTGGCGACCCTGCCGGACCGGGGCGAACTGCCCTGGTCCGTGCGTCCGGCCGACGAGCCGGCGGTCGATCCCGCCGGTCTGTACGGGGCCGTGCCCGTCGACTCCCGCACCCCGTACGACGTACGCGAGGTGATCGCCCGGGTGGTCGACGGCTCGCGCTTCGCGGAGTTCAAGGCCGAGTACGGGACGACGCTGATCACCGGCTTCGCGCACATCCACGGCCATCCGGTCGGGATCGTCGCCAACAACGGCATCCTGTTCTCCGAGTCCGCCCAGAAGGGCGCGCACTTCATCGAGCTGTGCGACCAGCGCGGCATCCCGCTGGTGTTCCTCCAGAACATCTCCGGATTCATGGTGGGCCGCGACTACGAGGCCGGCGGCATCGCCAAGCACGGCGCCAAGATGGTCACCGCCGTCGCCTGCACCCGGGTGCCGAAGCTGACCGTGGTGGTCGGCGGGTCCTACGGCGCGGGCAACTACTCGATGTGCGGCCGGGCCTACAGCCCCCGCTTCCTGTGGATGTGGCCCAACGCCAAGATCTCCGTCATGGGCGGCGAGCAGGCCGCGTCCGTCCTGGCCACGGTCAAGCGCGACCAGCTGGGCGACGACTGGAGCGCCGAGGACGAGGAGTCCTTCAAGGCCCCGATCCGCGAGCAGTACGAAAGCCAGGGCAACGCGTACTACGCCACCGCCCGGCTCTGGGACGACGGTGTGATCGACCCGATGGAGACCCGGCAGGTGCTGGGGCTCGCCCTGACCGCCTGCGCCAACGCCCCGTTGGGCGATGCCGGTTTCGGCGTCTTCCGGATGTGAGGAACAGATGACGATGTTCGACACCGTTCTCGTCGCCAACCGCGGCGAGATCGCGGTCCGGGTCATCCGGACCCTGCGCGAACTGGGAGTGCGCTCGGTCGCCGTCTTCAGCGACGCGGACGCGGACGCCCGGCACGTGCGGGAGGCCGATACGGCGGTACGGATCGGCCCCGCCCCGGCGTCCGAGAGCTATCTCTCGGCGGACCGGCTGCTGGAGGCGGCCCGCCGCAGCGGCGCGCAGGCCGTCCACCCCGGCTACGGCTTCCTCGCCGAGAACGCGGGCTTCGCCCAGGCGTGCGCGGACGCGGGTCTGGTCTTCATCGGGCCGCCCGCCGCCGCCATCGCGCTGATGGGCGACAAGATCCGGGCCAAGGAGACGGTCGCCGCGGCCGGCGTCCCGGTCGTTCCCGGCTCCACCGGAAGCGACCTGACCGACGGCCGGCTGGCCGACGCGGCGAACGAGATCGGCATGCCGGTGCTGCTGAAGCCCTCGGCGGGCGGCGGCGGCAAGGGCATGCGGCTGGTGCGCGACGCGGCGCTGCTCGCGGACGAGATCGCCGCGGCCCGGCGCGAGGCGCGCGCCTCCTTCGGCGACGACACCCTGCTGGTGGAGCGGTGGATCGACCGGCCGCGCCACATCGAGATCCAGGTGCTGGCGGACGGGCACGGCAACGTGGTGCACCTCGGCGAGCGCGAGTGCTCGCTGCAGCGCCGCCACCAGAAGATCATCGAGGAGGCGCCGTCCGTCCTGCTCGACGAGAGGACCCGGGCGGCGATGGGCGAGGCCGCCGTCCGGGCGGCCCGCTCCTGCGGCTATGTCGGCGCGGGCACGGTGGAGTTCATCGTCCCGGGCAGCGACCCCGCCGCGTACTGCTTCATGGAGATGAACACCCGCCTCCAGGTGGAGCACCCGGTGACCGAGCTGATCACCGGCCTGGACCTGGTGGAGTGGCAGCTGCGGGTCGCGGCCGGTGAGCGGCTCCCGTTCG
>NZ_JAFMPZ010000458.1 GCF_017353455.1 Streptomyces laculatispora
CGCTCACCGGGCACGCCGTCGAGGCCCGGATCTGCGCCGAGGACCCGGCGCGCGGCTTCCTGCCCTCGGGCGGCGCCGTGCTGGCACTGCACGAGCCGCAGGGCGGCGGGGTGCGGACGGACTCGGGGCTCGGCGAGGGCGGCGAGGTCGGCAGCCTCTACGACCCGATGCTGTCGAAGGTCATCGCGTACGGCCCCGACCGGGCGACGGCCCTGCGCCGGCTGCGGGCGGCGCTCGCGGACACGGTGGTCCTCGGCGTCCCGACCAACGCGGGCTTCCTGCGCCGCCTCCTCGGCCACCCGGCCGTGGTGGCGGGCGATCTCGACACCGGTCTGGTGGAGCGCGAGGTGGACGCGCTGGTGCCGGACGGGGTGCCGGAGGAGGTGTACGCGGCCGCCGCGCTGCTGCGGCAGCACTCCCCCGCCCCCGCCGCTCCGCGGACCTGGGCCGACCCGTTCTCGGCCGGTGACGGCTGGCGGCTCGGCGGCACCCCGGCCCGGACGGTGCGGCACTTCCGGATTCCCGGCCACGACCCGGTCCAGGTGGGCCTGCGTCCGTGCGGCGCGGGCACCGAGGTGACCTTCGGCCATGTCGGCGAGGGCGCGCAGCCACCGACACCCGACTCGGGCACCTGCGGGCCGCTGGGCCCGCTGCCCGGCGGCGCCGAGACGGCCCGGCTGATCGCCGATGACGGACGTCGCGTCACCCTCGAACTGGCCGGTGTCACGCACTCGTTCGCCCATGCCGCGTCCCCGGAGGGCCGCTGGCTCGGCCGGGACGGCGACACCTGGCACGTCCGGGACCACGACCCGGTGGAGGCGTCGCTGACCGGCGCCGCCCGCTCCGGGGCCGACACCCTCGCCGCGCCCATGCCGGGCACCGTCACGGTGGTGAAGGTGGCCGTCGGCGACGAGGTCGCGGCCGGGCAGAGCCTGCTGGTGGTGGAGGCGATGAAGATGGAACACGTCATCTCCGCCCCGCACGCCGGCACCGTCACCGAACTCGACGTCACCGCCGGGACCACGGTCGCCATGGACCAGGTACTGGCCGTGGTCACCCCCGTGGCCGCCGCCGGGGAGGAAGCATGAGCACCGGCCGCACCCTGCCGACGACCGTGGCCGCGCCCGGCCTGCCCGCCCGGATCCGGATCCACGAGGTCGGCGCCCGCGACGGGCTCCAGAACGAGAAGACTGTCGTGCCGACCGGGGTGAAGGCGGAGTTCATCCGCCGGCTCGCGGTCGCCGGGCTCTCCACGATCGAGGCGACGAGCTTCGTCCACCCCAAGTGGGTGCCCCAACTGGCCGACGCCGAGCAGCTGTTCCCGCTGCTCGGCGACATAGGGGACGTGGGCGACGTGGCGCTCCCGGTCCTGGTGCCGAACGAACGGGGGCTGGACCGGGCACTCGCGCTCGGCGCCCGCCGGATCGCCGTCTTCGGCTCCGCGACGGAAACGTTCGCCGCCCGCAACCTCAACCGCACCGTCGACGAGTCGCTCGCCATGTTCGAGCCCGTCGTGGCCCGCGCCAAGGCGGACAAGGTGCATGTGCGCGGCTACCTGTCGATGTGCTTCGGCGACCCGTGGGAGGGGGCGGTACCGGTGGGCCAGGTCGTCCGGGTGGCCAGGGCGCTGATGGACCTCGGCTGCGACGAGCTCTCGCTCGGCGACACCATCGGCGTCGCCACACCGGGCCACGTCCGGGCACTGCTGTCCGCACTGAACGAGGCGGGGGTGCCCACCGACACGATCGGGGTGCACTTCCACGACACCTACGGACAGGCCCTGTCCAACACCCTGGCCGCGCTCCAGCACGGCGTCACCACCGTGGACGCCTCCGCGGGCGGCCTCGGCGGCTGCCCGTACGCGAAGAGCGCGACCGGAAATCTCGCCACCGAGGATCTCGTGTGGATGCTCGACGGCCTCGGCATCGAAACCGGGGTCGACCTCGACGCGCTCACCGCCACCAGCGTGTGGCTCGCCGAACAGCTGGGCCGACCCAGCCCGTCCCGTACCGTCCGAGCACTCTCGGCGCCGTGAACACAGTCCCACAAGGAGTGACCGTCCACATGTCCCTGGACCACCGGCTGACCGCCGAGCACGAGGAACTGCGACGCACCGTCGAGGCGTTCGCGCACGACGTGGTCGCACCGAAGATCGGCGACTTCTACGAGCGCCATGAGTTCCCGTACGAGATCGTGCGGGAGATGGGGCGAATGGGCCTGTTCGGGCTGCCGTTCCCGGAGGAGTACGGCGGGATGGGCGGCGACTACCTCGCCCTCGGCATCGCGCTGGAGGAGCTGGCCCGGGTCGACTCGTCCGTGGCGATCACCCTGGAGGCCGGGGTCTCGCTCGGCGCGATGCCGGTGTTCCGCTTCGGCACCGAGGAGCAGAAGCAGCGGTGGCTGCCGAAGCTCTGTTCGGGCGAGGCGCTCGGCGCGTTCGGGCTGACCGAGCCGGACGGCGGTTCGGACGCGGGCGGCACCCGGACGACGGCGGTGCGCGACGAGGTGAGCGGCGAGTGGGTGATCAACGGCTCCAAGTGCTTCATCACCAACTCCGGCACGGACATCACCGAGTTGGTGACGGTCACCGCGGTGACCGGCCGCAAGGAGAACGGCGCCCCGCGCATCTCCTCGATCATCGTGCCGTCCGGCACCCCCGGCTTCACGGTCGCCGCCCCGTACTCCAAGGTCGGCTGGAACGCCTCGGACACCCGTGAGCTGTCCTTCACCGACGTGCGGGTCCCGCTGGAGAACCTGCTGGGCGAGGAGGGCCGCGGCTACGCCCAGTTCCTGCGGATCCTGGACGAGGGCCGGATCGCCATCTCGGCGCTGTCGACGGGCCTCGCGCAGGGCTGCGTGGACGAGTCGGTGAAGTACGCCGCCGAGCGGCACGCCTTCGGGAAGCCGATCGGCGCCAACCAGGCGATCCAGTTCAAGATCGCGGACATGGAGATGCGGGCCCATATGGCCCGGATCGGCTGGCGGGACGCGGCTTCGCGGCTGCTGGCGGGTGAGACGTTCAAGAAGGAGGCGGCGATCGCCAAGCTGTACTCCTCGACCGTGGCGGTGGACAACGCCCGCGAGGCCACCCAGATCCACGGCGGCTACGGCTTCATGAACGAGTACCCGGTGGCCCGGATGTGGCGCGACTCCAAGATCCTGGAGATCGGCGAGGGCACCAGCGAGGTGCAGCGGATGCTGATCGCGCGGGAGCTCAACCTGCCGGCCTGACACCGGGCGGCAGGAGGGCGGCGGGAGGGCGGCAGACGGCCTGTGGGCTGCGCCGTCTCCTCCCGCAATTCGTTCGACAGCGCCCCCCTGGCCCCGGCAGTGTTCGTCCATGAAGCACCACCACTGGCCCCTGTACGGGCTCCGCGTGCGCACTCCCCGTCTGGAGCTCCGCCTCCCGGACCTGGAGCTGCTGGACGAGCTGGCCTCGGTCGCCGCCGACGGGGTGCACGCCCCGGACACCATGCCGTTCACCGTCCCCTGGTCCGACGGCCCGCCCGCCGGGCGCGGGAGGGCGGTGTTCCAGCATGTGCTGTCCACGATCGCCAACTGGGCGGACGACGACTGGGCGTTGAGCCTCGCCGTCCTGCACGAGGGCCGGGTGGTCGGGCGGCAGGACGTGATGGCGAGGCACTTCGCGGTGACCGGCGTGGTCGAGACGGGCTCCTGGCTGGGGCTCGCGCACCAGGGCCGCGGCATCGGCACCGAGATGCGGGCTGCCGCACTCCATCTCGCCTTCGCCGGTCTCGGGGCCCGTACGGCGGTCTCGTCCGCGATGACGGACAACCCGCGCTCGCTCGGCGTCTCGCGGCGGCTCGGCTACCTCCCGGACGGGCTGGAGACCGCCGCCCTGCGGGGCGCGCCCGTCACGCTGCAACGGCTGCGGCTGGAGCGCGCCCGGTGGGAGGAGCACCGTGCCGTCGACGTCACGCTGGAGGGGCTCGACGAGTGCCGTGCGGAGTTCGGCGGGTGAGCCTGCCGGTGAAGCACTGACCGGGGCGGGCCCCGGCCGGGCCGGTCACATAGAAGGTTAGGCTAACCTTCCTTCGGACCGGCTCAAGGCCGGTCTCCGGCCCGTACGAAAGTGGACTCCGTCATGCGCACTGCCCGAGCGATCCGCCCCACCCGCCGTGGCCTGCTGGCCATGGGCGGCGCCGTAGGTCTCGGTGCCGTGCTCGCCGCCTGCGGTGACAGCGACGCGAAGGACTCGGGTTCCACCGGCGCCAAGGGCGCCGACGCCGGGCCGTGGAGCTTCAAGGACGACCGCGGGAAGACCGCCGAGGCCGCGTCGGTCCCGAAGAACATCGTCGCCTTCACCGGTGTCGCCGCCGCGCTCCACGACTACGGCATCGAGGTCGAGGCCGTCTTCGGCCCGACGAAGACCAAGGGCGGCAAGGCCGATGTGCAGGCCGGCGACCTGGACGTCAGCAAGGTCGAGATCCTCGGCAACGTCTGGGGCGAGTTCAACGTCGAGAAGTACGCGGCGCTCGCCCCGGACCTGCTGGTTACCGCGATGTGGGAGAAGGACGCCCTCTGGTACGTGCCGGACACGTCCAAGGGCAAGATCCTGAAGCTGGCCCCGAGCGTCGCACTGTGGGCCGCCCGGACCACGATCCCCAAGGCCATCCAGCGCCACGAGGACCTCGCCGCGTCGCTCGGCGCCGACGTGAAGGCCAAGACGGTCACGGACGCCAAGGCCCGCTTCGAGAAGGCCGCGGCCCGGCTGCGCGCCGCCGCGAAGTCCAAGCCGAACATCAAGGTCCTGATCGGCTCGGCCAGCCAGGACCTCTTCTACGTCACGCTCGCGAAGACCGCCGCCGACACCCTGTACTTCCAGGAGCTGGGCGTGCGGTTCGTCGAGCCGAAGGTGAACGCGGCGGGCTTCTTCGAGGAGCTGAGCTGGGAGAACGTCGACAAGTACCAGGCCGACATCATCATGATGGACAACCGGTCCTCCGCGCTCCAGCCCGACGCCCTGACGTCCAAGCCGACCTGGATGCAGCTGCCCGCCGTCAAGGCCGGCCAGGTCGTCCCCCGCACCACCGAGCCGATCTTCAGCTACGACAAGTGCGCGCCGATCCTCGAGGACCTCGCGAAGGCCATCGAGGACGCCAAGAAGGCCGCCTGACCGTAACGGCCGCCGCCGCTCCCCCGGCCGCCCCGTTCCGGTTCTCCGCCGCCGGGGGGCCGCGATCAAAGCCCTTCGCTGCTCCTTCCGCATCCCGGACAGGCGGAATCAGTCGTTCCGGTCGACAACGGGGGGAACCGGTTCGCCGCCCGGCGGGCACTCCCGGCCGGTGTACGGGTCGTGATGCGCTCGCACACGGTCCACGCCCGGCAGGACCGAGCCCGTCCGGCGGTCGAGGACAACGCCCCCGGCCACCGGACGGCCCCGTCACCTCACGTCACCCCGCCGCAGCCGGCTCCGCCGGCCACGGCACCTGCGGCGACCGGTAGTAGTCGATGCCCATCGCGGTGAACCGCGGCCCGAGCGCGGCCAGCCGCAGCTTGTACGTGTCCCAGTCGTGCGTCGCAGCCGGGGACCAGCCCAGTTCCGCCGCCCCGGGCAGCCGCGGGAACGCCATCGCGTCGATGTCGTCGCTGTCCGTCAGCGTCTCCGCCCAGATCGGCGCCTCGACACCCAGGACCGCGTCCGCCGGAGCACCGGAGAGATAGGTCGCCGGGTCCCAGTCGTAGGAGCGCTGTACCTCGACCAGGCCGGCCCACTTCAGGCCCAGTTCGGTCTTGTCCGTGTACTTCATGTCCAGGTACACCCGGTCGGCCGGCGACAGCACCAGCTTGGTGCCGTTCTTCGCGGCGTCCACCACCTGCTGCCGGTCCGCTGCGCTCGTCTTGTCGTAGCCCCAGTACTGGGCGACCGCTCCCTTGACCGGCTCGGCCCCGGTGAGCTGGTGCCAGCCCATCACGGTCTTGCCGTACGTGCCGACGATGGCCTGCGCCTGCTTCATGATCTTGGCGTAGTCATCGCGGCTGGTGGAGTGTGCCTCGTCACCGCCGATGTGGATGTACGCGCCGGGGGTCAGCGCGGCCAGTTCGCGGATGACGTCGTCGATGAAGTCGTACGTGATGTCCTTGCCCGCGCACAGCGAGCTGAACCCGACCTCGATGCCGGTGTAGAGCGGCGGCGCGACGCCGTCGCAGTTCAGCTCCGCGTACGAGGCGAGGGCGGCGTTGGTGTGGCTGGGCATGTCGATCTCCGGCACCACCTCCAGGTAGCGGGAGGCCGCGTAGTTCACGATCTCCTTGTACTGGCTCTTGGTGTAGTAGCCGCCGGCCCCGCCGCCGACCTCCGTCGAGCCGCCGTACGTGGCCAGCTTCGGCCAGGAGTCGATGGCGAGCCGCCAGCCCTGGTCGTCGGAGAGGTGCAGGTGGAACTTGTTGATCTTGTACAGCGCCATCTGATCGATGTAGCGCTTGACCTCGGTGACCGAGAAGAAGTGCCGCGCGACATCGAGCATGGCGCCCCGGTAGCCATAGCGCGGCGTGTCGGTGAGAGTGCCTCCCGCGACGCTCCACGGCCCCTTCTGGCGGCTGTCCGCCTCCACCTGGGCCGGCAGCAGCTGACGCAGCGTCTGGACGCCGTGGAAGAGCCCTGCCGGCTTGCGGGCGGTGATGGTGACGGAACCGCGTCCGGACGTCAGGGTGTACCCCTCCGCGCCCAGCTTGCTGTCGCGGGAGCCGAGCCGGAGCCGGATGCCGTCGGCGCCGTCCTTGCCGGTGACCGGCAGGGCGTATCCGGTGGAGGGGCGCAGCACGCCCGCCAGGTAATCGCCGATCTTGCGGGCCTCGCCGGACGAGTCGTCGACCCGGATCCTGGTGCTGTCGTTGAGGGAGTACGGGGAGCCGCCCGGCCTCACCGAGGCGGGGGCGGGCACGACCTGGCCGAGCGGCCGGGGCGCCCGGACGGCGGAGTCGCTGCCCACCGCGGACGCCGTGGGCGCCGCGCACGCGGCGGAGACACCGGCCGCCGTGACGAGTAGCAGCGAGCCGAGAAGACGGGGTAGAGCACGGGGAAGAGCACTGCGCCGCGCGGTGTGCAGTCTCACAAGCCGGGTCCCTTTCTACGGGTCCACATCTGCGGATCTCCTGACCAACCGAACCGTCGCCATGCGTACCGCTTACCCAATGGATGGTCAAGGTGTAGACCACTTCCCCGCGTTGACCGCGCCGGAACGTGGCCGACGGTCCGGGGCGTATGGCCGAATTCATCCCTGCGGCCCCGCCGTCCCCGCGAACCACCGAGCGCCACGGGGAACCACCCGGAGGAGCCCCCGAGCCCCGAGCCCCCGCAGAACACAGAGAAGGGGCCATTCGCCTCCAGTCCTGCCCGATATCGGGCAGAATTGTTGCGCTGGAGCCCCTTCCGTCGCAGTATCGACGCGTGCTCGAACGCCGCTCGTCGTACGACGACCTCATTGATCACCTGGTGCGCAGCACCGCGCTCCAGCGCGGTGAGGCCTCCCGGGTGATCCTCGACGTGCTGGCGTACTTCGACGAGACGACCGAGGACTACGTCCGCCGCCGCCACCGCGAACTGCAGTCCGGCGGCCTGGTCAACGCGGAGATCTTCGAGCGGATCGCGGCCGAACTGCCGCACCGGGCGGTCGCGCCGCCGGAGCTCTCGCTCCGGCAGCTGCGCCGCATCGTCTACGGCTGAGACCGGTCCGCGGCCGGGCACCCACTTACTTGTACGTCGTTGGATTGACGGAGGGGCAGAGACTCTATGTGCGGAATCGTCGGTTATATCGGAAAGCGTGATGTGGCTCCGCTGCTGCTGGAAGGGCTGCAGCGGCTGGAGTACAGGGGTTACGACTCCGCGGGCATCGTGATCACCGGCAAGCCGGCGGCCGGGAAGCCCGCCGCGCTGAAGATGGTCAAGGCCAAGGGCCGGGTCCGCGAGCTGGAGGCCCGGGTCCCCAAGCGGTTCACCGGCACCACCGGCATCGCCCACACCCGCTGGGCCACCCACGGCGCCCCGAGCGACGAGAACGCCCACCCGCACCTGGACGCCGGCAACAAGGTCGCCGTCGTCCACAACGGGATCATCGACAACGCCTCCGAGCTGCGCGTCCGCCTTGAGGCCGAGGGCGTCGTCTTCCTCTCCGAGACCGACACCGAGGTGCTGGTCCACCTGATCGCCCGCTCGGAGGCGGACACCCTGGAGGAGAAGGTCCGCGAGGCCCTGCGCTCGGTCGAGGGCACGTACGGCATCGCCGTGATGCACGCCGACTTCAACGACCGCATCGTCGTGGCCCGCAACGGCTCCCCGGTCGTCCTCGGCATCGGCGAGAAGGAGATGTTCGTCGCCTCGGACGTCGCCGCCCTGGTCACCCACACCCGCCAGGTCGTCACCCTCGACGACGGCGAGATGGCCACCCTCAAGGCCGACGACTTCCGTACGTACACGACGGAGGGCTCGACCACGACGGCCACGCCGACCACCGTGGAGTGGGAGGCCGAGTCGTACGACATGGGCGGCCACGACACGTACATGCACAAGGAGATCTCGGAGCAGGCCGAAGCCGTCGACCGGGTGCTGCGCGGCCGGATCGACGACCGCTTCGCCACCGTCCACCTGGGCGGCCTGAACCTGGACGCCCGTGAGGCGCGTGGGGTCCGCCGGATCAAGATCCTGGGCTGCGGCACCTCGTACCACGCGGGCCAGATCGGCGCCCAGCTGATCGAGGAGCTCGCCCGCATCCCCGCGGACGCCGAACCCGCCTCCGAGTTCCGCTACCGCAACCCGGTGGTGGACCCCGACACGCTGTACGTCGCGGTCTCCCAGTCCGGTGAGACGTACGACGTGCTGGCCGCCGTCCAGGAGCTCAAGCGCAAGGGCGCGCGGGTGCTCGGTGTGGTCAACGTGGTCGGTTCCGCGATCGCCCGGGAGGCCGACGGCGGTACGTATGTGCACGCCGGCCCCGAGGTGTGTGTCGTCTCCACCAAGTGCTTCACCAACACCGTCGTCGCGTTCGCCCTGCTCGCCCTGCACCTGGGCCGCATCCGGGACCTGTCGGTCGCCGACGGCAAGCGGATCATCGAGGGGCTGCGCAGGCTGCCCGCCCAGATCAGCGAGATCCTGGACAACGAGGACGAGATCAAGAAGCTGGCCGCGGAGTACGCGGACGCCAAGTCGATGATGTTCATCGGCCGGGTGCGCGGCTACCCCGTCGCCCGGGAGGCCTCGCTGAAGCTCAAGGAGGTCTCGTACATCCACGCCGAGGCCTACCCGGCCTCCGAGCTGAAGCACGGACCGCTCGCGCTGATCGAGCCCGCGATGCCGACCGTGGCGATCGTTCCGGACGACGACCTGCTGGAGAAGAACCGCGCCGCGATGGAGGAGATCAAGGCCCGCAGCGGCCGCATCCTCGCCGTCGCGCACCAGGTGCAGGAGAAGGCCGACCACACCATCGTCGTACCGAAGAACGAGAACGAGCTGGACCCGATCCTGATGGGCATCCCGCTCCAGCTCTTCGCTTACCACACGGCACTGGCCATGGGCCGGGACATCGACAAGCCGCGCAACCTGGCGAAGTCCGTCACCGTCGAGTAGCGGCCCGCCCGCACCGGGCGGAGAGCGGCCCCGCACCCACACGACGTGGGTGCGGGGCCGCTCTCACGTGCGGGCCGGTGCCGCCGGGCTGCCGAGGGTGGTGTTGCTGGTGTTCCCGCAGGGACGCCGTTGTCCGCGGCGGGCACCCCTCACATGCAATCGTGCTGTTCCGCCGTGACTTTTATGCACCCTTCACAAGGGAACAATCCACGTCTACGGATCGGTAGATTCTTTCATCCCGCTGTTTTCGTAGTCGAGTTGACGCCACTCGGCTCCAGGGCGGCGGACGGAGACGAGACCGCCCGCCCCGGGAGTTCCGGACGACGGGCGGAGGAGGTGCCTCGAAAGAGTGAGGGAAGAACGGGCTACGGGATGACGACGACCGGGCGCTGGGCGCGCCGCGCCAGCCGGCCCGCCACCGAGCCGAAGATCCGGCCGACGATTCCCTGCGTGGAACCCACCACGATCGCGTCGGCCGAGTACTCCCGGCCGACCTCCTCCAGCTCGTGGCAGATGTCCCCGCCGCGCTCGACGAGCACCCACGGCACCTCGGTGAGGTAGTCCGCGCAGGCGAGCTCCAGGCCGAGGACCTCGGTGCGGTGATCGGGCACATCGACGAAGACGGGCGGCTCGCAGCCGGCCCAGACGGTGGTCGGGAGCCGATTGGCGACGTGGACGATGATCAGGCCGGAGCCCGACCTCCGGGCCATGCCGATCGCGTAGGCGAGGGCTCGTTCGCTGGAGGTCGAGCCGTCGAAGCCGACGACGACCCCGTGCCGGAACGCGGGATCACAGGAATGACGTGTTTCTTCGGCCGCCTGCGGGCCCGACTCTGGGTCGGCTACCTGCTTGCGGTCCGCGGGTTCGGGGATTTCGTGACCGGCCATCGGTGTCTCGGCGAAGAGAGTCCTCGTGAGGAGAGCGACTTGGGGAGCTGCGTCAGTGGGCGGTGTCCGGGAATCATCTTCCCAACCCCTTACCCCCAAGGGTACGGCGCCACTCCTCCACAGCCCAGACCCGCGCAAAGCGCGCGCGACGTTTCACGGAGCATGCCCGAGACCGCCCCGTATGGCAATGCCGGTTGCTCGGTACACCGACGTCACAGGGGCCCGACAGCCGCGATCGGCGACCGGTGGGAGGTCCGGCCCGTCAGCCGCTCGGCTGCCCCGCCGCACACCGCCCACGGGTCCGTCAGCGGGCACCCCGACCGCTCGGTACCGATCGCGGCGCCGCCGAACCGCTCCGGGAGGCGATCTCGCGCCCGAACCCGACCGGCCCAACCGTCCGGAACCCGCCGCACGGACGGCCGCCGACGCGGCCCGCGGTCGTCATCCGGACACCCACCGGCACCGGCCGCCCCACCTCCGGACCGGCCGAGGGGGCGCATGGAAGCGGCTGCCCCTCCGAGGCGTGCGCCGGTTGAACGAATGATTTCCGCACACGCGACCGTATATTTTCAGCCAACTTCATTCGCCAGTCAATTCCTTGTCGAATTGGCCGGTGAACCCCCTTGCCAGCAGGCAGGAAGAGACCGCGCGGTACGCTTCCACCCAACGGGGACGGGCCATGAACGCGAGGCGCACTTCCCTGCACGACTCACGAGTGAAACGCTTCGTGATCGAATGCTTCCCGCCAGGTTGCCTTGTCGACATAAAGCCGGTTGGTGAACTTGTCACGACGGCACCACGGGACGCAGTAGATTCGATCTTGGGTGTCGAAGGCTGGGGACTCGTGCACGACCGAGGGGACATGTGCAGGTGCGACAGGCCCGTAAGGACCAGGAAGACGCGAACACCGAGGGGGGCTTAGCGTCAATACCGTTCAGTTAGTGG
>NZ_JAFMPZ010000039.1 GCF_017353455.1 Streptomyces laculatispora
CACCCCGACACCCCGGCCCCCGTCCGGTTCCTTCCGGCCTTCGACAACGCCATCCTCGGCTACCACGACCGTAGCCGCATCATCGACGCCCCCCACCTCGGCCTGTCCGTCGCAGGCCACCGCACCGTCCTTGTTGACGGACGCGTCACCGCCACCTGGACCGTGCGCGACCACCAACTCCGCATCAGCTCCCTGCGCCCCCTCACCGCCCTGGAACAGAAAGCGGTTCACACCGAAGCCCAGGACCTGACCGCCTTCCTGGACAACCGCATCGAGCACATCCAGCTCGACACCGAAAACTGACGACCACGCACTCCAGGTCCCGATGTGACGGGACCGTTCGCAAAGCGGGCCGGCGCCGCCCGCGTGGACCGGGACGGACACCACGTGCCCGTATCCCGGCCGAAGGCTCATCCCGATCCGGCACTACCATGGCGCTGAACTTTTCTGCGGTCTGCGCCGTGCCCCACGAGGCACCGGCCTCCGCACCTACACACAGGGAGCGACCATGGGCCTCGGCGTGCGCTGGACCTTGCACGGCGACGGGAAGACCCCGGCACCGGGAGCCGTGGTCCGCCCGGACGAACGGCTCTCCTGGCCGCGTACGTTCGGGCTCGGCGCCCAGCACGTGGTGGCGATGTTCGGGGCCTCGTTCGTCGCGCCGTCACACCCATGATGAACACGGACGGCCAGCACTTCCCCACAGAATAGGGGGTGTGCCGGGCGGGTGTCCACCCTCCCGGCAGACCCTGTCGTCGTGCCGCTGACCCTATGTCCCGCCAATGATCGAAGCTGTCCGAGCTCACCGGCCGGGCCTCATCACCACCCAGCAACACATCTAGGAGCAAGACCATGGCGGGCTTCGGCTGGAAGCTGCACGGCGACGGCAAGAGCCTCGCACCGGGCGAGGTCGTACGACCGGATGAGCGGCTCACGTGGGGGCGTACCGCCGGCCTCGGTGCGCAGCACGTGGTCTCGATGATCGGGGCCTGCTTCGTCGCCCCGATCTTGATGGGCCTGGATGCCAACCTCGCCGTCATGGCATCCGGTGTGGCAACCATCCTCTTCCTGCTCATCACCCGTGGCCGTATCCCCAGCTACCTCGGCAGCAGCCTGTCGTTCATCGGCGTGGCCGCGGTCATCAAGACCCAGGGCGGCGACGCGGCGACCCTCACCGGGGCACTGCTGGTCGTCGGCGCGGTCCTCTTCCTGTGCGGGGCCGTCGTCCGTGCTCTGGGGGCCCGCATCATCCACGCCGTGCTGCCGCCGGTGGTCACCGGCGCGGTGGTCATGCTGATCGGGTTCAACCTGGCTCCCGTCACCGCCGGCACCTACTGGCCACAGGATCAGTGGACCGCGCTGCTCACCATGCTCTTCACGGGCCTCGCGCTCGTCGTGCTGCGTGGCTTCTGGTCCCGTATCGCGATCTTCCTCGGCCTGGCCTTCGGCTACTTGATCTCCTGGGTCTTCGACCGTACCTTCGGCAAGATCCACTCCCCCGCCGGAGGCGCCGAATCGGTCGACCACTGGCGTCTTGACCTCTCAGGGGTGGCGAAGGCCGACTGGATCGGGTTCCCCACCTTCCACGCCCCGAGTTTCTCCCTCTCTGCGGTTCTTGTCGCTCTGCCCGTCGTCATCGCGCTCATCGCTGAGAACGCCGGACATGTCAAGGCGGTGGGCGAGATGACGGGCGACCCGCTGGATGACAAGCTCGGCACGGCGATCATGGCCGACGGTGCCGCCACCGTGCTGTCGACGTCCGTCGGCGGTCCCGCCACGACCACGTACGCCGAGAACATCGGCGTCATGGCGGCCACCCGCGTCTACTCGACCGCCGCCTACTGGTGCGCCGCCGGCTTCGCGATCCTGTTCGGGCTCTGCCCCAAGTTCGGTGCCGTCGTGGCCGCCATCCCCGGTGGGGTCCTCGGCGGGATCACCGTCATCCTCTACGGCATGATCGGCCTGCTCGGCGCCCAGATCTGGGTCCGCTCCCGCGTCGACCTGTCCAATCCTCTCCACCTTGTGCCCGTGGCCGCAGGCCTCATCGTCGGAATCGGCAACGTCAGCCTGACGCTCACCGACAACTTCGAGCTCAGCGGCATCGCGCTGGGCACGCTGATCGTCGTCATCGGCTACCACGCCCTTCGGGCCCTGGCGCCTGCGCACATGAAGACCGAGCCGCCGCTCACCGAGTCGGACAATCCGGGGTACGACCGAGGGCTGCCAGGCGGGTCGTGATCGCAAACACCGCCAGTGAGCCGCAGAGGGCAGACTCCAGCAAGGTTGGCCGCCTGAGGTTCCCCCTGATGGCCCATGGGAAGTAGACCCGTACTGATCGAAATCGCAGTGCGTCGTCCGTACTGCGAGAACCCGACTATCAGGGCCTGATATTGCCGGCGCGCGAGAGCAGCAGGTGCAGTGGGTCGGTCTTGGGGTTGGGCAAGCTCCGGTGTCCGCGGTCGCGGGCCGCGACAGGCGCGCCGATGAGCGTCAAGGCCAGTTGGGCGGACAGGGGCGCGGCGCTTCCGTAGTACTCGGCGCAGCAGGTCTGCAGGCGGGCGATACGGGTTGCCAGGTCACTGAGGGAGAGGACACCGAGGGTCGCGCTGGTGGTAATGCCATTTACCCGGTCGAGTGGGAGGTCGTGGAAGTCATCCAGCAATTGGAAGACATCGCCCAACTCGACGAGAATGTCGCGCTCTGCTTCAGACATTTCCGGGCGGAGCAGAGCGAACAGGGCAGCCATCCCCAGCCCGCCCTTGCCTCGGGTGATGTCCAGCACTTCGGCTGCTGAGATGTGGGAGCCCCGCTGGGCACGGGAGCGCATTTGGAATGTGTGGAGTTCCCGGATGAGCGAGTGGATCGGGTCGTCGGCTGAGTGCGGCAGCCGTGCAGCGATCGTGGAGTGCAGGAGTAGCAGCAGGGCTTCCGAAGGACTGCGAGGGCGGAAAGTTTCGCCGGCGAACAAGGCGGTCAAGTCGCTGTCCAGGTGCTCACGTTCACAATGGTCGACGAGATCGTCGTACAAGCGTGTGAACGAGCTGCCCAGGACCGTCAGCTCGGCATCGAACGGCACGCGCGCCATAGTCGCGTACCCCCACATGGCGAGCCCCACCTTCACACTCGTGCCCATGAAGGACCTCTGGATCGTGTGCCGCAGGGTCGCGTCGCTGACAGTACGCTCGACCAGCGGAAGCACGCTGCGGTCGAAGGCGCGCAGTACTTGCCGAGAGTCAGTACGGACGAACCTCAGAAGCGATCGCCATCCCCGCGCTGAGGCGGCGCACCGTAAGACCGCCACCGCATCACGTTGTACCTCACGTTTCGCATCCCCCATTCGAGAAGGCTTACCGCACTCCACCCGGCGGAGTCCATCGCCGGCTGCGCATCCACACCATGAGGTGTTCGGGGTGACACGACGTGGCATTCGGGTACGTTCTATGGGAGGAGCACGAGGGCGGGGATGGGCGGGCGGACGTGAACACTTCAGCCGGAGGAGCCACATCGTCCGAACCGTCGGACCGGCACTTCGGGACGCTGCGCCCCGATCTCCAAGTGCCCCTGTACCCGGCGGGCTCACGGTTCGCTGCGTTGGTCAGAATGACCCTGGTGCGGCTGCGAACTCCCCGATTTGCCGAGGCACAGGCTGCGAACCGCTGGGGCCTGCTGGTTCTGGCGCTGCTCTGGGCGGGGCAGTTCGTGGTTGCGCCCTTGGCACGTTCCTACCTGTGTTTGACG
>NZ_JAFMPZ010000040.1 GCF_017353455.1 Streptomyces laculatispora
GGACGGGCGCGCCGGGGAGCAGACCGCGGCCCGCCGGGGCGTCGGGGAGGCCGTCGCCGTCGGGCAGGGCGTAGGACTCGACGCCGGGGTAGAACTTGCCCTTGCGCGGCCCGTCGGGCCAGTTGGGCACGAAGTCGGCGGGATCCATCGGGACGCGGCCCCGGTGCAGGACGGCGTCGGCGTACTCGTGGGCGTACCCCATGGGGTCGGCCCCCTTTCGGATGGGCGTGCGGTACGGGCGGGCCGTCACGGGAACGGGTGCGGGGCTGGGTTGAGGCCGGTGGCGCCCAGGACGGTGCGCATCCGGGGCATGCGGCGGGCGCGCTGCCGGGACCAGCCGAAGTCGATGGGGACGAGTCCGGGCACCAGGACCTTCACCGTGTGCAGGCCGACGGCACGCTGCTCGGGCAGGGTCTGGTCGACCACGACGACGTCGTACCCGGCGGCGGTGACGGCGCCCACCGCGCGCAGCAGGTCCTCGCGCAGGTCAGGGGCGGCCAGGGAGCCGTCGGCGTCCGGCCACACCAGGTCGGCGACGGCGAGCAGCCGCCGGGGGTCCTCCTGGCGCAGCAGGAAGTCGGCGTGCCGCCCCATTTCCGGGACGCCGTAGACCAGGGGATGGTCGTGCAGCGTGGTGACCTGGTCGAAGTCGGCGGCCATGGCACGCAGCCGGGGCTCGTCGCGTCGAGTGCGGCCGACCAGGTTGACCGAGTCGGTGGCGATCTCGCAGAGCGCGGAGTCCAGCGCCGATTCCGGGTCGAGCCCGGCTCCCGCCCCGAAGCACATGCGGCCCGCTCCCCCGTCGAAGCGCTCGGCGACGGCGGTGACGACGGGGACGGGGAAGCCGATCCGGTTGTCGAAGAAGCGGGCCCGGTAGCCGTACATCGCCAGCCGGTCCACCATGTACCGGGTGGCGGGGCGGGTGCTGGTCGCGGGGTCGATCTCCCGCAGCGGAACCTGCCCGTACCAGGCGAGCAGGAAGGCGTCCCGCTCGACGACCTCCATCAGTCCGAAATAGACCGCCTCCTCCGTACTGCCGCCGGACGCACAGCCGTTGGAGCTCTCCTGGACGAAGCGGTTCTCCAGGCCGGGTGCGTGGTAGTAGGCCAGGATCTCGGGGACCGGGCGGGGTTTGGCGTCGCGCAGGGACCAGCCCCACACCCAGGGGATCTCCCGGTCCGGGGTGAAGGGACGCACGCGGGGGTTGGCGCGGTGGAACTCCTCGGAGTACAGGCCGGTTTCGCGGGGGTCGACGGCATCGGGGCCGAGGCCGTGCAGCGAGGCGGTGAGCCGCGTGGCCTTGGCGCGGGCGCGCATCCCGGCGTAGCGCTCCAGCCCCTCCAGGATGCCGATGCGCTGGCTGTGCGCGTAGGTGCCCGCGTGGCCGCCCCAGAAGGTCTCGCGCAGATACTCCCCGGACCGGGTGGAGAAGCAGCCGACGGTGGCGGAGGTGGTGGTGGAGGCGACGTCGCAGATGACGGACGGGCCGAGCGCGCCCCAGTGCGGGTTGGCGAAGGCGTCCACGGGCAGCCGGTAGTCCTCGATCCGGCGCATCCGGAAGGCGCCCGGCCGGTACTTGGGCGCGGGCTGGGGGACGTAGACGGCGCCCTCGGCGGTGTCCGGTCCGGGCGCTCCGCAGACGGGGCACTCGGGGTCCGGCACCAGGGGGTGGCTGCGCACGGTCATCGCGTCCAGGTCCAGCAGGTGCACCCTCGGGTACGGCCCCGGGTCCGGCTCCGCATCGTCGAGGCAGGCCAGGAGCGCCGCCACGGCGGTCGCGGCGAACGGGGTGGCGTACGGCCAGTCGCCCACCGACCGGGTGCCGGAGCCGAGTTCGAGCCCTTCGCGCAGCGGCACCGAGCGTACGCCCTGCCAGCGGCGCGCCAGACAGGTCCCACACCCGGCGGCCCCGCCCTCGGTGGGCCAGGGCCCGACGAGCACCTGACGTCCGTACAGGTGGACGGGAACGGCGTCCTGTTCCGCCGATGCGGTGGCGGTCGGGGTGTACGCGTCGCAAACGCCGAGCGGGGCCACCGCCACGGCGGGGGCGGTGGTGGGGACGACCTCGCCGAGGGCGCCGCACAGTGCCCCGGCGAACCGGCGCGCGGACGCGGACCGCGCGGTGGTCCCTGGGTGTGCGGTCGCCTCTGGGCGCTCGGTGGTCCCTGGGTGTGCTGTCGCCCCCGGGCGCTCGGTGCGCTCAGCCCGCATCGGTGACCGCCCGGGTGAGCAGGACGCGCACGGTGTGGATCCCGGCGGTGGGCAGGTCGGCCGCGTACGTGGGCACGACCAGGGCGTCCCGGCCGGCGGCGCGGAGGCGGTCCAGGAGGCGGGGCCAGTCCGTGGCGGGGCCGGGCGGCGGCGCGGGCTCGCTGCGGGTGACCGCGATCAGGGCCGCGTCCAGGTCGCGGAGGAGGGGGTCGCCCGTGTCGGGGGCGGTTCCGGTTCCCCCGTCGGCGTCGTCCGCGTACTGCGCCTCGCCGAGCAGGTCCCGTACTGCGTCCACGGCGGCGCCCGCGCGGTCCAGGGCTGCGCCGACGGCCCAGCGGGCTGGTCCGGCGGTCCGGGCCAGCACGACATGGGCGCCGGAGCGGGCCGGTTCGCCGAGATCGAGCAGCTCGACCTCGAGGCCCAGGTGGGCGGCGGAGCGGAGCAGGAACGTCATCTCCGGGTCCTCGCCGAGCGCCGCGTGCGGGATCACGGCCGTCTCTCCGGTCTGCCGGACGGCCCGGTCCAGGGCGTCGTGGGCGAGCGCGGAGAGCAGCCCGCAGGCGGCGGCCTCCGGCAGGTCGGCCCCGGCGCCGGCGCCGGCCCGGGTGGGCTCGAAGCCCCGGTCGGCGTTGTCCCGGCCGAAGGGGCGCACGGCCCCGGCGGGCACCCGTGTCTGTTCCTTGGTGACGAGCGAGGTGGCCGGGGTCCAGGCGATGTGGGTACGGACGCCGGTACCGGAGGCGATGGTGAGGGCCGCCGGGTCCACGGCGGGCACGGTGTCGTCCGGGGCGGGCGCGGGGGGCACCACGTACTCGGCGTAGACGGCCGCCGCCGCGTTCAGTGCACGCAGCCGGGCCCCGGCGGTGTGGTGGACGTCGAAAGCGGTGACGGTGCGCAAGCCGCGCGGGCCCAGACCGAGGGTGACGGAGCCGGCCTTCAGCGGGGTCTGGGTGAGCGGCTCGTCCGCGTAGCGGGAGAAGACCCCGGCATGCGGGCGGACCAGGGCGGATCGGCGCTCCAGTTCGGCCAGCGGACCCTGGGCGGCGTCGTCGTCCGGGGCGGTGGCGACGGTCGGCAGGAACGCCGGGCGTGCCGGGGCCGAGGAAAGGTCGACCGGTTCCGGGGCTGCCGCGGCGGTGGCGCAGAACGGGCAGCGGGGGTGCGGCAGGAGCGGTTCCGAGGCGACGTCGAAGGACGCCATGTCCTGGATGAGCAGCTTGCCCCGGGTCTCGGCCGGGAGCGCCTCGGTGACCAGGCGGAACACTTCGTAGCCCAGCAGGTTGCCGAGCATGGCGGCGAGCGGTCCGGCGGGCTGGGCGCCCGGGGTTCCGGTGCCCAGCGCAAGGCCGCTCCACAGGTCGGCGGCGGCCGCGTCGCCGGGGCCTCCGGAGGCGCCGAGGCGCAGGGCGGCGCAGGACCAGCAGCCCGTCGAGCCGTCCGTCATCACCGGCCCGACCACGGCGAGGGGCCCAAAGGTCCAGGCGGGCAGCAGGGTCCGGCCCTCGGGGACGCCCTCTCGCAGCAGGGCGAGGACGGTCGCCGGTACGCCGGTACCAGCGGCGGCCACCACGATGTCGTACCCCTCGTACGCCGCCCAGCCCGCAGGTGCGGACCCGGTGCCCGGCAGCATCGCCAGCTCCACGGGGCAGTCCTGGCCTGCGAGTTCGGCCGCCTCACGGTGGACGGTCGCGAACTCCTCGGGCGTGACGCCGCCGGAGCCGTCCAGGAGGGCGGGGTCGAAGGCCACGGTGGCGCAGCCGTTGCGGATCAGTGACAGCACGCACCAGCGGGCCACCGGGCCGTCGCCGAGTA
>NZ_JAFMPZ010000041.1 GCF_017353455.1 Streptomyces laculatispora
GTGGCTGCGCGGCAGCCGGGTCCCTCGCTGGCTCCCCCTGGCCCCACGGGCGGACCAGGCCCCACAGCAGGAAGACGCCGAGCGCGGCCAGCAGCACGGTGCCGTCCAGGCCCCAGGACTCCAGGGTGAGCCAGATTCCCGACGCACCGTTGCGCCGGGAGACCGCGAGCATCTCGTCGCCGCTCACCCCCGCGAAGGTGCCGCCGGACACCCAGACGAGCTTCATCCCCGCGTAGGGGACAAAGGCCGCCGTCCCGGCACAGGCGGCGAGCTGGACCGGCCGGGAGGCCGCGGAAGGGGCCCGCACCGCGGCCGCGGCGGCCGGGCGGCGGCCGGACTGTGCCGCGGCCGCGAGCAGCAGGGCCCCGACGGCTGCCAGCGCGTGGTGCGCGGCGGCCACCGCACTGTCCACCCCCTGGCCGAACACGAGGGTGATGACGTCCATCAGCAGGCCGAACGCGGCGATCCCGGCGAGCGCGCAGACCACCCGCAGCAGCCCCCGTACCGCGGGCCGCAGGCCGTACCGCACCACCGCTCCACAGGCCAGGACCGCCAGCGCCCCCACCGCCGTGAACCCCCAGTCCAGCGCCGGGGCCCCCGGGGCGCCGCCCAGGTGGAGCAGCGGCGTCCCGGTCAGCGCACATGCCAGGGCGAAGCCGGTGTACGTCACCGCCCACGCCATCGCGGCCCGGTCGGCCCAGTACGGCCGCCGCTGCCACCACACGCGCCGAGGCGCCCTCGTCGTTCCTGCCGCACCGGTCATGCACTTGAACATCGCAGGGACGCGGTGCCACGACATCAACTGCGGGGACGAGCACCTCCGTCGGTCGGGTGAGTACCTTCTACGACCCAGGTACGCCGCGCACGGCGGCACGTGCATGAATGACCCGGCGAGAATGGATCAGCGCCCTTTTGTCGGCATCGCGTGCGTGGACACCGGAACCGAAAGCACAGGGGCCCTTGATTCCTGCCGGGAATGGGTGAGGCGTAAGAGAAGACCGGGACAGGGCATCAGGGAATTGTTTCCCGTTCCCGACGGGTCAGTGGCTGCCCGCGTCATCGCCCTCGTAAGCAAGTTGGCTTTTCGCTCCGGAACGGGGCGCCGCCCCGGTTGTGGAGCGGATGCCTCCCCGATCGTGGCCCGGCTCCTCGGCCCGCCCCAGGGGCTTTCTGGCAGGAAGCAGGGAAAACGCCAGCACAGCCGCTCCGAAGAGTGCGACGAGCATGACCCAGACCGCGCCGACGTGCATGGCGTGAATGAACGCGTCATCGGCGGCGTGCGCGAGGGCGGGCCGGTGCATCGCGGTGGCGACATGCCGGGCCTGTTCGGCGGAGACCCGTACCCGGTCCTGCGCCGGCCCGGGTACCTCGCTCAGCGCGGGTTCGATCGCACGCCGGTACACGATCGACATGATCGTGCCGCCGACCGCGATCCCGATCACGCTGCCGGTCTGTCGCACGGTATTGGTGACGGCCGACCCGGCCCCGGCCCGGTCCAGCGGCAGGGAGCTGATCAACGCCGCCGTCACCGTGCCGATCACCATGCCGATCGAGAGGCCCTGGACGAACAGCAGGATCTCGATCCAGGCGAGCGGGGTGTGCAGTCCGAGGAACCCGTACGCGCCCATGGCGAGCGCCGCCGCGGTGAGCGCCGGCACGGTGACAGCGCGCAGCGACCAGCGGCGGACCAGACCCGCGCCGAGGGGAGCCCCCAGGAGCGCGCCGAGCGCGGTCGGGAGGCTGGCCAAGCCCGCCTCCATCGGCGAGAAGCCGCGTGTGCCCTGCAGGTAGAACGCGCTGTAGAAGGTGACGGCGGCTATGGCGAAGAAGAGCAGTCCGAGCGCCGCGTTGCCGCCGCCGAACGCACGTTGCGCGAGCAGCCGGGGATCGAAGCCGGGCATCCTGCTCCGCAGCTCGACGAGCACGAAAGCGACCAGCAGGCACAGCCCGACAGCGATCGGCGCCCAGACGTCCGCACGGCCCCAGGCGGCCATCTGCCCCGCACGGATCAGCCCGTAGGCCAACGCCGCGAGCCCGCTGATCGACAGCAGCATCCCGGCCGGGTCCAGCGGCCGCCGGACGGGGCTGCGGAAGTTCGGGACCAGTACGGTGATCCCGAGCAGCGCCAGGACCACGACCGGCGCGTTGACCAGAAAGACCGAGCCCCACCAGAAGTGGTCGAGGAGCAACCCCGCCAGCACCGGGCCCGCAGCCATTCCGACACCGGCGGATGTCGAGGAGATGGCGATGGCGGTGGCCCGCGCGGGACCGGTGAAGGTCCACATGAGGATGGCCAGGTTGGCGGGCACGATCAGCGCGCTGCCCACACCCATCGCGGCCCGGGCGGCGATCAGCTGGCTCGCGTCGCCCGCGTACGCCGCCCACACCGAGGACCCGGCGAAGACCACCAGGCCGGTCACGAGCACTGTCCGGTGACCGAAGCGGTCACCCAGTGCGCCCGCGGTGAACATCAGGGTGGCGAAGGCCAGGGTGTAGGAGCCCGTGGCCCATTGAAGCTCGGCCGGTCCGGCGTCCAGTCCGCGAACCGGGTCGGCGAGGGTCTCCAAGGTGGTGCTCAGGACGGTGTTGTCGAGCCAGATCAGCAGCAGACACAGCATGAGAACGGCAAGGATCAGCTGCTGCCTGGATTTCGGCAGCGTCGGGGATGCGGTCATGAATTCCCTCAGGGTGCGATCAGTAAAGACCTGACGACCGGACCGTAAGTAATAATCACGCCTCTGTCAATTCCCAAGTGCCTTAAAAATCAAAGGTTTTGACGATTGATGGAGGGCACGGCTCTGCGCCCCTGTCAATTCACGAGTGCCGTTAATGGGATGCCGATTCAGTTAATTCGGTGGGCATGAATTCACGCCTCCTGTCAATTTCCGGGCCTGCTGTTCCACCTCGCACGTCGTCCGGCCTGCTGAGGCGGCGCTGTCGCAGGGCCGTGTGGTCCTGGCCTGACGCGGGCCGGGCGAGGCCGAGGAGGTCCAGCGGCCGGCCGAAGGGCCCGCAGGACATCCCGGGCGGCCGGCCGTGGACGGTTTCCGGGTGGAGCCGGGTCTCAGGCCCGGCGGGTGAAGTCCATGGTCCAGTTCGTCGTCCAGTTGTCCCCGCCGTCGACGGAGAAGGCCTGCTCCCAGCGGGCGGTCCTGTCGGTGATGCCCGACCACAGGAAGGGCACGCGCACAATCCAGGAGCGGTTCCACCTCGACGCGCCCGGCTGGTACGCCGGCGCGGACCCGGTCCCGTTCCTCTCCGCCGTGGCCGTCGCGGTGTGGAACGGCCGTGCGCTGCACCTGCGTTACCGGCGCTGGCGGGAGCCCACGGACGTGGACCGGAGGCTGGAACCGTACGGGCTCGTCCTCAAGGCCGGGCCGATCGCCGCGCTGAACGGCGGCTGACTCTCCGGCGGGAGGGCCGCTGGGCTCAGCCCGGGTGGGGCGCTGCCCGGTGCTCCGGGCAGGGGTCGGGCCCGGCCGGCCGGCGGGACGGGCGCGCCCGTCGTCACACCGCCACGAACGTCACCGGCCCGCTGCCCGCGACCGCCTCCGCGCGGCCCAGTTTCACCAGTCGGCGCAGATGGGCCTCGGCCTCGGAGACGGCGATGTTCCGTGACCCGTAAGGGATCTGCTCCCAGGGGCGGTTCCACTCCATCCGCTCTGCCAGCTGCCACGGCGTGAGCGGTTCGGCGAGGAGGCCGAGGAGGCCGGTGAGGCGTTCCTCGTGGTGGTCGAGGAGTTCCCGCACGCGGCCCGCC
>NZ_JAFMPZ010000459.1 GCF_017353455.1 Streptomyces laculatispora
GGCAGGGTGTCGTCCCGGCCGGCCGCCACCGTCACATCCGCGACGGCCGCCGCGAACTCCTCGCAGTCCACCGCCCCGAGGACCTCCGGCAGCGGCGGCAGCGACGGATAGTCGTCGAGCGGCAGCACCGAGAGGCCGAATCCGGCTCCGCTGCCCGTCACCGTGAAGCGGGAGCCCTCCACCGCGCACTCCACCGCGCCCTCGGGCAGCACCCGGCAGACATCCAGCAGCCGGCGGCCCATGACGAGCACCTTGCCGGGCCTCAGGATCTCGGCGTCCACCTCGATACGGGCGGACGCCTCGTAGTCGAGGCCGGAGATGCACAGCCGGCCGTCCGCCGCTTCCAGCAGCAGACCGCCCAGCACGGGAACGGGTGATCTCGTGGGCAGCACCCGGGCCGCCCAGGTGACCGCGTCGGCCAGTGCGCCGCGCTCGATCCGGAACTCCATGGTGGTGACCTCTCCTCGTGCGCCGGCGACCATCTCTGGTCCCCGACGCTAAGGGTCACCACTGACAACGGAGCGAGGAGGCGGTTGCGCCGACGACAGCGGCCACCCCCGTGAGCCGCTGCCGTCGTCCCCCGTGCCTCTCCCCCGAAAGGCCCGCAACCGCGTTCGGACTCTAGGCCGCGGAACAGGAGCCGGTAAAGCTTCAGTTCGCACTGTGTGGGCGGTGAGGGGTATCAGTCCGCACAACCAGGCCGGTACGCTTCACTCCGGTTTCTGGCAGGAGCGGGGGAAGTGTGCACGCGCGCGGTCGCGCCGACGACGTCATACGGATGCACGGGCTCGCCCGCTCCGGCGGTTCGCGGGAACTGCTGCGCTGGGTGTCCGGCCGTGCCGACGGCTGGGCGGGACTGCTCGGCCGCGACGGCACCGTCCTGTACGGCGTCGCCCGGGACCCGGATGCCGCGAGCGCCGGATCGGCCGCACTCGCGGCCGAGGGCGCACGGGAGCTGACGGCGCTCGGGGCCCGCTCCCTCTCGTTCGACAGGGGGCCGCACACCGCGCTGCTGTTCGCCCTGGACGGCCCGCCGGGCACCGCCGCACCGGTCCTCGCCGTGATCGGCCGGCGCCCGCTGCCGGACCGGCTGGCCGTGCTCCTCGCCGACGCGGCCCTGCCGCTCACCATGTGCTGGGCGGCCGAGACCGTCGAGCGCAAGCGCCGTCGCGTCGATCTGGCGGAGTCCCGCGGCCGCGAGGCGGTGCTGCATCTGCTCATGACCGGCCAGTTGTCGATCGCGCACCAGGTGGCGGGCGCGCTGAAGCCCGCCCTGCCCGACACCGTCCGGGTGTGCGTCGTCGAGTGCTCGGGCGGCGGCAGGGACGAGGTGGCCCGGATCTGCACGGAGCTCTCCGGCGGCCGGTCCTGGATCGTGCGGTGCCCGGTGTACGCGCGCCATCTGATCCTCATCGTGCCGGCGGGACCGGAACCGGCGGACGGACGGCTCGGCCCGGAGGTGGCCGCGGTGGTGGACGACTGCGTCGTGGGCATCAGCCAGGACGTACCGCTGTCCGACACGGCGACCGCGTACCGCCAGGCCTTCCACGCGCTGGCCGTCGCCCGCGGGCTGCCCGGCCGGCACGCCGGCTTCGGCTCGGCGCCCGAGCCCGCGCTGGTGGTCGGCGCCGAGGGTGCGCGGTGGGCCGACGCCCTGCTGGCCCCGCTGCTCGGGCATCTGCCGCGGCGCAGCCAGGACCCGGGCAGTCAGGAACTCGCGGCGACCCTCGCGTCCTGGCTCGCGTTCTCCTCGCACGCGACCTCGCATCTGAAGATCCACCGCAATACCCTGGCCGCACGGCTGCGGCTGATCGGCGAGCTGCTGGACCTGGATCTGAACCGGGTCGCCGACCAGGCCGCACTCGATCTGGCCCTGGCCGTCCGCGCCACACCCGCCCTGCCCAGGTCCGGCCGTCCGGCCGGGGACACGGCGGCGCCCGTCCTTTCGCTGGACGAGATCCTGCGCAGTCCGGCGGTCCGCTCCTGGGCGGCCCAGCAGGTGGGCCCGCTCGGCGCCCCCGCAGCGGCGGGCAACGCCTCCGACCCGTACACCACCCTGCGCACCTGGCTGGAGTGCGAGGCCCACCTCGGTCCGACGGCACAGGCGTTGTCCATCTCCGTACCCGGTGTGCGCAAGCGCCTCACCAGGCTGGAGACCGTGCTCCAGCGCTCGCTCCTGCGGACGCCGAGCGCCCGCTACGACCTGTGGCTCGCGTTCCGGGCACTGGACCTGCCCGAGGACGGACAGCCGAACGGGGGGCGCCGCCGGCCATGAGGCCGCGGGCACCCCCGTCGACGGGAGCTCAGCGGGTCAGCAGCTCAGGTTCGATCCGGGCGTCGTGCCGAGGATCGACACGAAGGCCTGGTACTTGTCGATCCGGCTCTGGACCTGGGCGGGGTTGCCGCCGTTGCACTCGATGGAGCCGTTGATCGAGCGGATCGTCTCACCGAATCCGGCGCCGTTCACCATGGCGTTGTGGGCCGTCATGGTGCCGGGGCCGTTCTGGGTGTTCCAGTACCAGAGGCCGGTCTTCCAGGCCACGGCGGCGTTCTGCTCGACCAGGTAGGGGTTGCCCAGCAGGTCGATGCCGAGGGCGTCACCGGCGGCCTTGTAGTTGAAGTTCCAGCTGAGCTGGATCGGGCCGCGGCCGTAGTACGCGGACTGGCCCGCGGGACAGCCGTAGGGCTGGCTGCTGTCGCAGTAGTGGGGGTAGTTGGCCGTGTTCTGCTCGACCACGTACACCAGGCCGCCGGTCTCGTGGCTGACGTTGGCCAGGAACGCGGCCGCCTCCTGCTTCTTCACCGTGTCGCTGCCGGTGTTGGCGAAGCCCGGGTAGGCGCTCAGCGCGGCGGTGAGACCGCTGTAGGTGTAGAAGGAACTCCGGCCCGGGAACATCTGGTTGAACTGCGCCTCGCTGACGACGAAGCCGTCGGACGAGCCGGGGCCGCCCGGGTCCGTGCCGCCGCTCCCGCAGCTGCCCTGGTCGGCCCAGACGTCGGAGCTGCCGGGCTTCTCGTTCTGGGTCCACCACTTGGCGGTCCAGTTGTGCCCGTTGTACGAGGCGGCGCCGCCGCCCGTGTAGACGGACGAGGAGTTCCAGGCAGCCGCGCAGTCGGCCGCCGATGCGGTGGTGGCGGGAAGGACGACAAGCGTCGCGACGACCGCGCCCAGCGCGGCGAGCACGCCCATGATGCGTCTGATCATGTGAACACTCCTTCGGCGCGGCGCACCGAGCTCATCGGTGCGCCGCGCCGAAGGA
>NZ_JAFMPZ010000460.1:0-15691 GCF_017353455.1 Streptomyces laculatispora
CAAGCCCCCTCACGCATTCGGCCGCTTCGCGGCCCGCGCCGCCTCCGCCATCTCCTCCAGCTGCGCCAGCATCGGCATCGGGTCCGTCCCCACCGTCCCCGGCAGGAAGTCCGCGATGCGTTCCGGGGTCCACGCCTCCCCCTCCGCGTACCCCGCGCGCAGCTCCCTCGGCTGGGCCCAGACCGCGATCTTCGGGCCCGCGNNCCACGTCCTCCGGCTCGCCGATCTCCTTGAGTTCCATGGGGACATTGGCGGACATCCGGGTACGCGCCACCGGAGCGACCGCGTTCGCCGTGACGCCGTACTTGTGCAGGCCCAGCGCCGCGCTGCGGACCAGCGAGATGATCCCGCCCTTCGCCGCGCTGTAGTTCGCCTGCGCCACGCTCCCCTGGTGGTTGCCACTGGTGAAGCCGATCAGCGTGCCCGCGCCCTCCTGCTTGCGCATCACCGCGGACGCGGCCCGGAAGACGGTGAACGTGCCCTTGAGGTGGGTGGCGATCACGGGGTCCCACTCCTCCTCGGACATGTTGAACAGCATCCGTTCACGCAGGATGCCGGCCACGCACACCACCCCGTCGATGCGTCCGAACCGTGCCAGCGCGGTGTCCACGACCCGCTGCCCGCCGGCCATGGTGGAGATGTCGTCCGCCACCGCGACCGCTTCGCCGCCCGCCGCCACGATCTCCTTGACGACGGACTCGGCTATCTCGCTGGCGGGTTCGCCGCCCTCTATCGAGACGCCGTAGTCGTTGACCACGACGCCGGCCCCCTCGGCCGCCGCGGCGAGCGCGACGGCCCGCCCGATGCCTCGTCCGGCACCCGTGACGGCCACCACTTTGCCTGCCAAGAAGTTCCCCATGCCCGGCCCCTTCCCGCGGTTTCTGACGGACCGTTAGATTCTATGGGTCATCAGGTCCACCGGCACAAGCCCCAGGAGGCTCCATGTCACTGCCGGACGAGTTCCACGACATCGCCAAGCGCGTGAACAACTGGGGCCGCTGGGGTGCGGACGACGAGATCGGGACGCTCAACCTCATCACCGACGAGGTCGTACGGGAGGCGGCGGCCACCGTCCGCACCGGGCAGCGGGTGGCGCTCGCGCTGCCGCTCCAGCAGGACGGCGTGCAGAGCGGGCTGATCCAGGGGCGGATCAATCCGCTGCACACCATGGTCCAGATCAATCAGGAACTGTTCGGTCCCGGCACCGTCGCCACCAGCGACGACAGCGCGGTCCTGAGCCTCCAGACCGCCACCCACTGGGACGCCCTCACCCATGTCTCGCACTCGGGGAAGATCTACAACGGCCGCCCGGCCGACACCATCACCGCGCACGAGGGCGCGCGGTTCAGCGGCATCGAGAAGGCCCCGCACATCGTCTCGCGCGGGGTGCTGCTCGATGTGGCCCGCGCCCACGGGGTGGACCGGCTGCCCGGCGGCCACGCCGTCACCCCCGAGGACCTGGAGGCGGCCGAGGAACTGGCCGGGGTCCGGGTGCGGGCCGGTGACATCGTGCTCGTACGGACCGGGCAGGTGCAGGTCTATCTGGCCGGGGACAAGAACGCGTACGGCTATCCGTCACCGGGGCTGTCGATCCGGACGCCCGAGTGGTTCCGGGCCCGGGATGTGGCCGCGGTCGCCAATGACACGCTGACCTTCGAGATCTTCCCGCCGGAGATCGAGGACCTGTGGCTGGGGGTGCACGCGCTGGACCTGGTCGAGATGGGCATGCTGCAGGGCCAGAACTGGAACCTGGAAGAGTTGTCCACAACCTGTGCGGAGTCGAGCCGCTACGGCTTCCTGCTCTCCGCCATGCCGGAGCCCTTCGTGGGAGCCACCGGCACACCGGTCGCCCCGGTCGCGGTCTTCTGAGGAGCGACCGCGGCAGAACCGGGCCGGCGCAGGGCCGTGCCCCGCACCGCCGGAACCGGGGCCCCTGACGGACCTACGCGCGATGGGTGACCGCGTGCGACGCCTCGTACGCGGCGCCCGCCTCGCGCCCGCCGGCGTCGCAGCCGCCGGTGTCGCACGGGGCGGCGCCGTGCGCGCCCGCCCCCTGGGCGCAGGGCTGCATCTGCACCTGGATCAGCGGGATACCCCGGTCCACCTCGCACCAGATGCGCTTGCCGGCGCCCTCCGGCTGCCAGCCCCAGCGGTCGGCCAGTCCGTCGACCAGCTCCAGGCCCCGGCCGCCGGTGTCCTCGCCCTCCGCGTGCCGCTGCTGCGGCGGACGGCAGCTGGTGTCGGCCACCTCGACCCGTACGGTCCCGGCGTTGCCCGGCGCTCCCGTCGAGCCGAACAGCATCCGCAGCACGGCCGGACAGCCGGTGTGCACGACCGCGTTGGTGACCAGCTCCGAGATCAGCAGGATGAGCGTCTCGGCCAGCGGCTCGTCGTCTCCTATCCCGGACCCGACCAGCCTCGAACGCGCCCATCTGCGGGCCCGGCCGACCTCTGCGGGGTCGGCCCCGACCTCCAACTGAACCTGAAGCACCTGCACCGCTCACACCATCCGAACCGGCGGACACATCGCCTCGCGCCTCCTCAGGGTCACGGAACGTGATTCCCTTACGAGACAGCATGGTTGACGTACAGTCACCGCAACAAGCGCTTCGGGCATATTCCAGCGCGAAGGAGTACGCGTGGTGCATACTGTGCGACGCACGTTGCGGAGAGTCGAACAGAGGCGCTCGGAGACCGCGGAAACCCCGAAAATCGTTTCCCCGGCAGGCCGGGCCCCTCCGTGTGGATCACGAGCAGGGCACCTCTCGCGGACCGGAGCAGCCGTACAGGCCACATCCGGATCGCCAGGTTCCAGAACCACTCGCATCCAACGGAGCGTACCCGAGCCCGGCGCCGACTCCACCCCGTGACGAATCACGCAAAGGACACAAGCCGGTATCGGCGCAGACCGGCTGCACTGTGTTACTCCGCAGCGTGAACCTCAGGGGTCCGTCGCGTCACACGCACGCAGCGGGCGCCCGGCCGCCCGGGGTCAGGCCAGATCGGCGGCCAGCGCCTCCTCCGCGTCCGCCGCCGTCAGCCACTGCCCGGCCCGCAGCCAGGCCCGCTTGAGGTGCAGATGGACATCCGCCTCCCAGGTGAAGCCCATGCCGCCGTGCACCTGGAGGCAGTCGCGGGCATTGCCGACGGCCGCGTCGTCGGCGAGCAGCTTGGCCCCGGCGATCTCCACCGGGTCCGCGGTCACGGCGGCCGCGTAGACGGCGGTACGGGCCGTCTCGGCGCGCACCAGCATTCCGGCGCACAGATGCTTGACCGCCTGGAAGGTCCCGATCGGCGCTCCGAACTGTTCGCGTTCACCGGCGTGTTGAACCGCCGCCTCCAGGCTGCGGGCGGCACTGCCGAGCTGTTCGGCGGCGGTCAGCAGGGCGCCCTCGCGGCGCAGCCGCGCCCCTTCCGGCAGCGGTTCGCCCTCGTGCGCGGCCAGGTCCGGCACCCGCCACAGGGGGGTGCCCGGGTCGAGCGACCGCACGGGCCGGGCCTCCCGCAGGACCTGCCGCAGCGCCCCGCCGGTCAGCACCCGTGCCCGGTCCCCGTCCAGGACCAGCAGCGCGTCGGCCTGCGCCAGGTGCCCCACCGGCCGCCCGGCCTCCGCCAGCGCCACCACGGCCTCGCCCTCCGCCGCCCCCTTCACCACGCCCGCGGCGAGCTGGGTGGCGGCCAGGGGGCCCGGCAGGAGGGACCGCCCGATCTCATCGAACACGAGTACGGATTCGGGCAGGCCGAGCCCGACGCCGCCCGCCGTCCCGGGCAGCCGCAGCGCGAAGAGACCGGCCGCGCCGAGCTCCCGCCACAGCTCACGGCCGACGCCCCCGCCCCCGTCGAGCGCGGCCCGCATCCGGTCCCTGGCGAACCGGCCGGCGAGCAGTTCCCGTATCCCCGTGTGCAGGGCCCGCTGGTCCTCCGAGAGCCGGAAGTCCACTGTCCGCTCACCGCCCCTTCGGCAGGCCGAGAATCCGCTCGGCGACGATGTTCCGCTGGATCTGCGAGGTACCGGCCGCGATCGTGTACGAGAGCGAGGAGAGCCGGTCCAGCACCCACTCCCGGTCCAGGTCGAGGGAGTCGCCCGCGCCGAGCACCTCGGCCGCCGCCTCGTACAGCTCCTGGCGGGCGTGCGAGTAGCGCAGCTTGAAGACCGAGCCGCCGGTACCGGGGACTCCGCCGGTGCTCTGCGCCTCGCTGACGTTCCACTGGGTGAGCCGCCACAGCGCCCGGAACTCGGCGTTCAGCCTGCCCAGCCTCCGGCGCAGGACCGCGTCGTCCCAGCGCCCGCTGCGCCGCGCCTCGGCCGCCAGGGCGTCCAGGGTGCGGCGGCAGGCGACGACCTCGCCGACGAAGGCCGTACCCCGCTCGAAGGAGAGGGTGACCATGGTGACCCGCCAGCCGTCGTTCTCCTCGCCGACGCGGTGCGAGACGGGCACCCGCACCTCGTCGAGGAACATCTCGGCGAATTCCGTCGACCCGGCGAGTGTGCGCAGCGGCCGCACGGTGACGCCCGGAGCGTCCATCCGCATCGCGAGCCAGCTGATCCCGCGGTGCCTGGGCGCCGCCGGGTCGGTGCGCACCAGCAGCTCGCACCAGTCGGCGACCTCCGCGTGCGAGGTCCAGATCTTCTGCCCGCTCACCACGTAGTCGTCGCCGTCGCGCACCGCCCGGGTCCGCAGCGAGGCCAGGTCCGAGCCCGCCTCCGGTTCGCTGAACCCCTGGCACCAGACCTCGTCGCCGCGCAGCACCGGCGGCAGCCAGCGGGCCCGCTGCGCGGCGGTGCCCTCGGCGGCGATGGTGGGTCCGGCGTGCAGCAGCCCGACGAAGTTCGCCCCGACGTAGGGTGCCCCGGCGCGCTCAGTCTCCTCCAGGAAGATCAGGTGCTGGGTCGGGGTGGCGCCCCGGCCGCCCGCGTCGGCGGGCCAGTGCAGGCCCGCGTAGCCGGCGTCGTACAGCAGCCGCTGCCAGCCGGTGTCGTACGCCCGCCGCCCCGGCCAGTCGCCGGGGTCCGGCCTGCCGGGCAGCCCGGGGAGCGCCGAGGCCAGCCACTCCCGCAGCCGCGCCCGGAACTCCTCCTCCTCATCCGTGTACGAGAGGTCCACCGCGCGCCTACTTGTCGAGGTCCAGGCCGAGCATCCGGATCGCGTTCCCGCGCATCAGTTTGTGGACGGTCTCGTCGTCCAGCCCCTTGACGTGGTCGAGGGCGACCTCCTTCGTGTTCGGGAAGGTCGAGTCGACGTGCGGGTAGTCGGTCTCGAAGGTGGCGTTGTCCCGGCCGACGACGTCGAGCGAGGCGATGCCGTGCTTGTCGCGGAAGAAGCAGCAGAACATCTGCCGGTAGTAGTACGTCGACGGCGGCTCGGGGATCAGATCGCGCACCCCGCCCCAGGCCCGGTGCTCCTCCCAGACGTCGTCGGCCCGCTCCAGGGCGTACGGGATCCAGCCCATCTGACCCTCGCTGTAGGCGAGCTTCAGCTGCGGGAACCTCACCAGGACCCCGCTGAAGAGGAAGTCCATCATCGAGGCCATGGCGTTGTTGAAGGAGAGCGAGGCCTGTACGGCGGGCGGGGCGTCGGGGGACGCGGCGGGCATCTGCGAACTGGACCCGATGTGCATGTTCACGACCGTGCCGGTCTCCTGGCAGACGGCGAAGAACGGGTCCCAGTAGCCGGTGTGGATCGACGGCAGGCCGAGGTAGGTGGGGATCTCGGAGAAGGTCACCGCCCGCACCCCGCGCGCCGCGTTCCGCCTGATCTCCGCGACCGCCAGGCCGATGTCCCAGAGCGGGATGATGCAGAGCGGGATCAGCCGGCCACCGCTGTCACCGCACCACTCCTCCACCATCCAGTCGTTGTAGGCGCGGACGCACGCGAGCGCGACCTCCTTGTCGTGCGCCTCCGCGAAGGTCTGCCCGCAGAACCGCGGGAAGGTGGGGAAGCAGAGGCTCGCCTCGACATGGTTGAGGTCCATGTCCTTCAGCCGCTCGGCCGGATCCCAGCAGCCGCGCCGCATCTCCGCCCGGGTGATCCCCTCCAGCGTCATGTCGTCGCGGTCGAAGCCGACGGCGGCGATGTTCCGCTTGTACGGGAACTTGAGGTCCTCGTAGATCCACCAGTCGGTGGGCGGACCCTCGGGGTCCATCGTGATGACGTACTTGCCGCCGGTGTACGCCAGCTCGCCGATGCCCGCGGTCAGCGGCTGCGGACCGCGCTCGCGGTACTTGGCCGGCAGCCAGGTCGAGAACAGGTGCGGCGGCTCGATCACATGGTCGTCGACGCTGACGATCCGAGGCAGTTCCGTCATGGTGTCCCCTTCGGCGCACGCTTTTCTGATGACCCGTCAGATTGACGTCGCCCTCAGGCTAGCCCCGCACCCCTGGACCGACAAGGCGCAGCGCTCTACGCTCTCCGCACGATCTGACTACCCGTCAGCTGTGAGGGGTTCGCCGTGAACGAGACCGCACATGCCCTGGGAACATCGGGCACCTTCTGGGAGCTCATCGAACGCCGGGCCGCCCTGACCCCGGACCTGCCCTTCCTGATCCAGGACGACCGCACGCTCACCTTCGGCGAGCTGAGGACCCGCGCCGAGCGGGTGGCGGCCGGCCTGTACGGGATGGGGGTGCGGCCGGGAACCGTGGTCGCCTGGCAGCTGCCGACCCGGCTGGAGACGGCGCTGCTGTCCTTCGCGCTGGCCCGGATCGGGGCGGTGCAGACGCCCCTCATCCCCTTCTACCGCGACCGCGAGATCGGGTTCGCGCTGCGCGAGTCGAAGGCCGGGTTCTTCGCCGTACCCGGCACCTGGCGCGGTTTCGACCATGCGGCGATGGCCGGTCGCCTGGCGGCGGGGCTCGACCGCCCGCCGCAGGTCTTCGAGGCGTACGAGACCCTCCCGGACGGCGATCCGGCGATCCTGCCCCCACCGCCCGCCGACGGCACGTCGGTGCGCTGGATCTACTGGACCTCGGGCACCACCTCCGACCCGAAGGGCGTCCTGCACACCGATCGCAGCCTGATCGCGGCCGGCTCCTGCCTGGCCCACGCCCTGCGTCTGTCGGCGGCCGACATCGGCTCGATGGCCTTCCCGTTCGCTCATGTCGCCGGCCCGGACTATTCGGTGATGCTGCTGCTGTACGGCTTCCCCGCGGTGCTGTTCGAGCACTTCGCGATGCCGGACGCGCTGGCGGACTACCGGCGTCACGGGGTGACGGTCGCCGGCGGCTCCACCGCGTTCTACTCGATGTTCCTGGCCGAGCAGCGCAAGGCCCCGGACGAACCGCTGATCCCCACCCTGCGCCTGCTGGCGGGCGGCGGTGCGCCGAAGCCGCCGGAGATCTACCACGCGGTGGTCCGCGAGATGGGCGTCCAGCTCACCCACGGGTACGGCATGACCGAGGTCCCCATGATCACGATGGGCGACCCGGACGACACGGTGGAACAGCTCGCGGAGACGGAGGGGCGGCCGCCCGAGGGCATGGAGATCCGGATCACCGACGAGGACGGCAAGCCGCTGCCGTACGGCACGGACGGCGAGGTACGGCTACGGGGCGAGGCCGTCTGCAAGGGCTACCTGGCCTCCGCGAACCCGTTCGATGCCGAGGGCTTCCTGATCACGGGCGACGTCGGCCACGTCGGGCCGAGCGGGCACCTCGTCCTCACCGGACGGCTGAAGGACATCATCATCCGCAAGGGCGAGAACATCTCGGCGAAGGAGATAGAGGACCTCCTCGCCCGCCACCCCGGCGTGGGCGACGCGGCGGTGATCGGCCTCCCGGACGAGGAGCGCGGCGAACGCGTCTGCGCGGTGGTGGAACAGCCCCCGCACGCCGCCGCGCTCACCCTCCCCGAACTGACGGCCTACCTGCGCGGCGAGGGCCTGTCCACCCACAAACTCCCGGAACAACTGGAACTGGTCGACGCGCTCCCCCGCAACGAGACCCTCCGCAAGGTCCTGAAGTACCAGCTGCGCGACCGCTTCACGACCACCTGACCGGCACCGCCGGACGGGCTCGAAGTGTGCGGGCGCCCCGCGGCGCACCCGCGCCACGACAGCCCGTCCGGCGCTTGAGGACGGAACCCTTCGCCCCGGACCGGGGCAGGGCGCGAAGGGCGAGGACCGGTCCGGCCCAGGGACCCGCCCCGCCGCCCGCCCAAGGGCTACGCGTCGGGCTCGATCACCGTGAAGTACGCGGAGAACGCCGCCACCGCGTCCGCCTCCGCGATCCGCCCGTCCCGGTCCGCGTCCAGGCTCTGCGCGGCGAACGCCGCCGCGTCCGGGCTCGCGCCCAGCACCCGCAGCGCCCGCTCCACGGCGGGCACCGCGGCCGCACCGTCGTCGTCCTGGGCGGCCACGGCGAGCGCCGCGCGCAGGAAGGGGCGGGCGATCTCCGCGAACCGCTCGGGGCTGTCCCGGAGCCGTTTCACCGCGCCGCCGACGAACTCCGCACGGTTGACGCGCTGGTCCCCGTCCACGTCGGCGATGCCCGCCATGCCCTGCCAGAATGCCTCGGCCCCGCTGTAGAGCGCCTGGCCCTTGTCGCAGCGGGCCGTCGTACCGAACTCGGTGAGCAGACGGGCCGCGGCGGCGTTGAAATCCGCGCGATCGATGAATCCGTTGCCGTCCTGGTCGAAGGCGGCGAAGCGGAATGCGATCTTGCGCTCATACTCTGCGCTGTCCATGCGGGGAGCGTACGACGCCCACGGCGTTCACGTGTCATTAACCGGCCTCAGCGGTGCGACAACCCGGTACTGAACGACCGCTCCGGACAGCCGCCGGACGACCGCCGCGCGGACCGGTTCAGGCCGAGAGAGGCTGGGCTTCGTCGTCGACGGCCGAGTCCCAGTCGGGGTAGACCTCGAACAGCCGGCGTACGCCGAGCGCCGCGAGCACCCGGTTGACGTGGGAGCCGTCCTCCGCGCCCCGGGCGGGCAGGATCAGCCGCAGCCGGCCGCCGCAGGAACGCATCAGACGGCGGGAGGCGATCAGCACGCCGACGCCGCTGGAGTCGCAGAAGAAGACCTCGGAGAGATCGAGCACGACATCATGGCGGCCGACGGCGACCGCGTCGTGGACGGACTGGCGGACGGCCGGTGAGGTCACCAGATCCAGCTCACCGCGAATGTGCAGCACGGTCCACCCGCCCTGCTCGCTCCCGGCCACGCTCAGTGGCTTCCGGGAACGTTCCTGGGTGAGCCAGGGGGCGTGGGCGGTGGCAGCCGGCAGGTGGTTTCCAGGAGGGGATGGCTTTGTCACGCGACTGGGCCTCTCGTTCCGGGGATTCCGGGGAGTTCGCGATCCGGAAGATTGCGTTCCTCCTCGCGGCTGCCCCGGGGCACTCCCCATGAAACACCGCCTCCCCCAGGAAGGCCCAGAAGGGTTTCAGGCAGAAATGATCACTTCAGGTCTGATTCCACCGTCGAGGGAGCCGCATTCCCTACCATCCAGGGCGTCCGCACGGACGTACTTGCCGTAAAGGGACGTGCACGGCCAGTACGGCCGACTACATTCGATGTGACGAGGGGTACACGACGACGGGCACAGGGCTGGGGGTCTCATGGCCGATAACGCACCACCCCGCTGGGACCGCAAGATGCAGCAGCGGCTGGCGCGCGGAGAGGCGGCCGCCCTCGGGGAGCTCTACGACCGGTTCGCCTCGCTCGTGCACAGCCAGGCCCACCGGATGCTCGACGACGAGAGCGCCGCGGACCTGGTGACCCGGGAGGTCTTCGGGTACGTGTGGGAGAACCCCGACGCCTACGATCCCAAGCAGGGCTCGATGCGGTCCTGGGTGGCCCGGCTCACCCACCGCCAGTCGGTGCGGCGGCTGCTCAGCACCGCCACCGCGGGAACGTACGAGGACGCGCAGGACGGCGGGGACCGCGCGGACCCGGCCGATCTGGAGGAGCGGGTGCGCCGGGCCACCGCGGCGGCCCGCGCCGACTACATCGTCGCGTCCATGCCCGCACCGCTGCGGGTCGCGCTGGAGCTCGCGTACATCCAGCGCCGGGACTACCGGCAGACGGCGGCCGACCTCGGCGTCACCGAGGACGAGGCCCGGCGCCGGCTGCGGCTCGGGCTCCAACTGCTGTCCACGGCCCACACCCGGCCGCTGGAGGGCTCCGCACCGCCCGGATACGGGCGGCGGCTGTGACCGACGACGCGGAAGGGCCCGACGGCGACGGCCGCGAGCGCGGCGGGCAGGACGACGAGGTGCGGGGCGCCTGTCGCATACCGGGCCCGCGGGCCGCCGCGGACGACTTCGACAGGGGTCACGTGACGCCGCCACCCGCACCCCGGCCGCAATCCGAACCGCCGCCACCGGAACGGGCCGACGACCGTCCGGGTCAGCCAGGCCCACCCGGCCTGCCGAGTCCGCCGGCCCCGGTGCTCCCGCACCGCGTCCTGAAGGCGCTCCTCGGCGCGTGGGCGCTGGCCGCCTGCTCCGCCGAGGAGACCGAGGCCGTCGAGGCGCACCTCACGGAGTGCGCCCCCTGTGCGGACGAGGCGCTGCGACTGCGCGACGCGGTCGGGCTGCTGCACACCGACGGCAGCCTGGACCTCGATCCGCTGCTCCGGTCGCGGGTGCTGGAGACCTGCCTGAGCCGTCGGCCGGCCAAGATCCCGGTGCCCGGCTGGGCGGCCCCGTACGACGCGGAGACCGCCCGGCTCGACGCGCTGCTGCGCGACATCGGCGCCTCCGAGTGGCACGCCCCGGTACGGCTGAAGTGGTTCGAGGGCGAGCACGCGGTCAACCGCAAGACGACGGTCGCCGGCGTCATCGGCCACCTCATGACCGTCGACGGACTGATCAGCACCGCCCTGGGCCTCGACGACCCGCTCGCCGACAGCGTCCCGGGCGTTCCGCGCCGGGGCCCCGGACCGGCGCTCGCGCCCACCGCGCGCACCGAGACGTACTGGTCGGCGGCCCGGCGGCCGCCGACCCGCGCCGTCCGCGAACCGTGGCGCGGCCAGAGCCACACCCTCATCCGCACCGTGTCCTTCGCGGGCCGCGGAGTCTCGGACCTCTCTGTCTCCTACGGCGACTTCGCGCTGCCGCTGCAGGACGCCCTGCTGGACCGTGCCTTCGAGTGCTGGGTGCACGGCGGGGACATCGCGGAGGCGGTGGACTATCCGTACGAGGCGCCCTCCGCGGCCCATCTCAACCGGATGATCGACCTGGCGGCCCGGATGCTGCCCGCCGCCCTGGCCGGGCGGCGGCAGGCGGGGCTCGCCGGTCCGGCCCGCCGGCTGGTGACGGCCGGTTCCCCGGGCCGCTCGCTCCATCTGGAGGTCGAGGGCCTGGGCGGCGGTGACTGGTACATCGCGCTGGATTCACCGGCCGCGGTCGGCTCCCCCGACCACGCGGTGGCCCAGGTCGCGCTGGACGGCGCCGAGTTCTGCCAGCTGGTGGCGGGTCATGTGCCGCCCGTGGAGGCGGCGGCCGGCCAGCGCGGGGACCGCGAGGCGATCCAGGACGTGCTCTTCGCGGCGGCCTCGCTCAGCAGACTGTGAGACCGGCCGCCGCCCGGACGGCCTACGGGAAGACCACCGTGCGGCGGCCGTTCAGCAGGATGCGCCGCTCCGCGTGCCACTTCACCGCGCGCGCCAGCGCCTGGCACTCCACATCACGCCCGATGGCCACCAGCTGGTCCGGCGTCACGCCGTGGCCCACCCGCTCGACCTCCTGCTCGATGATCGGCCCCTCGTCGAGGTCGGCCGTCACGTAGTGCGCCGTCGCACCGATCAGCTTCACGCCGCGGGCGTGCGCCTGGTGGTACGGCTTGGCGCCCTTGAAGCTCGGCAGGAACGAGTGGTGGATGTTGATGATCCGGCCGCTCAGCTGCTTGCACAGATCGTCCGAGAGGACCTGCATGTAGCGGGCCAGCACGACCAGCTCCACGTCCTCCTCGCGGACCAGCTCCAGCAGCCGCGCCTCGGCGTCCGCCTTGTTGTCCCTGGACACCGGGATGTGCCGGAAGGGGACGCCGTACGAGGCGACGAGCTCGGCGAAGTCCGTGTGGTTGGAGACGACCGCGGCGATCTCGACCGGCAGCGCCCCGATCCGGGAGCGGAACAGCAGATCGTTCAGGCAGTGGCCGAACTTGCTGACCATCAGCACGATCCGCATCCGGTCCGAGGACCGGTGGATCTGCCAGTCCATCCGGAAGGAGTCACCGATCGCGGCGAAGCTCGCCCGCAGCTTGTCCGCCGTCACCGGGCTGTCCGCCGAGAAGTGGACCCGCATGAAGAACAGACCCGTGTCGTGGTCACCGAACTGCTGACTGTCCTCGATATTGCAGCCGGTCATGAAGAGATAGCTCGACACGGCGTGCACGATGCCCATTTTGTCGGGGCACGAGAGCGTGAGGACGTACTGCTCGGACGCGGCGTCCGGGACAGCGGAGGCAACGGAATCGGCGGGCTGCGGCGCGGTCATCCCCGTAGGGTGCCACACCGCCCGGATCTCAGGCCGTTCTGGTCATGATGCGGAGCACGTCCAGCGAACGCGGCGGCACGTCCGGGTCCTCGCCGTCGTTCGAGGCGAGCAGCACATGGGCCTCGCGGGCGGCCCGGACGGCCTCCGGCCAGCCGTGGTGCTCCAGATAGGCGGACACCTGGGCGTCCGCGCCGACCTGGTGCATGATGCGCAGCACCCGCAGCACCGCGACGTCGACGAGGGCGGCCTCGCCGGAGTCCCGGAAGACCGTGCCGACGTATTTCTCGGCGGACCAGTTGTCGAGCCAGGTGTCCTCGACCAGGCGGTACACGGCGTCGGTGACGTCGCCGTATCCCTCCCGGCCGGCCAGCCAGCACTCGTGGTGGAAGACGGGGTCGGAGAGCATGTGCAGCGCCGAGCGCACGTTGCTGCGCCAGCGCCACCACGGAATGTCGTTGAGCGGCATGCCGCCCATGGTGGAGGAGCGACGGCCGCGACGGGAAGTGTTCTCGGAACCTGGCTGCACAGCTGTCGATCGTACGTTCCCTTTCCGGCCTCCCGTGCGGCCCCCTGCAATTCACCCGGATGTCACCGAGCGTTGAACGCGGCACACTGCGGCGTTACCCCCGGGCGGGAATCGTCTGTCCCCATGACCGGACGGCAGCGCCCCATCCCTTCCCGCCCTTCGAGGCTGCTCATCAGCACAGTGGCGGCAGGGGCCTTGCTGATGACCGGCTGCGGTGTGCTCCCTGGGGCATCGGGGGACTCCAGGGAGCCCGTCACCGTCGTCACCTGGGCGCCCAGCGGCGTGTCCGGCCCGGACACGGCCAACATGGCGGGAATGACCGCGATGGCGCAGGCGTACGCCCGCTGGGTCAACGGCGACGGCGGGCTCGACGGACACAGGCTGCGGGTGGTCACCTGCGACGAGGAGGACACCTCGGCCGGCGCGGGGAACTGCGCCCGGCTGGCCGTCGAGAAAAGGGCCGTCGCGGTCGTCGGCTCCTACAGCCGGCACGGGCGGGCGTTCATGGCGCCGCTGGAGGTGGCCGGGATTCCGTACATCGGCGGGTACGGCGCCTCCGAGGAGGAGTTCCGAAGCTATCTGTCCTACCCCGTGACCGGCGGCCAGTCCGCGCTGCTGGCCGGCAACGCCAAGCAGCTGGCCCGCAGGTGCGACCGGGTCTCCCTGGTGCGTCCGGACACGCTGGGCGGCGACGGGCAGTCCTGGCTCCTGAACACCGGCCTCACCGCGGCCCGCCGGCCCGCGCCGCTCGACATCCGGGCGGCGGAGACGGCCACGTCCTACGACGACGCGGCCGGCCGGGCACTCGCCGGGGCGGGCGCGTCAGGCGGATGCGTGACGGCCGTGCTGGGCGACCGCACGGAGACCTTCTTCGACTCGTTCCGGCGGCTGGAGCCGGCGACCGGGACGGTCAGGATCTCCTCGGTGCTCGGCAGCGTGGGCCAGCCGCTCATCGACCGCACCGGCGGCCGCGACAGCCCGTTCGAGGGCGCGTACGTCACCGGCTGGTACCCGGACTCGGGTGACGCCCGCTGGAACCTGATGCGGAAGGTGATCCGCGAGCACGCCTTCGGCGACAACCGGATCGACCCGGACGACACGGGCGTGCAGACCACCTGGATCGCCTACACCGCCCTGAAGTCGATCGTCGAGTCCCTGCACGAGCCGGGGATCACCGCCTGGAAGGTCACCAAGGCCCTCAACAAGGGCATCCGGGTCAGCACCGGCGGCCTCACCCCCGAGCTCCGCTGGCGCTACGAGGACATGCTCGGCTCGGACTCGTACCCGCGCATCGTGAACAGCAAGGTGACGTTCCAGGTCGTGCGCGACGGCAAGCTGGTCGCCGAGAAGAAGGGCTTCGTGGATGTGACGAAGACCCTGTCGGACGCGAGCGCGACCGGCTGAGACGGGCCGGCCCGGTCCGGGCCGCCCGCCCCTGCCGCCGGGCTCAGAGCGCGGTTGCCTCGCGCTCGGTCAGGCCGTACTTCGACGCGATGGTGTTCCACAGCCCGGACGCCTCGCGCTTGGCCTTGCTCGCCTCGCCGCTCTGCACGGTGGCCTGCTGCGTCTGCGGAGTCGTACGGGCCCTGCCGTGCTTGCAGACCTTCTTGCTCTTGGCCTGCTCGGCCCAGGCCGCGTAGTGGTCGTCGGCGGACGCGGACGCCTGCCAGGCCTTGGTGAGCGAGGCGGTCAGCCGGCCGTTGTCCGGCAGCTTGTCGACCGACAGGTCCTTGAGCCGGGTGACCAGGTCGCGGCGCTGCTGGGCGGCGCCCTTCAGATCGGCCACGGCCTGGTCCAGGTCGGTGCAGGTCTTGGTCTTCTCCACCGCGCCGATGACCGCGGCCCGGCTGTTGTTGCTGTCCGCGAGCAGCTTGTCCAACGCCTCGGCCTGCTGCTTCGCTGGGTCGGCCGCGGCCTTGGCGGTGGGCTGGGTGGCGGGTGAACTCGCGGACGCCACCGGCTGCTTGCTGTCCTTGCCCTTGTCGTCGTCGCCACCGCTCAGCAGCGCACCGGCGCCGAGCCCGATCACGGCACAGCCGACGACGACCGCGGCGATCAGGGGGACGTGCGCGGGTCGCTTGCGCCGCTCGTCGCGCCCCTCCGAGGGCGGCCCGCCCTCGGGTCCGGTGTACGCGGGCGCCTGCTGGTACGCCTGCGGGGGCTGCTGGGGGCCCTGGTTCTGCGGGGGCAGCTGCTGCGCGGGGTCGAACCGGGGCATCTGCTGCGTGGCGCCCGCGGGCTCGTCACTGCGGAAGAGGTTGTCGAACTCGGCCGGCGGCGGGCGCTCACCGGGCGTCCCGGGCCTGATCCCGTACGGGGCGCCACCGGGCACCGGGGGTATGTACTGGGTCGCGTCGGAGTCCTGGCCGCCCTGCGGGGGCGGTGCGGCGTGACCACCGGCGGGCGGCTGCTGGTACCCCTGCTGCTGGCCCCGGCCCAGGTACCGGGTCGACTCCGCGGGGTTCTCCGGCGGCAGCCCGCCCGGCGCGGGGCCCGAGGGCACCGGCGCGATGTACTGCGTGGCGTCCGAGTCCCCGCCCATGCCCATGCCGGGCACCGCCTCGGGCGGCAGCGGCTGGGCGTAGGTGCCCTGCGGCCCGGCGGGCGGCAGCGGCAGCGGCTGGCCGTACGCCGGTCCCTGCTGCCCCTGGTCGTACTGCCCGTGCTGCTGCTCCTGGCCGTACGCCGGTGCCTGGTGCCCCTGGTGCCCCTGGTCGTACTGCCCG
>NZ_JAFMPZ010000460.1:15702-16205 GCF_017353455.1 Streptomyces laculatispora
ACCCGCGGGCAGCACGACACCCTCGTGCGCGGGTCGTACAGCAGGGAGCTGCTGCTCGTCGCCCTGTCCGCTCTGTGTCACCGGGACTCCTACGTGTGTACCTATGGAATCGTCGGCTCACGCTATCGGGTGGTTGCCGCCGTTCGCCAAGCGCATGAGGTCACTCACCACCCCTTCACCCCGGCTGTAACACCCAGCGGCCTTAAGACGCAGTTAAGGGGCGGCAGGCAATTGGGGGGTGGGAAAGGAGCGGGGCTGGGTGCGTGCGGCTGCAAGGCGGAGGATTGAGGCAACGCGGAGCGTTGTCGATTGACGACAACGCCGCAGAGGCGCGCACCCAGCCCCGCGACGCCGCCCCTCACTTGCCTGCCGCCCCGAGGGGCGGCCGGGCACAACTCGCTGTCATGGCGGCCGGTACGGGCCCCGGCCGCACCCTTCGGATCAAGCCGCCTGGAGTTCCAGACGGGCTCCGAACTCCCGTACCGCGGGCTCGTCCCCGTATG
>NZ_JAFMPZ010000461.1 GCF_017353455.1 Streptomyces laculatispora
CGCGCGACCGCGGACGCCGGGGTGCGCCCCCTTCCCCCGGCGTCCGCGGTCGCGCGGCACAGCCGGCCCGTCCGGCGATCGAGGACAGCGGCCGCGGGGCTACTGGGCCCGGTTCACCGCGGACAGCACCGCCGCCACCGACGCCGCGAGGGCGGACGCGTCCTGGCCCGCCCCCCAGCGCACCTCACCGCCGACCCGGCACTCCGCGTACGACGTCACCGTGGACCACGCCGCATCCGCCCCGTGCTCCGAGTAGTCGAGGATCGTGACCTCCACTCCCGCGGCCGCCAGCGCTTCCGTGAACGCGGACACCGTGCCGCTGCCCGTGCCCTCGTAGTCGCCCTCGCGGCCGTCCACCCGCAGCGTGCAGACGAACCGGTGGCCACCGGCCGGATCGTGCTCCGCCGACCAGGACGTCAGGGCGATCGCCCCGTCCCGCCCGGGGACCAGGTACGTCGCCTCGAACAGCTCCCACAGATCCTTCGAGGTGGCCTCCAGACCGCTGTCGTCCGTCGCGGTCTGCACCGTACGGGAGAAGTCCGCCCGCATCCGGGCCGGCAGGTCCACACCGTGGTTGCTGCGCAGCAGATGGGCGATGCCACCCTTGCCGGACTGGCTGTTGACCCGGATGACGGCCTCGTAACTACGCCCCACATCCGCCGGATCGATCGGCAGATACGGCACCGACCACACCTCGGAGCCGCTGCTCGCGTGGTGTGCGAAGCCCTTGCTGATCGCGTCCTGATGGGTGCCGGAGAACGCGGTGTACACCAGGTCGCCGCCGTAGGGATGGCGCGGCGGCACCGGCAGCCGGTTGCAGTGCTCCACGGTGCGGCGGATCTCGTCGATGTCCGAGAAGTCGATCATCGGGTCGACGCCCTGGGCGTGCAGGTTCAGCGCCAGATTGACCAGGTCGACATTGCCGGTGCGCTCCCCGTTGCCGAACAGGCAGCCCTCCACCCGCTGCGCCCCCGCCAGCACCGCGAGCTCCGCGCACGCCACCCCCGTACCGCGGTCGTTGTGCGGGTGGACGGAGAGGATCACCGAGTCGCGCCGGTCCAGGTGGCGGTGCATGTACTCGATCTGGTCGGCGTACACGTTGGGCGTCGCGATCTCCACCGTGGCCGGCAGGTTGTGGATCACCGGCCGGTCCGGTGAGGCGTCCCAGAGCGCGGTGAGGCTGTTGCAGAGCTCCAGGACGTAGTCCGGCTCGGTGAGGACGAAGACCTCGGGCGAGAACTCGAACCGGATGTCCGCGGCGGGCCTCGCCCGCGCCAGCCGCTCCATCTGCCGCGCGGCGTCCAGCACCACACCGTGCACCTCGGCCCGGTCGCGGCCCAGGACGACGTCCCGCCAGACGGGTGCGGTCGGGATGTACAGATGGACGACCACGCGGTCCATCCCCGCGACGGACTCGAAGGTCCGCTCGATCAGATCCGCCTTGGCCGGGGTGAAGACGACCACCGTCACGTCGTCCGGCACGGCCCCGCTCCGGGCCAGGTGCCGGACGAAGTCGAAGTCGGTGCGGCTCGCGGACGGGTAGCCGACCTCGATCTCCTTGAAGCCCATCGCGACCAGCAGATCGAACATCCGGCGCTTGCGCGGGGTGTCCATCGGTTCGGCCAGCGCCTGGTTGCCGTCCCGCAGATCGACGGGCACCCAGAGCGGGGGGCGCTCGATCCGGGCCTGCGGCCAGCTGCGCCCGGTCAGCGGGATCTCGACGCGGTCGAAGGCGGAACGGTAGCGGTACGACGGCATCGAGCTGGAGCGTTGCCGGTTCCAGTGGGGCGCGGCCTCGGGTACCGGCCCGCGCGGCGTGCAGATCGTGGGGAAGCTGTGCATCGGTGACAGACGGTCGGACATGAACGCGGTCTCTTCTCGCATCGCCGGATGCGACCGGCACAGCACGGCACCCCGCGGCGGGGTGCCGATCGCTTCAGGCCCCGCCGCGGCAGCCGAGAAGAAGGAGACCGCGGTACGTCATGACCGGTACAGTAGCCAGAAAACAAGTCCTCAGACAACCTGACAGGTGAATGCGTGTCCTCGCTCGGTCCACTCCGCCCCAGCCCTCTGGTCGAACAGGCCACGAGCCATCTGCGCGCGCAGATCACCGAGGGGCACTGGCCGGTCGGTACGAAGATCCCCGGCGAGACCACCCTCGCCAAGACGCTGGGCGTGGGCCGCTCCACCGTCCGTGAGGCGGTGCGCACACTCGCCGCGCTCGGCCTGCTCCAGTCCCGCCAGGGGGCCGGCGTCTTCGTCATCGCCGACCACGCGACCGAGGACTGGCCGGTCCGGCTGCGCCGGGCCGCGGTCGCCGACGTCTACGAGGTGCGCATGCTGATCGAGGTCCAGGCCGCCCGGCTGGCCGCCCGGCGCCGCACCGACGAGGACCTGGCCGCCCTGGACACGGCGCTCACGGCACGGCGGGCAGCGGGCGCAGGCCCGGACGACGGGTTCGTGGACGCGGACATCGCCCTGCACCGGGCTGTGGTGGCGGCCGCCCACAACCCCGTACTCAGCGACCTCTTCGGGGAGTTCGCCCCCGCGCTGCGGCAGGCGCTCATCGACCTGGTGGAGCTGACCGGCCTGCGCCGCGACGAACCGCACCACGGTGACGCGGCACACCGGGCGCTGGTCACGGCGGTCGTGGCGGGCGACGCGGAAGCGGCGGGCCGGGCCGCCGAGGCCGGGCTGGAACAGACCCTGGCCCGGCTGCGCGCCACCTGACCGGCCCCTAGACCGCCCCCGATTCCCGCCACTCCTGCGCGTACTCGTCGAAGACCGCCCGCAGCTGGTGCCCGATCTTCAGATAGTCCAGGTCGTCCAGATTGGCCAGCGAGACCCGGACCGACCACTCGGGGCCGTCGAAGCCGCCCCCGTTCAGCAGCACCACGGACGTCTGCTCGGCCAGCCGGAACAGCCGGTCGACGGGCTCGTAGTTCTGCTCCAGATAGTCGGCGAACTCCTTGCCCAGGGTGCGCTCCGCCTCGGCCAGCAGGTCGAGTTCGATGTAGTACGAGGCCCGCTTGGGGTCCTCCGAGATCTTCATGTGGGCGCCCTCCAGCAGGAGTTCGAGGCGCTGCCGCACGATCGAGCGAATCCGGGCCTTGTACGCCTGGCCCTCGTCCAGCATGTCGAACAGCGAGAAGAGCGTCATCATCACCTGCTGCGGCAGCGAGAGGCCCGCCGTGTGGTTCAGCGCCACCTGCCGGGAGTCCGCGACCAGCCGGTCGATGAACCGGATCGTCTCCGGCTCCAGGGACAGCGTCCCGTAGCGGCTGTTCAGGCGCGCCTTCTCCGCGGCGCCCTGCGCCCGCAGCATGTCGTCGATGACGTTGTCGTCGTGCAGCCCGATGACGCCGAGCCGCCAGCCGGTGGCGCCGTAGTGCTTGGAGTAGGAGTACACGAGCAGAGTGTTGCGCGGCAGGTCGGCGGCGAGGGAGCGGAAGTCCTCGACGAAGGTCCCGTAGACGTCGTCCGTCACCACGATCAGGTTCGGGTTCCGGTCCGCGACGATCGACATGATCTGCTCGGTGACCTGCGGCGCGAGCGCGAGGGACGGCGGGTTGCTCGGGTTGACGCAGCAGACCAGCCTCACCGAGGGGTCGGCCAGCTTGGCGATCTCCTCCGGCGGGTAGCGCCACTGGCGCACACCGGTCTCGGTGAACAGGTTCGCCTCGACGCGGACGACGTCGAAGTCGTACGTGTCGAGCTCGGGAATCTCCAGGTACGGCGTGAACACCGGCACCATCAGCGCGATCCGGTCACCCTTGCGCAGGATTTCGTTCTTCATCAGCGAGTCGAAGATGTAGCACATCGCCGCCGTGCCGCCCTCGGTCGCGAACAGGCTCAGCCGCTGCCCCTCCGGCGGCCGGTGGTCGAACATCTCGTCGGCCACGTACCCGCGCACGACCTGCTCCACATGCGTCAGGATCCGTCCCGGCACCGGGTAGTTGTCGCCGATCGAGGAGTCCGCCAGCTCGTGGACGAACGCGTCCGGCACGAAGCCGAACCGCTTGACCGCCAGATCGACGCTCGCCTTGAGCAGCTCGACCCCGGGCAGATCCGGATGCGTGCGGACGAAGGAGGCGAAGCGCTCCGCGCAGCCGGCCTCCTCGGGCATCCCGCCCAGGTTGTCGGCCGTCCAGACCCGCCGGGACTCGGCGAGCGCGAAGTAGCCGAGCGCGTGGTACGCCTCCCGGGGGCCGGTGGCGATCCAGTTCGGGTTGCCGCGGCCCGCGTTGAGCATGGCCCGCATCGCCTTGCCCTTCTGGCCGGGTTTGCCGCTCTGCTCGGCCTGGGCGATGCTGATGAACTTGTCCTTCAGCTCGAACGGGCTGAGCCGGGCGAACGACCGGATCTCGGCGCGGCTGAGGGTGGCCTTGGGCATGTCTGCGCTCCCGTGTTCTGGTTCAGTGGTTGAGGATCACGATCACGGCGCCCCACACGGTCAGCAGCACATGGCCGACGGCGTACGGGATCGTGTAGCCGAGCGTGGGGGCGGTGGCGACCAGACAGCCCGTCACCGCGCCGAGCGCGATGGCCCGGTAGCGGATCCTCCCGATCAGGAAGCCGAGCGCGACGACCAGGAAGACCAGCAGCTCGGGATGGGGCGTGAAGATGTTGCGGTTGAGGAAGTCGATCATTCAGGCCCCCAGGACGCCGACGAGGATGGGGCCGGTGAGTGGTAGCAGGAAGTTCGAGAGCGCGTACGTGATCGTGTAGCCGAGCAGCGGTACGGAGCTCTGCGCCACCTGGGTGATGGAGGTGATCGCCGGGGTCGAGCACTGCTGCCCCGCGATGGCCCCGATCAGCAGCGGTTTCTCGATCCGCAGGAGCTTCACCCCGATGATCAGTGAGATGGACGCGGGGATCAGCACCATGGCGATGCCGGCGAACGGCAGCAGCGCGCCGTACTCCTTCAGCAGCGGCCAGGCCTGCGGTCCGGCGGTCAGACCGGTGCAGGCGATGAAGATGGCCAGGCCCAGGTCCTTGAGGGTGTTCGCGGCCTGCGGCGGGAAGGCCCCGAAGGTCTGCCTGCGGGAGCGGAACCAGCCGAGGAGCAGCCCGGTGACCAGGCAGCCGCCGCCGGTGCCGAGCGACAGCGGGATGTCGCCGATCCGCACGACGATCTGGCCGAGCAGTGAGCCGGCCACGATGCCGAGTCCGAGGTAGATGTAGTCGGTCGTGTCGTTCTTGACGACCGCGCCGATCTTCGCGACGAGCCGGTCGAGCCCGGCCCGGGCACCGACCAGGGTCAGTACGTCGCCGCGCTGGACCGTGGTCTCGGCCGAGGCGGGCAGATGCTGGTCGTTGCGCAGGACATCGGTGATGTAGACGCCGTCCTTGCGGAACTCGGGATGGGTCTGCTCCAGCTGGGCGATGGTCGACCCGGCGGTGGCCTTCTCGGTCACCGCGACCTGACGGGTGGCCAGCGGAGTGTCCAGGCCCGGTACCGCCGGTGTCTCCGGGCCGATCTCGCGGCCGGCCGTGATGATCGCGGCGCGCCGCCCGACGACCTGGACCAGGTCGCTCAGGATCAGCTCCAGCTCGGGTGCGGGGTCGAGCACCTTGCTGCCGCGCTTGACGCCCTCGACCGTGACGGCGCCGCCCAGCGAGGCCTCCAGCTCGCCGATCAGGCGGCCGTCCGCCAGCGTCACCAGGAAGGTGCGGCCCACCGTCCGCGGCAGCGCCTCCCGCTCGTCCTCCTCCAGGCCGCGGACCCCGCCGCGCATCTTCTCCCACAGTTCGCGCGAGGCGTCCGCGAGGTTGATGCGCAGCAGCATCGGCATGATCTGGCTGGTGAACAGCACGATGGTGATCAGGCCGAAGAGGTAGCAGACGGTGTACGCGGTGGCGACATGCCCCTGGTACTGGGTGATCTGGCTCGGGCTCAGGCCGTCGAGCTTGGCGATGGCCTCGGTGGCCGTACCGACGACGGCGGACTCGGTCGCCGCGCCCGCCAGGATGCCCGAAGCGGTCCCCACGTCGAGGTCGAACGCCTTGGCGAGGCCGAAGGCGATGCCGAGCACACAGACCAGTTCGACGAGGCAGAGGGCGAAGAAGCGCAGGCTCTTGCGGTTGAGGTTGGCGAAGAACTGCGGACCGGCCAGATAGCCCAGCGAGAAGATGAACAGCGCGAAGAAGACGGTCTTGACGTCGTCGTTGACGCTGACGTGCCGGGTGCCGATCAGCAGCGCGACGATCAGCGTCCCGCAGATGCCGCCGAGGGTGATCGGGCCGACGCGGATCCTGCCCAGGAGATAGCCGAGGGACAGACAGAGGAAGAGTGCGAGTTCGGGATGGTCGCGGACGACTCCCATCCGGCCTCACCCACCCAAGCGAACATAAAGGGTCAATAGGTAAATAGTGGAGAATTTAACAGGCCGTGAGGTGCCAGGCATTTCCGGTCAGTTGTCCGTATTCCGGACCCCCTGCCGGTGGCTGTGTGTGCGCTTGAGCGCCTCGTCGGATTCGGGGAAAGAACGCGCGAGTGGTCCCGGCCGCCCCTGTGGTGCGGTGTCCCGTTCACCTTCCGTTGGGCTCCTGCGGTCCGGCCGCGGGTGAGGGAGGCGGTTTTCGGACCGCTCCGGAAATCCGGTCCGATGGGGGCGGCTTCCCGCCGCTGCCCCGGTGATCCACTCCCAACACCGCCCTCACCTGCGGGGATTCGGGAGTCGTCTGCTCCGGTTTCCTGGTCCGCGCGCTTTGGCAAGCCTTTGGCCGGACACGGTCTCGTGACTTGCAGGACACGCTCGCGCAACGGAAGCGTCTTCAAGTCTTGACACCCACCCCTCCCAGGCAGGAACCTTCCGACATCGACGCATGGGAGCGCTCCCACATTGCATGAGGATTTCTCGTGCGAACGGCACTGCCCGTGTCCTCCCCCCTGAACCACCTGGCACCCGCACCCACCAGCGCGTATGCCACGCAGTCAGAACGCCAGTCCCACCCTGGAACAAGGAGTAGTGGAATGCGTATCACCCGCACCGTCGCCGGCCGAAGCCGCAGAGCCGCGGTTCTGGTCACCACGGGCCTGACAGCCTCGGCCCTCCTGCTGACCGGCTGCAGCAGCGACTCGGACTCATCGGACACGAGCTCCGATGCGAACGGGAAGATCACGCTGACCGTCGCCGACTTCGGGCAGTTCGGCTACAAGGAAGCCGGCCTCTTCGCCAAGTACCACGAGCTGAACCCCAACATCACGGTCAAGGAAGACACCACCGCCGAAGAGAAGAACTACTACCCGAAGCTGCTCCAGCAGCTGAGTGCGGGCAGCGGACTGGCCGACGTCCAGGGCATCGAGGTCGGCCGGGTCAAGGAGCTCGCCGACACCAAGGCGGACCAGTTCGCCGACCTGAGCAAGGTGATCGACGTCAACGAGTGGGTGTCCTGGAAGGAGAAGCAGGCCACCACCAAGGACGGCAAGGTGATCGGCGCGGGTACCGACATCGGCCCGATGTCGCTCTGCTACAACACCGAGCTGTTCAGGAAGGCCGGCCTGCCGACCGACCGCAAGGACGTCGCCGCCAAGATCGCCGGGGGCTGGGAGGACTACCTCAAGCTCGGTGAGGAGTACAAGAAGAAGGCGCCCGCGGGCACGTACTTCATGGACTCCGCGAGCGCCATGTACAACGCCGTCGTCAGCTCGAACGCGAAGCAGTACTACGACGAGAGCGGCCGGCCGGTCTACAAGGACAGCGCCAGCGTCAAGCAGGGCTGGGACCTGTCGGCCGAGGCCGCGGACAAGAAGCTGACCCAGGGCCTCGCCCAGTTCGGTGACCCCTGGAAGGCCGCGCTGCGCAAGAGCACCATGGCCACCGTGGCCTGCCCCGCCTGGATGGCCGGTCAGATCTCGATCGCGGCCGGTGACGCCAACAAGGGCAAGTGGGACATCACCACGGCGCCCGGCGAAACCGCGGCCAACTGGGGCGGCTCCTTCCTCGGTGTGCCGACCGCCGGCAAGCACGTCGCCGAGGCCAGCAAGCTCGTCAAGTGGCTGACCGCCCCCGAGCAGCAGGCCGCCGTCTTCAAGGCGATCGGCAGCTTCCCGTCCAACAAGGGCGCGTACGACCTGCCCGACGTGAAGAACGCGAAGCTCCCGTACTTCAACGACGCCCCGATCGGCCAGATCTACGCCGACGAGGCCAAGTCCATCCCCGAGACGGTTCTCGGCCCGAAGGACGCCGTCATCAAGGACACCATCTCCACCCAGATCAACAACATGGAGCAGCGCGGCACGAGCCCCGACAAGGCATGGAAGGCGGCGACGGAGGCGATCGACAAGGCGATCGGCTGACGGTCGCAGCAGCGGGCGGCCCCCGGGCCGCCCGCACCTGCGTGTCCCCATCCCGCGCCGGCCCGGCCCGTCTCCCGGCGGGCTTGCACGGGGCGACCGGGTACCTCCCCGGCCGCCCCGCGGAAGCCCACCGCGTGCAACGCCCCCGTACCCGGGTAACCAAGCAATCCAGGGAAGGACTCCCGCCCGTGGCCACCTCGACTCCCACCCGGGATGCACACACCCCGCCGCCCGGCGGCTCCCCGCACAAACCGGTGAACGCCCGTCGGCAGACGTGGCGGAGCCGGCTCTGGCGCTTCGACGACAAGGCATCGCCGTACGCCTACATAGCCCCGTTCTTCCTCGTCTTCGGCGCCTTCGGGCTCTACCCGCTGATCTACACGGGCTGGATCGCCCTGCACCGGGTGGAGATGACCGGCCTGGACCGGATGGAGTGGGTCGGCTGGGCCAACTTCGACAGGATCCTGCACGACGCGGAGTTCTGGACCGCCGTCAGCAACACCTTCCTGATCGGTGTCATGTCGACGGTCCCGCAGCTGCTGGTCGCGCTCGGCCTGGCCCATCTGCTGAACTACAAGCTGCGCGCCAGCACCTTCTGGCGGACGGTCATCCTCACCCCGTACGCCACCTCGGTGGCCTCCGCGGCCCTCGTCTTCGCCCTCGTCTTCCGGGCCGACGGCGGCCTGCTGAACTGGGCACTGCACTTCATCGGCCTCGGCCACACCAACTGGGCCAACGGGCACTGGACTTCCAAGATCGCCATCTCGGTCATCGTGATCTGGCGCTGGACCGGCTACAACACCCTGATCTACCTGGCGGCCATGCAGGCCGTGCCGACCGATCTGTACGAGGCCGCCTCGCTCGACGGAGCCTCCCGCTGGCAGCAGTTCCGCAAGGTGACCATCCCCTCGCTGCGGCCCACGATCCTCTTCACGATCGTCATCTCGACCATCGGCTCCATGCAGCTGTTCGGTGAACCCCTGCTCCTGGAGGGCGGCACGCTCGGAGCGATCGGCGGGAACGAGCATCAGTACGAGACCCTCAGCGTCTACCTCTACAACTACGGCTGGAACCTGGGGCATCTCGGTCCGGCCGCCGCAGTGGCCTGGGCGATGCTCGCGCTCCTGCTGATCATCGCCGCGGTCAACTGGCTCTTCGGCCGCTTCGTACGCACATCCGCGGTCTGACCGGGAGCGATATCCATGACCATCACCAGCCCCACCCAAGCTCCGGGGTCCGTCCTCCCGGCACCTGCCGTGCACCGCGCACCGAAGCGCGCCGGCCGCTTCAGGCCCGGCGCGGGCCAGCAGCTGAAGGGCGGCCCGTTCGCCTACATCGCACTGGCCGTCGTCGGCATCGGCTCGCTGCTCCCGCTGTACTGGACCCTGGTGGCCGCGTCCCACACCCAGGACGAAGTACTGGCCAGCACCCCGCCGTTCCTGCCCGGCGGACGGCTGATGCACAACCTCGACGCCGCCTGGAACCAGGCCCATCTGGGCAAGGCGATCGTCAACAGCTTCATCGTCTCCTCCTGCATCACGGTGGCGACGCTCTTCTTCTGCACCCTGGCCGGCTACGCCTTCGCCAAGATGCGGTTCCGCGGCCGCGGCGCGCTGATGACCGGAGTCATCGCGACCCTGACCATCCCGCCGCAGCTCAGCGTCGTCCCGCTGTTCATGCTGATGTCCGACCTCGGCTGGGGCGGAAGCCTGGAGTCGGTGATCTTCCCGACCCTGGTGAGCGCGTTCGGCGTGTTCTTCATGCGGCAGTACCTGAGCGAGGCACTCCCGTACGAACTCATCGAGGCCGCCAAGATCGACGGCGCGAACAACTTCCGCGTCGTGCTGAGCATCGTGCTCCCGGTGGCCCGCCCCGCGATGATGGTGCTCGGCATGCTCACCTTCGTCCAGGCGTGGAACGACTTCTTCTGGCCCTACCTCGCACTGAACCAGCAGAACCCCACGCTCCAGGTGGCCCTCGGCCAGCTGAGTGCCTCCTACACCCCCGACCAGAGCATCGTGATGGCAGGCGCGCTGATCAGCACGCTGCCGCTGCTCGCGGTGTTCGTGCTCTTCGGCAAGCGGATCGTCGGCGGGATCATGTCCGGCGCCGTCAAGGGCTGACCCCTCGTCAATGACCGCTTCCGGAAGCCCCGTACGGCCCGCACCTGACCGCGGGCCGTACGGGTTCCGGAGTTCCACCTTTCCCCGCCCCTGTCCGTCCACTCCTGGGAGCGCTCCCGCATGACTGCTGTACGACCTGACATCGCCCCGAAGCAGGCGCCCGAGGCAACGAGATTTCCGACAGGCTTCGTCTGGGGGGCGGCCACCGCCGCCTACCAGGTCGAGGGCGCCGCGGCCGAGGACGGCCGCACCCCCTCCATCTGGGACACCTTCAGCCGTACGCCGGGCAAGGTCCGCAACGGCGACACCGGAGACATCGCCGCCGATCACTACCACCTGTACCGCGACGACGTGGCGCTCATGAAGCGGCTCGGGCTGAAGGCGTACCGCTTCTCCATCTCCTGGTCCCGGGTGCAGCCCACCGGGCGCGGCCCCGCCGTCGAACGCGGGCTGGACTTCTACCGCAAGCTCGTCGACGAGCTGCTCGAAGCCGGCATCACCCCGGTCGCCACCCTCTATCACTGGGACCTGCCCCAGGAGCTGGAGGACGCCGGCGGCTGGCCGCAGCGGGTGACCTCGGACCGGTTCGCCGACTACGCCGCGATCATGGCGGGCGCCCTCGGGGACCGCGTCGGGACGTGGACCACCTTCAACGAGCCCTGGTGCTCGGCCTTCCTCGGATACGGCTCCGGCGTGCACGCTCCCGGCCGCACCGAGCCCGCCTCCGCCCTGCGGGCGGCCCATCACCTCAATCTCGCCCACGGCCGGGCGATCGAGGTTCTGCGCGGTCAACTCCCCGCTGCCGCGCAGACCTCGGTCACCCTCAACCTCCACCAGGTCCGCCCGCTCACCGCGAGCGCGGCCGACGCCGACGCCGCCCGCCGGATCGACGCGGTGGGCAACCGGATCTTCACCGGTCCGATGCTGCGCGGCGAGTACCCCGAGGACCTGATCGCCGACACCAGGCACCTGGTGGACTGGTCGACGCTGGTCCACGACGGCGACCTGGCCGCCATCTCCGGCCCGATCGACGTCCTCGGCGTCAACTACTACACGCCGACGCTGGTCTCCACCCCCGAGAAGGGCGCGGGCAGTACTCGCGACGACGGGCACGGCGCCAGCGACTACTCCCCGTGGCCCGGCTCCGAGCACGTCGCCTTCCACCTCTCGGAGGGCAAGCAGCGCACCGCGATGAACTGGGCGATCGACCCGGACGGGCTGTACAACCTGCTCATGGACACCAGCCGGGACCACCCGGAGGTGCCGCTGATGGTCACCGAGAACGGTGCGGCCTTCGACGACTACGTCTCGCCCGAGGGCCGGGTGGAGGACCCCGAGCGGATCGCGTACCTGCACGGGCACCTCGACGCGGTGCAGCGCGCGGTGGCCGACGGCGCCGACGTCCGGGGCTACTTCCTGTGGTCGCTGATGGATAACTTCGAGTGGGCGTACGGCTACTCGAAGCGCTTCGGCACCGTGTACGTCGACTACGCCTCCCAGCGCCGCATTCCCAAGGCGAGTGCCCACTGGTACGCCGACGTGATCCGCCGCCACGCCCTGCCGCCGACCGGCCCTTCCTGAGGTGAGACCGGTCAACTCCAGCTGATCTGGCGGGGGTTCACCGGAATCGTCCGAGCAGGTGCCACCCCTGAGACCCGGCCCCGCGCCGGGTCTCAGTCATGTCCGGATGCCGGCCGCACGAGGCCGCACCCCGGCTCGCGCGCGCCGCTTGACCACGCGCGTAGAGTGGGAGCGCTCCCACGATGAGGGCGGGGGAGCGGCCGACCGGTCCCGCCGAGTGTCAAGAGAGCCAACACCAGGACTTGGTTTGGTTATCCGACTGTGAGAAATTGACCGCGAACGGGAGGCAGCCATGACGGCAGCGCGAGTACGGAGCGGGGGCCGGCCCACGCTAGAGGAAGTCGCGGCACGGGCGGGAGTGGGCCGCGGCACGGCCTCGCGGGTCATCAACGGCTCACCGCGGGTCAGTGCGCACACCCGGGAGGCGGTGGAGGCGGCCGTCGCCGAGCTGGGCTACGTACCCAACCGCGCCGCCCGCGCCCTGGCCGGGAACCGTACGGACGCCATCGCGCTCGTGGTGCCGGAGTCGGAGAGCCGCTTCTTCGCGGAGCCCTACTTCTCCGACATCGTGCGCGGGGTCGGCGCGGCCCTGGCCGACACCGAGATGCAGCTGCTGCTCACCCTCGTCGGCAGTGACCGCGAACGCCGCAGGCTGGCCCAGTACCTGACCGCGCACCGCGTGGACGGCGTGCTGCTGGTCTCGGTGCACGCCGACGACCCGCTGCCCGACCTGTTGGAGCAACTGGGCATGCCCGCGGTGATGAACGGCCGCAGGTCCGCCACGGAGCCGCTGCCCTCGGTCGACTCCGACAACTTCGAGGGTGCTCGCGGCGCCGTCGAGCACCTCGCCTCCCGGGGCCGCCGCTCGATCGCCACCATCACCGGGCGACTGGACGTCTACGCCTCCCAGCGGCGCCTGGACGGGTACCGCAAGGCAGTCTCCGAGGCCGGTCTGGAGCCGGACGAGCGGCTGATCGCCCCCGCCGACTTCTCCGAGGAGGGCGGCGTGCGGGCCATGCGCGAGCTGCTCGCCCGCCGCCCGGACCTGGACGCGGTCTTCGCCGCGTCCGACCTGATGGCCGCAGGCGCCCGCCAGGTGCTGCGCGAGGCCGGCCGGCGCATCCCGGACGACGTGGCCCTCATCGGCTTCGACGACTCGGCCGTGGCCCGTCACATGGACCCCGCGCTGACGAGCGTGCGGCAGCCGATCGAGGAGATGGGGCGCACGATGACCCGGGTGCTCCTCGACATGATCGCGGGCGAGAGTGCCGAGCGGCCGCAGATCGTGCTCCCCACCGAACTGATCGTCCGCGACTCCTCGTGACGAGCATCACACCGTAGCCCTCCGGCGGGGCGCGGGAAACGGAAAGGCCCCGGTCCCGGACCTGGGCCTTTCCCGTGTTTCCGTGATGTCCCCAAGGAACGGGACATGAAGAAGGGCTGACCCGTTTTCACAGGCCAGCCCTTGATCATTCAGGGTGAGTAACGGGACTCGAACCCGCGACATCCTGGACCACAACCAGGTGCTCTACCGTCTGAGCTATACCCACCACGTCCGGTCTTTTTCTGACCGGCCGAGAAAAAGTGTACAGGGTCTTGGAGGGTGCTCGCGCCTCCATTGTTCAACCGCCGGTCCCGGCCCCCGGAAGGGCCGTGACCAGCAGCTTCCCACGATGCTAGACCGAGGGCGGGGTCAGCCGCGCCGCGATCGACTTCGCGCGTTCCGAGTCCGGTCCCGGCTGCGGGACGAAGACCGCCTCGCGGTAGTAGCGCAGCTCGGTGATGGAGTCGCGGATGTCCGCGAGCGCCCGGTGGTTGCCGTTCTTTTCGGGACTGTTGAAATACGCCCTCGGGAACCAGCGGCGGGCCAGTTCCTTGACCGAGGAGACATCGACGATCCGGTAGTGGAGGTAGCCCTCCAGCGACGGCATGTCCCGCAGCAGGAATCCGCGGTCGGTGCCGACCGTGTTCCCGCAGAGCGGGGCCTTGCCGGGCTCCTTCACGTGCTCGCGCACATAGGCCAGGACCCTCTCCTCGGCGTCGGCCAGGGTGGTGCCCCCGGCCAGCTCGTCGAGCAGGCCCGAGGCGGTGTGCATCTGCCGCACTACCTCGGGCATGGTCTCCAGGGCCGCGTCCGGCGGGCGGATCACGATGTCCACCCCGTCGCCGAGCACGTTCAACTCCGAGTCGGTGACCAGTGCGGCCACCTCGATGAGTGCGTCTTCCGTCAACGAGAGCCCGGTCATCTCGCAGTCGATCCACACCATGCGGTCGTTCATGCGCCCCACCCTACGGGGCGCTCCGCTGCCCCGGCAGGGCCGGGCGCCCTGCCGCGTAGGCGTCGGAGCCCGGCCTCCCGTGCTCGGCGCGGCCCGCGTCCAGCGCTGCCGGGGCAGCGGCGGACTGACCCGCGGGAGCGGCCGCCGCGGCGGCACGACGGCCCGCGGGACTGCCCTGGGCGGGCACCACCTCGGCGACCTGGCCGACCGGCTCAGGACCTCCGCCCTGCGGGCGACGGGCCCGGTAGGCGGCCCGGTACGCGGCGGGGGAGGAGCCCAGCTGACGCCGGAAGTGTCCGCGCAGCGCGACCGGCGAGCGGAAGCCGCAGCGGCCCGCGACCTCGTCGACCGAGTAGTCGGACGTCTCCAGCAGCCGCTGCGCCTGCAGCACCCGCTGGGTGATCAGCCACTGGAGCGGCGCGCTGCCGGTGAGCGAACGGAACCTCCGGTCAAAGGTCCGCCGGCTCATGTAGGCGCGCGCGGCGAGCGTCTCCACGTCGAACTGCTCGTGCAGATGCTCCAGCGCCCAGGCCACGACCTCGGCGAGCGGGTCGGAGCCGATCTCCTCGGGTAAAGACCTGTCGAGGTAGCGCTCCTGGCCGCCACTGCGCCGCGGCGGCACGACGAGCCGGCGGGCGAGTGCCCCGGCGGCCTCCGTGCCGTGGTCCGAGCGGACTATGTGCAGACAGAGATCGATGCCGGCCGCCGTGCCCGCGGAGGTGAGCACATCGCCGTCGTCGACGAACAGTTCGCGCGGATCGACGTGGACCGACGGATAGCGCTTGGCCAGCGTCGGTGCGTACATCCAGTGCGTGGTCGCCGGGCGGCCGTCGAGCAGTCCGGCCGCGGCGAGGACGAAGGCCCCCGTGCACAGCCCGACGATTCTGGCGCCCTCCTCGTGGGCGCGGCGCAGCGCGTCCAGTGCCTCCACGGGCGGTGGCGAGGTGATCGAGCGCCAGGCGGGCACCACGACGGTGCCGGCCCTGCTGATCGCCTCCAGCCCGTAGGGCGCGGTGAGTTCGAGTCCCCCTGTGGTGCGCAGCGGTCCCTCTTCGCCGCTGCACACGAGTAGCCGGTATCGCGGAACTCCCGCGTCCTGGCGGTCGATTCCGAACACGGAGAGCGGGATGGAGCTCTCGAAGATGGGGCCGCCGCTGAACAGCAGTACGGCCACGACCTCTCGGCGCCGGCGCCCGCTCAGCTTCCGTACAGCCTCCGTTGCGGTGGCGGAGTCCTGGCTCATGACGCTAAGCCCAATACCGTTCAGTTAAGC
>NZ_JAFMPZ010000462.1 GCF_017353455.1 Streptomyces laculatispora
CGGCGCACCCGTGCAACCGTGCCGAACCGAGCTGGAGGCAGAGATGGGCAGGATCGTGGTGGGCGTTGACGGCTCCGAGTCGTCGATCAAGGCACTGCACTGGGCCGTACGCCAGGCAGAGCTGACCGGTGACACGGTCGAGGCCGTCAACAGCTGGGAGTACCCCTCCACCAGCTGGGCGTCCATGATGCCGGGCCTGCCGGAGGACTTCGACCCGCAGGCCCTGGCCACCGTGTCGCTCACCGAGGCGCTGGAGGAGGCCCTCGGCGCGGTGGGTGCCGCAGCGGTCAGCAAGGTCGTGGTGATCGGCAACCCGGCGCAGTCCCTGCTGGACCGGGCCAAGGGCGCGAGTCTGCTGGTCGTGGGCGCGCGCGGATACAGCGGCTTCAAGGCCACCCTGCTCGGCTCGGTCAGCCTCCACGTCACCCAGCACGCGCCGTGCCCGGTGACGGTGGTGCGCGGCTGACGCCCGACGCGACACGAGCAGGGGGCGGGCCCGCGCGTTCAGCACGATCGCGCGGGCCCGCCCCGTGCCGTCACAGCGACACGACGTCCGCCACCGCACAGGCCACGTTGTCGGGGGCGCCCGCCGCACCGGCCAGCGCGACCAGCTCGCGCACAGCCGTCCCGGGGCCGTCCGCCGCGGCGAGCACGCCGGCCAGTTCCCTGCCGTCGACGACCGCCGAGAGCCCGTCCGAGCAGAGCAGATAGCGGTCACCGGCACGGGCGTCCCGCACCCCCAGGTCGGGACCGGAGCCCTCGGCCGGCCCGGAGCCGTCCTGGCCGCCGCCCGACAGCGCCTTGAGCAGCAGCGCCCGCTGCGGGTGCGAGGCGGCCTCCTCCTCGGTGAGCGAGCCGTCGTCGATCATCGACTGGACCAGGCTGTGGTCGTGCGTGATCCGGAACAGTTCGCCCCCGCGCAGCAGATACGCCCGCGAGTCCCCGATGTGCACGAGCCCCAGCTGCGCACCCGTCCACACCATCGCGGTCAGCGTGGTCCCCGACTCGTCGGGCGCCCCGCTCCCCGCCACCGCGTCCCGCACCGCCCGCGCGGCCCGCTCCGCCGCGTCGTGCAGGATGTTCAGCAGCTCCGCGGCCGGCACCGCTGCCCGCACCACCGGTTTCAGGGCGTCGATCGCCGCCGTGCTCGCCCCCGCGCCGCCCTCGCCGAACCCGTCGGCGACCGCGAGCAGCCGGGCTCCGGCGTACGCCGCGTCCTGGTTGGTCTCCCGCACCGCACCGGTGTCGGTGCGTGCCGCGTACCGGATTCCGAGCGTTCCCACCTGTGTCATGGCTTCCTCCGTCGACAGCTGGTCGATGAGGAAGGTGGCGAGGTCCCGGCGGACCGCTGTCTCGGCCTCGACCTGCGCCCAGTACCCCCGGATCGCCGTGGCGGCCGCGCCGGCGTCCAGCGCGATCACCTCCGTGATCCGGGCGAGCGGCATGCCGATCCGGCGGAGCCAGGCCACCAGCCTGGCCGTCCGCGCCTGCGCCCGGCCGTAGTACCGGTAGCCGTTCACCGGGTCGACCAGAGCGGGCCGCAGCAGACCGAGCTCGTCGTATCGGCGCAGCGCCTTCGCGGACAGCCGGGACAGCCGGGCGAACGCCCCGATCGTCATCAGCGCCGCTTCGGGCGGCCGCCCCTGCCCGTCGTCCGTCACCTCGTGCCTCCTCATACCGGGCGGTGCTCGCCCGGCACACCGATCCTTGGCCTTCCCCCGCGGAGAAGGTCAAGGATGGCTCACGGAGGGATGCGCACCGGGGCCGAGGTGCTCAGTTCTCGTGCGTGTAGAAGACGTAGAACGCGGCCAGCAGCATGGCCGCCCCGGTCAGCAGGCCCAGCACCGAGGCAGCGAGCACGCTCTTGTCCGACAGGCTGTACAGGAAGCCGATCGAGCCGCCGAACAGCGCGCCGTAGGCAGCCGCCCGCAGCTCGCGCGGCAGCCGCTTCTGCATCCGGCCCAGGGCGAGGCAGAGCACCGCGAGGACGGCGCCCGAGATCAGTCCGAGGGCGAGCTGCCCGCCGGTGAGCACTCCGCCGCCCCGAACGATGGACGTCGCGTACCAGCCGAGGATCACCCCGAGCGTGACGGGCAGCGCCCAGCTGAGGATGGAGTGACGCTGTGCAGGCGCGCGCGTTCCGCGTGCCTGCACCGAAGCATGTGCGGCCATGGCGGGAAGCTCCTTCCGTCGCCCCCTCTTCCCCTCCAGGGCACACCTGCTCGCGCCGCCCGGCAACTCGAATGGCGCACGGCCCGGAGCGCTCCCGGCCCATCCGGGATTCCCTGGTGAGGTGCGGACCTTCTTCTCCACGGCGCTCTCGGCGGCACTTCTGGTGCTCCTCGCCGTCCTGGTGCCGCTGAGCGCGCTCTCCGCCTGGGTCGATCTGGAGATCGACAACACGGACCGCTACGTCGCCGCCGTGGCGCCGCTCGCCTCCGATCCCGCTGTGCAGAAGACCGTGGCCGACCTGATCACCGACGAGGCGATGAAGCAGATCGACGTCGGTCCGCTCGCGGACACCGTGCGCGGCTTCCTGCACCAGGCCGTGGAGTCCTTCACCACCACCGATGCCTTCCGGGCCGCCTGGACCGCCGCCAACCGCACCGCCCACGAGGCCGTCACCGCCGCGCTGGACGGCGGGACCGGCAAGAGCGTCACCATCGACCTGGCGCCCGTGACGGAACAGGTGAAGCAGAACCTGCTGGACAACGGGGTGCCGTTCGCCGACCGCATCCCCATCGAGCACACCGACATCCAGATCGTCTCCGCGGACCGGGCCGACCAGCTGCGCCAGAGCTTCCGGTGGCTGCGGGCCGCGAGTATCTGGCCGGCCGTCGGCACGCTGGTGTTCGCCCTGCTGGCCGTGGCCGTGGCCTGGGTGCGCGGCGGGCCCGGCCGCCGGGGCTCCGCGCTCGCCGCGCTGGCCGCCACCGCCGTCACCGGGACCGGCTTCGCGGCCGGCGCGCTGCTGCTGCGCGGGGTGCTCGCCCTCGCCCGCAACCGGGTGCTGGCCGAGGTGCCGGGCAACGAGACCGACGGGGCGGCCGCGGTCTACGACGCGCTGACGGCGTCCCTGCGCACGACGGTGTGGATCGTCTTCGGTACCGGACTGGCCCTGGCGGTGTGCGCGGTGGCGGCCCGGATCTGGGCCCAGCGGGTGCTGCCGGTACCGTCGCCCGACGCGTGAGGGATGCGTCCCGCGGGCGCCGACGTGCGCGCGCGGGCGGGCCGGGGAAGAGTGGATGGCGTGCACTGGCCGGGGGCTACTGGGAGGTCTTCCGTATGCGAGCCATCGCCGTCGGCGCATTCCGGGCCGACCCCGCACTGGTCGAGGTCCCCAAGCCGGAACCGGCAGCCGGCGAGGTACGGGTGAGGGTCGAGTACGCCTCCCTCAACCCCTACGACTGGCAGACGGCCGAGGGCTCCCTGGACGGACAGGTCCCGCATGTCTTCCCGCTGGTCGTCGGCGTGGACTTCGCGGGCCGGGTGGACATGATCGGCGACGGCGACAACCGCTTCCGGGTCGGTGACAAGGTCTTCGGCCGGGCCGGCCCGCCGGTCGGCGCCGGTACGTACTGCGACTACGTCTGCGTCCCGCAGGACGCCGCCATCACCCTCGTCCCGCGCGGCCTGGACGCCCGGATCGCGGCCGCGCTGCCGTCCGCCGGGATGGCGGCCGCGCAGATCCTGGAGACGGCGGTGCTCCGCGGCCACGAGAGCCTGCTGATCATCGGCGCGGCGGGCGGCGTCGGCAGCTGTCTGACCCAGCTCGCCAGGGCCCGGGACGTGCGCGTGATCGCGGCGGTGCGCGGCGACGAGCGGTCCAGGATGGGGTCGTTGGGCGCCACCGCCACGGTCGACACCACCCGGGGCCCGACGGCCGACTCGGTGCGGGCGGTCTGCCCGGACGGCATCGACGCGCTGGCCGATCTGGTCTCCGGCACCCCGGAGGCGTTCGCCGCCCACGCCTCGACGGTCCGGCCCGGCGGTATCGCGCTCAGCACCCGCGGCGTCGCGGCCGGGGCGGCGCTCCCCGAGGGCGTGCGCGGCATCGACTTCCGGCTCGACCCTAGCCCCGTCCTGCTGGACGTCCTGGCCGCGGGCGCCGCGGAGGGCGTGCTGCGCGTACCCATCGACATCGAACTCCCGCTGGAGAAGGCCCCGCAGGCCCTGGACCGCAACCGGACCGGCGGGGCCCGCGGCAAGACCGTCATCGTGCTGCGCAACCACGGCCAGCGCTGAGCCGCGCCACCAGGACATCTCCGAGCTCACCGAGAGGAACGAAGACGTCATGGACGACCAGGAGCACGACATCATCGGCGGCATCGACGGGCTCGTCGCGGAGGAGCGCACCCTGCGCGACCGCGGCGGCCGGGACCCGGGCCTCACCGCCGAGGAGCAGAAGCGACTGCGTACGGTGGAGGTCCGGCTCGACCAGTGCTGGGACCTGCTGCGGCAGCGCCGCGCACTGAGTGAGTTCGGGGAGGACCCGTCACAGGCCCGGGTCCGCCCGGCCGACGAGGTCGAGGGATACCGCGGCTGACCGCTGAACACCGGAGGGGGACGCGTTGTCAGGCACCGGTTCCGCCGCGG
>NZ_JAFMPZ010000463.1 GCF_017353455.1 Streptomyces laculatispora
CGCCGGGCGACTTCGGCGTCGTCCTGGCCACACTCCGTGCACGTCGGGGGTGGAGCGTGCGCGAGTTCGCCCGGCGGCAGGCGCGTGCTGGTCGGTCTCCCTGCCGAGACCGTCCCTGCCGCGTTGTCCGCCGGATCCATACCCGCCAGCGTACGGAGCCTTGCGACCGCTATTCAATCCCCGGCGAATAGCCGCCGAGCGTGTACTCCACACCTAGGGTGAGCACGATCCTGACGTCAAGGCTTGTCAGAGAGGGGGCAAATGTGCCGCGCATCTTTATCAGCTTTCGCAAAGCGGACTCCCGGTGGATGCGAGACCGCGTCTACCGCGCGCTGTCCGACCGCTTGGGTGCCAACGAGATCTTCAAGTCGGGCCAGTCGATCCCGCCCGGGGCCGATTTCGCCGAGATCCTGCGGCGGCAGGCCGCCGAGTGCGAGCTCATGTGCGTACTGATCGGGCCGGGGTGGCTCGACGCGCGGGGCGAGGACGGTGTGCGGCTCCTGGACCGGGCTCACGACTGGGTCCGGCTGGAGATCGCGACAGCTCTGCGGGCGGGAAACCGCGTCGTCCCGGTCCTTCTGGGTGACGCGACGACGCTGCCCGACGCCTCGGCGCTGCCGGCCGAGATCGCGAAGCTGGCGCGCCTGCAGTTCCTCCGCGTTCCGGAGACCCATCTGCCGGACGGGCTCGCGCACTTGGGCGACTCGGTGACCGCTCTCCTGCCCGACGCCGATGCCGCAGTCGAACCCAGGCACGGCACGGCGCCGGCCGCCGATCCGGAGCCGTCCATGACCATGACGGCCCATGTGTCCGGCGGCGGCAACGCCTACCAGGCGGCCCGTGATCAGACGATCAGGCCGGCGTGAGGGGCGGACGATGAATCATCCCGGAGCGGACGGTGCTCGCCGGATCGGGCCGTACACGCTGCTCGCGCCACAGGGCGCGGTCGGCGGGAACGAAGTCTTTTCGGCCCGCACGGACGAGGGGCTGCTCGTCACGGTCACGGTCGTGGGGCCCGCACTCGCCGCGGACCCGGAGTTCCGGGACCGGTTCCGAGCCGCTGTCGAGGCGGCACGGGCACTGTCCGGTGCCTTCCTCGTACCGGTGCTGGATGCCGACGCCGACGCGTCGGTTCCGTGGCTGGCGACCCGGTTCACCGCCGGACTGCCGCTCCGGCAGGCGGTGGACCGGCACGGCTCGCTGTCCGAACCGGCTCTGCGGATGCTCGCCGACGGCCTCGCCCAGGCCCTGGCCGTGCTCCACGCGGCCGGGACGGTACACGGCGGCGTGACCCCGGACTCGGTGCTGCTGACCATGGACGGGCCCCGCATCACCGCCCTGGGGATGGCGGGAGCCACCGCAAGCCCGGCGCCCGCACCGACGGACGACATGTTCGACCTCGGGTCGACCGTGCTGTTCGCAGCTTCCGGCGGCGAGGCGGGCACGGGCACCCTCCCGGTGTCGCTGCACGACGTGATCGGCGGCTGCCTGTACCCGGACCCGCCGGACCGTCCCACCGCCGAACAACTCGTCGACTACCTGCGGCACCAGAACCTGCCCGCTCTGCAGGGCAGTTGGCTGCCGCCGGCGGTGACCGCCGACATGGCCGCCGCGGCCGCGGCGGTGGGATCGGTGTCCGCCGGGGGCAGTGGTCCGGGCCCGGTTCCTCCGCCGCCGGTGATCGCCGCCGGCACGGGTGTCAGCCGCCGGAAGCTGATCATCGGTCTGGCCGGGGGCGTGGCCGTACTCGGCGGAGGCGCGGCGGCACTCGCCTTCTCCGGTGACTCGTCACCGGCACCCGACGGCCGGGCCGGCTCTACTTCGCGGCCGGCCTCTCCGTCAGGCGTGCGCTCCCCGTCGGCCTCCTCCGCGTCGCCGTCCTCGACGGACGGACCGGAAGCGGTCGTCCTGGACGGCCCCGACGCCACCAAGGCCTGGTCAGGCACCGGAAAGAACGCCCCCACCTGCCTGGAGGCGTCCGACAAGGTGGTCATGGTGGTCACGGACGCCGCTACGTCCTTCCTGGACGCCGAGACCGGGGACTCCGTGTTCCAGAAGCTGAACACGACCAACCAGTTCGGCACGAGCATGTTCACGTACCCGACGGCGTACGCGGACGGAGTGTTCTACCTGCTCTGCGACACACCGAGTAAGTCAGGCCTACTGGCGGCGTTCGACGCCACCAGCGGGAAGGTGAAGTGGGCGACCAAGATGGCCGACGCAGAGCCCGGCGGCGGCAAGCATCTGACGATGTACTCCAGCCACTATGTGGCGGCCGCGGGGAACACCGTGTACGTGTGCGGGAATGTGATGGACACATCGAAGTCGTACTCGGACAAGGCTCCGAGCACCGGCTACATCCGTGCGTTCAACGCCGCCACCGGCAAGGGACTGTGGCGGGTCAAGGGCACCGACATCAACAACGTGCTCGTGCCGCCCACCGGTTCCCACCTTCTGGCCACCTCGGCCGTTCCGGGCGAGAAGCCCGGCCGCGTCCAGATGATCGACGCCGGCCGGAAGGGCGCCCGCGGCTGGAACGTCTCCGTCCAGCGCGACGCGTACTACTTCTCCACCGGCTGGCCGCTGACGTGCTACGCCGACGGGCTGTTCCTCTTCGCCGGCGGCAACGGCAACAAGCTGTTCGCCGTCGACGCGGCCACGGGCCGCGAGAAGTGGCATCAGCGCTTCGACGCGAAGAGCGGGGACGAGGTCCATATCGGTACCCCGTTCTCCAGCCCGGACGGTGCGACCGTCTTCGTACCGGTCGGCAGTGACCTGGCCGCCCTGGCCACGGCCAACGGCACGATCCAGTGGGTCGCGACGCTCGAAGGGGCCAACGACATGGGCGGCGCCAACACGTTCGCTGCCTCCTCCGGGTTGGGCGGCAAGGACGCGCAGTGTTCGGCCGACACCGTCTTCGCCACCGATGGCGCCAAGACGCTGTGGGCCATCGACGCGGCCACCGGCAGGGCCAGGTGGAAATACAACGACCCCGGGCAGCCGGACGTCGGGTTCAAGTGGGCAGTGGGCGGCGACCACGTGTTCATCGCCTCCCACCTGACCATGACCGCTATCGCGGCCCACGCACGGTAAGGGACAAGGAGAAGACATGGAGACGAGTGTGGAACTCGCCGGCCTGGCATCGGCGGCCGCGGCGCGCCTGATCGATCTGCTGACGACGGACGGCTGGGCCGCGGTCAGGTCCTCGGTCCTGTCGCTGTGGCGTTCCGCGCACCCGGAGCGCGTCGATAACGAACTCACCGACGCGCGGTTCGAGTTGCTGGAGGCGCGGCGGACGGGTGGCGGCGAGGAACTCCAGGGGCTCCTGGTCGCCGAGTGGCAGGCCCGCATCGTCCGGCTCCTGGCCACGCGGCCGGACGCCGTCGCCGAGCTGCGCGCGCTGCTCGGCGAGGAACTGCGCGCTGCCGGAACCCCGGAACAGCAGATCACGGGCTCGATGACGCTGGAGGCACACGTCTCCGACGGCGACGCCTTCCTGGCCGGCCGGGACATGACCGTCACCAGGGGCGGAGAGGCGTGACGGAGCGCGGCACCGGCGCCCCGCCCCCGGACGGGCCACCCCTCTGGCAGCCGAGACACCTGGAGGCGAGCACGACCGGCGACGGCGACATCTACCAGGCCGGCCGCGACCTCCACGTTCGTCACGGCGACGAGGGGCGCAGAACCGTGCCCGGCCCCGGCTCCGCCCAACTACTGTGCCCGTACCCGGGCTTGGCCCCGTTCGGCGGGCAGTACAAGCAGTGGTTCTACGGCCGTGAGCGCATGGTTCACCTCGTGTGCGAGCGGATGGACGCCCGGCTGCGTGAGGGCGGCCCGCTGGTGCTGATCGGTCCCTCGGGGGCCGGGAAGTCGTCCCTGCTCTCGGCCGGGGTACTGCCGGCCCTGGACGCCGGCCGGCTCCCGGTGGCGGGTTCGAGCACCTGGCCGCGGCTGCTGCTGACCCCGACGGCGACCCCGGCCCTGGCACTGGCGGCCGCCGCCGGGCTCGACGCCGAGACCGCCCTGCGCACGGCACCGGCGTGGCGGGCCGATCCCGCACGGTGCCTTGCCGAGCTGCGCGAGATCACCAAAGCCGGGGAGTCCCCCTCGGCGGGCCTGGTCGTCGTGGTCGACCAGTTCGAGGAGATCTTCACGGCCTGCAACGACGAGGTCGAACGGAAGTGGCTCATCGACGTGCTCGACCGTCTGGCCCGGCCCACGGGCGGTGCGGTCGTGGTGCTGGGAGTGCGCGCGGACTTCTATGCCGCGTGCACGGCCCATCCGCAGCTCATGGCGGCGCTCCGGGCCGGACCGGTGCTGCTGGAGCCGATGACGGAGGACGAACTCAAGGACGCGATCCGCCGCCCGGCCGGCAACGTGGGGCTCACCGTCGAAGAGGGCCTGGTCGAGGTGCTGCTGGCAGACCTGGGAGCGGTCGGCAGACCGCTCGGCAGGAACACCACGGGCCGGCTGCCGCTGCTCGCACACGCGCTGCGGGCCACCTGGCAGCAGCGCCACGGCCACACGCTCACCGTGGACGGATACCGCGTCACCGGCGGCATACAGGGCGCCATCGCCAACACGGCGGACCGGCTCTACGACACTCTGCCGCTGTCCTGCCACGAGGCCGCGCGGTGGGTGTTCCTGCGGCTGGTCATCGTGGGACGCGACGCCGACGACAGCCGACGGCGCGTCCGGTACGACGAGCTGCTGCGTCACGCACCGGACCGGGACGCGGCCGTCAGAGTGCTGGACGACTTCACCCGTGGCCGGCTGCTGACCCGGGACCGGGACACGGTGGTGATGACACATGAGGTGCTCATCCGCGCCTGGCCCCTGTTGCAGGACTGGATCCAGCACGACCGCACCGGGAACCTCGTACGACAGGATCTGGAGGAGGCGGCCGCGCTCTGGGAACAGGCGGGTCGGGAGGCAGCCGCGCTGTACCGCGGCATCCGCCTGGAGACGGCCCTCGCCTGGGCGGACACGCACGGGCCGGAGCTCAGTGCCGTCGACCGGGCCTTCCTGGCGGCCGCCCGCCACCACCAGCGGCGCGGGCAACAGCTCCGGCGCGCCGCGGTCGCCACCATCACCACCCTGGCCGTGCTCGCCTCGATGGCCGCGGTGTTCGCCTTCCGGCAGGAGTCCCACGCCCGGGATTCCGCCACCGATGCCCTGCGCTCCCGCGACAAGGCCGTCAACGCCGCCGTCGCCTCCACGTCCGTGCAACTGGCGCAGAGCGATCCCTCACTGTCCGCTCAACTCGCGCTGACCGCCTACCGCATGGACCCGAGCCCGGAGGCGGCGTCCCGGCTCATCTCGACCGAGAACATCCCGCTGGCCACACGGCTTCCCGGCCCGCGCGGCGCGGTGTACACCGTGGCCTACAGCCCCGACGGGCACATGCTGGCGTCCGGGAACGTCTACCAGAACCTCGTCCGGCTGTGGGACGTCTCCGATCCCGGCCGTCCGGTGTCGCTGGGCCGACCTGTGCCCATGGACGGTTCTGTCGATTCGATCCTGTCGCTCGCGTTCAGCCCGGACGGCCGAGTGCTGGCCGTCGGTGGCCACACCAGCCACAACGGCGACAACGGTTCCGGCGGAATCGTCGACCTGTGGAGCCTGACCAGCCCCAGTCACCCGGTGGGGCTCGGCCGGCTGAAGAGTCCCGCCATTCAGGGCTTGGACGCCATGGGCGCCGTCGAGTCGCTGGTGTTCAGTCCCGACGGCCGTACCCTGGCCGCCGAATGGCACGCCGGACTCATCAGCTTCTGGGACGTCACCCGACCCGGCCACGTCGATCCCGCGAAGGCGCCGCTGAACCTGAAGTGCCCCGACGTCTACTCGGATCGCATCGCGTTCAGCCCCACCGGGCACACCCTGGCCGCAGCATGCAACGACAAGGCCGGCACCATCAGCCTGTGGAACACCACGGACCCGGCCAACCCCGGCCGGATCGGCAGCACCATGAAGGCCGGGTATCGCGTCAACTCCCTGGCGTTCAGCCCCGGGGGCCGCACCCTGGCCGCCGGATCCAGCGACGGCAAGGTGCACCTGTGGAAGGTCTCCGACACCGGCGACCCCACTCCCCTGGGCAAGCCGCTGACGGGTCCCGACCGGCCCGTCATGTCGGTGGCGTTCAGCCCCGACGGTCACACGCTGGCGGCAGGAAGCGCCGACCACACCATCCATCTGTGGAACGTCACCCACCCCAAGACCATCGGCCCTCTGGGCCGGCCGCTGACCGGCCCCGGTGACTCGGTGACCAGCGTGGTGTTCAGCCCCGACAGCCGCACGCTCGCCGCCGGGAACAGCGACGGCAACGTCGATCTGTGGAATCTGCCGCCGACCCGGATCATCGGCGCCGGCGGCAATGTGGCATCCGTGGCGTTCAGCCCCGACGGCAACACCCTGGCCGCCGGAAACCAGAACGACACCGTCTCGCTGTGGAGCACCGCCGACCCCAACGCCCCCGCCCCCCAAGGCGATCCGCTCACCGGCCCCAAGCACCCGGTCGACGCGGTGGCGTTCAGCCCGGACGGGCACATCCTGGCCGCAGGCGACAGCGGCGGCACCGTCACGTTGTGGAACACCACCGACCCCAGCCATCCCGTGCGCATCCCCAAGCCCCTCACCGGGGCGGACGGGCTCATCTTCTCCCTGGCGTTCAGCCCCGACGGCCATACCCTGGCCGCGGCCGGCGACAACGAGCTCGGCCACATCGCCCTGTGGGACATCAGCGACCCCGCCAACCCCGCCTACCCGTCCAACATCTCCAATTCGGGCACCGCGTCCGTCCAGTCCCTGGCGTTCAGCCGCGACGGCACGATGCTGGCGGCCGGCGGCGACGGCAGCAACGGCACCGTCGGACTGTGGAGCACGACGGACCTCGGCACCCGCATCGGGGAGCCGATCAAGCAGCCGACCGGCACCAGCACCTGGGTGGCGTTCAGCCCGGACGGCCGCACGCTCGCCACCGGGAACAGCCGCGGCACCATCACGCTGTGGAATGCCACCGACCCCAACCACCTCACGCGCAGAGGCAGCCCCCTGACCGTGCCCGACGGCAGCATGTGGTCGGTGGCGTTCAGCCCGGACGGGCACACGCTCGCAGTGGCCGGCGCCACCGACAGCGGCACCATCAACCTGTGGAACGTCACCGATCCCGACCGCCCCACCGCCATCGGCCGGCCGCTGACCGTGGAGACCGGAGCCGTCGCCGTTCTGGCGTTCAGCCCGGACGGTCACACCCTGGCCGCCACCACGGACGACGGTGTGGCCACGCTCTGGGACCTACGAGCCAAGTCCGCCATCAACCGTATCTGCGCAGCGAGTTCCGGCGCCCTGAGCCGACAGCAGTGGAGCCGGTACGTTCCCGAACTGCCCTACGACCCACCGTGTGCGACCACCTGACGAGGGACAACGATCGACTGAAGCAGGCCCCCACGGCGTCTCCAGTGCTCAGCGGCCCACGTGTGCGGTGAACGCGGCCCAGGCGGCGGGCGGGAGGGCGAGGGCCGGGCCCTCGGGGTGCTTGGAGTCGCGGACGTGTACGGCGGCGGGGTGCGCGGCGACTTCGACGCAGGCGCCGCCCTCGTCGCCGCTGTGGCTGGACTTCTGCCAGGCGTAGCCGACTTCGACACAGGCGCCGCCCTCACTGCCGCTGTGCCTGGACTTCTTCCAGGCGTAGCCGACTTCGAGGCACTGGCCGCCCTCGTCGCTGCTGTAGCTGGACTTCCGCCACTCGTAGGCGACTTCGAGGCACTGGCCGCCCTCGCTGCCGCTGTAGCTGGACTTGAACCACGCGCGTGCAGTGCTCATTGAACTCCCAGCTCTCCCAGCAGACGGTTCAACAGGCCCAGGGTGTCTTCGGGACTGAGGGCCTGAGCTCGCAGCATCGCATATTTCTGGGCCAGGATGCTGATCTCATCGGGGTCGGCAACGAGCAGGCTTCCGCGCTGGGTCTCGGAGTAGGCAACCTGTTGATAGTCCGGTGTTTCCAGCAGGGTGAACGGGCCGTCGAGCCCGGCATGGGACCGGTGGCTCAACGGGAGAATCTGCAGGCTGACGCCCGGCAGCATCGCGCACGTACGCAAGTGGCGGAGCTGCTCCACATGCGCCTCGTCGTCAACGAGTTGGAGCCTCACCACCGGCTCCCAGATGACGAAGCTGATCGTCGGCGGCTCGCTGCGGTGCAGGATCTCCTGGCGTTCCAGCCGGGAAGCGGTCTGGATCGCGATCTTCTCCTCGCTGAACACGGGGACCCGGTTGCGGAAGACCGCCCGAGCGTAGGCCTCGGTCTGGAGCAGTCCGGGCAGGACCTGGTTGTCGTACCAGGAGAGGGCCAGGGCCGTGCGCTCCAGGTCCATGTACTGCTCGGCCCAGGCCGGTACGAGGTCGACCTCCGGCATGTTCTCCACCGCCGTGGCCAGCGCGCCCTTCGTCTCCAGCAACTGGTCCAGCCGGCTCGCCAGGTCCGGGAGGAGCGAGCGGCGGCCCTGCTCGATGGAGGCGATCGTCTCCACCTGCACTCCCACCGCATTCGCGAGTTGGGCCTGCGTCAGACCCGCCGCGACGCGGAACAGGCCGAGCAGCTTGCCCACGAGTTTCATGGCCGAGGCGTTCTTGCGCTGCCGATTACTGGGGTGCATACGGTCCCCACTCCCACCCTTGTCCGTGGTTCACGCCTCGGCGCACTCGTACAGGAAATCTGTACGGGTGCCCTGTCGGCGGCCGTCCCGGCCACGAGGCTCGTGGCTCGAAGCTCGCAGCTCGGGGCTCGGGTCCCGGGCTTCGGGAGGGGCGGTTCACTCGTTCGAGCGTACGAAGGGGCAGGTCGCCCCGGGGCTTGGGGCTTGGGATTCGAGCTCCGAGATTCGAGCTGCGAAATTCGAGCGCCTTCTTTTAACCGGTAGGGAAAGAAGGGTGGTTGGGAAATCCTTCCCGACCTCCCTGACCCGTCACGGCCAGCAAGTATGACTAAT
>NZ_JAFMPZ010000042.1 GCF_017353455.1 Streptomyces laculatispora
CCGCCGGTACCGGCGGCACCGCCAACTCGCCCTCGGCGACGCGCTCACCGGCGTCCTCCACCAGCCAGCGCCAGCGCAGGTGCCCCGTGTCCGCGAAGTCGTGACCGTTGCGGACCCCGACCGTGCGCGCGGCCCGGTCCACCGAGACCGTCACCGGTTCTACGGCCTTCTTGTACTCCATGAGCCCCGGGGACGGTGTCCGGTCCGGGAGGACCAGACCGTCGGCGACGAAGTTGCCGTCGTGGACCACCTCGCCGAAGTCGCCCCCGTACGCGAAGAACTCGCGTCCGTCCGCGGTCCGCTGCGTGATGCCGTGATCGATCCACTCCCAGACGAACCCGCCCTGGCAGCGCGGGTGCTGCTCGAAGAGGCGCTGGTACTCGACGAGTCCGCCGGGACCGTTGCCCATCGCGTGCGCGTACTCGCACAGGATGAACGGCAGTGCGCGCCGGTGCTCGTCGAGCGCCGGGTCCTTCGTCGGCTCCTCGACGCAGCGGCCGATGCGGTCGGTCTCGTCGTGGTCCGCGTACATCCAGCTGTAGACGTCCACGTAGCCGCTGTCCCGGTCGCCCTCGTAGTGGACCGGGCGGCCCGGGTCGCGCTCGTGGGTCCAGTCGGCCATCGCCCGGAGGTTGTCGCCGGTGCCGGCCTCGTTGCCGAGCGACCACATGATGACGGCGGGGTGGTTCTTGTCGCGCTCCACCATGCGGCTCATCCGGTCGAGGCAGGCGTCGAGCCAGCGCGGGTCCGCGCTCGGGTTGTCACGCCAGCCGACGAGCTCGAAGCCATGGGTCTCCAGATCGCACTCGTCGATCACCCAGAGGCCCAACTCGTCGCACAGGGAGAGGAATTCCTGGTCCGGCGGGTAGTGGCTGGTGCGGACCGCGTTGATGTTGTGCTGCTTCATCAGCTCGATGTCGCGGAGCATGGTCGCGCGGTCCAGGGTGCGGCCCGTCTCCGGATGCCACTCGTGGCGGTTGACACCGCGCAGCAGGATGCGCCGGCCGTTGACCTTCAGCAGACCGTCCTCGACCCGGACCCGGCGGAACCCGATGCGCAGCGGGACGCGTTCGCCCCCGGCGGTGAGCGTCGCGTCGTACAGCCGCGGGGTCTCCGCGGTCCACGGTTCGACGGCGACGCGCACGGTCTGCCCGGCGCGCAGGTCGAGGCCCAGCCCGGGGACCGTGACGTGGGCCTCGGTGCCCGCCGTCGCCGGGTCGGCGTCGACGCGCAGGATGCCCTCGCCCGTCAGATGGTCGTAGTCGGCGTGCACGAACAGGTCGCGGACGCCGTCGGCCGGGCGGTGCAGGAGGCGTACCGAGCGGAAGATCCCGGAGACCCACCACATGTCCTGGTCCTCCAGATAGCTTCCGGCCGACCACTGGTGCACCCGCACCGCGAGTACGTTGCGGCCGGGCCGCAGTGCCGCGGTCGCGTCGAACTCGGTGGGCAGCCGGCTGCCCTTGCCGTCGCCGAGCGGGGTGCCGTTGAGCCGGACGGCGAAGCACGAGTCGACGCCCTCGAAGCGCAGGACGGTTCGCCCGTCGCCGTCCGCGGGCCACCGTTCGGGCAGCGTGAACTCCCTGCGGTACTCGGCGGTGGGGTTGGCGTCCGGGACCCGCGGCGGGTCCACCGGAAAGGGGTAGATCTGGTTGGTGTACGCGGGGGAGCCCCGGCGAGGTGCGTGCGGGACGCCGTCCAGCTGCCAGCACGACGGTACGGAGACGGTCTCCCAGCCGGTGACATCGTGTGCCGGGTCCCCGAAGCCGGCTGTCAGGTCGTGGAGTCCGGCGCCGAGCCGGAAGTGCCAGTCGCCGTCGAGGTCCAGAGCCGCGGCATCGGACGAGAAACCGGCCCGCGGCGCCAGCCGGCCCGTCCCGGGCGACCGGCTCTCGACGTAGGCGAAGGAGGCGCGGTCGAACGCGGACCCGGTCCGGGACCCGGACGTGGGCACGCACGCGTGCACGGACTCGGACTCGGCGGATGATGCGGAACGGCTAGTGGTCACAGCCGCGGGTCCCTTCGCTCGGGCAGCAGGAAGCAGCGTTCCGGGCGAGCGTAGGGCGTGGGCGGCGTCAGTGGGACGGTTCTGACCTGCCGAAACTTTCGAATGGCGCGGTTGGTTGCATCGGTGCGGACACGGCCTGGTCGCCTGCCGTCGGCCGGACCGGGGTGTCCGGTCAGGCCGACGGCCGTGCGTCAGACGCCCGGCGGGACCCGGGAGGGGCGGCCGTTGCCGCGGGTCAGCGAGTAGCCGAAGACGGCCGCGAACGCGCCCAGCACCCCGCCGCCGACGGTCCACAGCCAGCGGTCGGTCCACCAGCCGGACGCCCAGCCGTCCTCGGGCTCACCCGCGAGCGGGACCGGGGCGGCCGAGGCGCCGTCGGCGGCCTGCTCGACCGAGGAGACACCGGGTACCAGCGGCTTGGCGAGCGTGCCGTCGACGTCCGCGGCGCCGCCCTTCCCGGTCGAGGTGACCTTGATCTCGGTCCGCACCGGCAGACCGAGATCCGCCGAGGGCAGATCGACGACCGTGAGGCGGACGTAGTAGCTGCCCGGCAGCGGGTCGTTGGCCCACGGCTCGGACCAGGCCCTGACGGTGCGCAGGACACAGGTGAGCTCGACCGTGGCGGCGTCGGCCGCGGCCTTGCCGGTCTGCTTGCCGTACATGCAGGCCTGGCGGCGGCGCAGACCGTCGTACACGTCGACCTGCCAGGTCGAGGCGCCGTGCCGGGTGGCGGTCTCGGGCAGGGTGACCTTCGCCTTGACGGTGGCCCGCTGGCCCGCGTCGGCCGGGAACACCCAGTACAGGTAGTCGCCCGTGGAGCCGCCGGCGGTGGCGGTCTGGTTCTGCTGGATCGCGGTGGCGGTACGGAAGGCGGTGCCCGCCTCCGTGGGGCCGGAGCCGTCGCCGGAGGCGCTGGGGCTCGGGCTCGCCGACGGGTCGTCCGCGACGGCGGCTCCCGCCCCGGTCAGCACGGCGAGGCCGGTCAGCAGCGCACCCGCGAGTACGCGTGTCGTACGGATCATCGGTTGGTCCTCCAGACGGCGATGCGCCAGCGCGAGATCCAGCCGGTCAGCAGGCCCGCGATCAGTCCGGTGAGGACGAGCACGCCGAGCAGCCACCAGCCGCGGCCGAGGCCGAACGCGGCGACGTCGGCCGCGTTGTCGCGACCGTCCACCACGTCGACGGTCAGCTCGACGGGCATACCGGGAGACGTCTTCACCGAGGCGGGCGCCGAGAAGGAGTTGCTGACCTGGAGGCAGACGGTCTCCGCGACCGGCTCGTCGTCGTCCGTGTCCTGCTCGGGCTTCGGGTAGCGCAGCCCGGACGAGATGGCGTCGGTGCGCCCGGTGCCTGACTCGGAACCTCTGACGATCTCCCGGCCGTGCACGGTCACCGCTCGCAGCAGCGTCCCGTAGTCGTTGTTCACGGCGCGGTCCGCGAAGACGCTGGCCGAGGCGCGCAGCTCCTGGCCGGGCAGCACGTCCACCCGGTACCAGCGGTGCTCGCCGAACTTCTCGCGGTCGGTGTAGAGGCCCGCCTTGAGCTTCGGGGCGTCGGTGCAGCTGTCCGCGCCCTCGGCCGCCACCGGGGTGACGACGGGTTCAGCCGCCCGGTCGACCAACTGCTTGACGCGGCCGGAGAGTTCATCGGTGTGCTGGACGGCGGTGTAGGTGCCGCCGGTGGCCTCGGCGATGCAGGTCAGCTGCTTGCGGATCTTCTCGTTCGGCACCAGGCCGAGGGTGTCGATGACCAGGTGAATGCCGCGTGCGGCGATGTCGCGGGCCACTTCGCAGGGGTCGAGCGGGCCGCAGGTGTCCTCGCCGTCGCTGATCAGCACGATCCGGCGGGTGGAGTCGCCGCCCTCCAGATCGTCGGCGGCGCCCAGCAGAGCGGGTCCGATCGGGGTCCAGCCGGTGGGGGCCAGGGTGGCGACCGCGGTCTTGGCCTCGGTGCGGTCCAGCGGGCCGACCGGATAGAGCTGCTTGGTGTCCTTGCAGCCGACCTTCCGGTCGTCGCCCGGGTAGTCGGCGCCGAGGGTGCGGATGCCGAGCTGCACCTGCTCGGGCACCGAGTCCAGGACCTCGTTGAACGCCTGCTTCGCCGCGGTCATCCGGGACTGGCCGTCGATGTCGCGGGTCCGCATGGAGCCGCTGACATCGAGCACCAGCTCGACCTTGGGGGACGCTTTGGTGGGGGTTTCATCGGCCGCGGCGGGGAGCGCCGAGCCGAGCCCGGCGGTCAGGGTGGCGAGCAGAATACCCACCCCGACCGTCAGCCTTCTTCTTATGATCATCGCCGGATAGTAGTGAACATCAGTTCGCTATCCAAAACCGGTGCTCCGGCTTTCGCGCCCGCTTGTACCCGACGTACGACGGAATGTGACAGCAGGTCAGGCCAGGGGCCCGGTCGGTGCTGTCCGCCGGGTCTCGCACTCAGTCCCGCGGCCGGTCCGCGCCCAGCAGCGGTTGCGATGCCCGGTCCAGGACCGAGCCGATCCGCGCCCAGGTGGCCAGGTCCCGTTCGACCGCTTCCAGTTGCGGATCCTCGCCGGTCTGCCAGCCGGTGGCGATCGCCACCGGGTCCCTGCCGGTGACGGCCGACGCCGCGAGGGCCGCCGCACCCATGGCGACGAGTTCCCCGCCGGCCGGCACGGTCACCGGCCGCCCGGACAGGCGCCGTACGGTCTCCACCCACTGGTGGCCCCGGGCGCCGCCGCCGATCAGCAGCAGCGGCCGGGCCGCCAGTGGGTGGA
>NZ_JAFMPZ010000043.1 GCF_017353455.1 Streptomyces laculatispora
GACCTGCTGACCGCCGGCAAGGTCCGTAACGTCCGCGTCCTCGCGATCTACGGCGGCCGGGCGTACGAGCCCCAGGTGGAGGCCCTCAAGAAGGGCATCGACGTCGTCGTCGGCACCCCGGGCCGACTGCTCGACCTGGCGGGCCAGCGCAAGCTCGACCTCTCGCACGTCCGCGTCCTCGTCCTGGACGAGGCCGACGAGATGCTCGACCTGGGCTTCCTGCCCGACGTCGAGCGCATCATCACGATGCTGCCGGCCAAGCGGCAGACCATGCTGTTCTCGGCGACCATGCCGGGTGCGGTCATCAGTCTGGCGCGTCGCTACATGTCGCAGCCGACCCACATCAACGCCACCTCGCCCGACGACGAGGGCACCACCGTCAAGAACACGGCGCAGCACGTCTACCGCGCCCACTCGATGGACAAGCCCGAGATGGTCTCGCGCATCCTGCAGGCCAACGGCCGCGGACTCGCGATGATCTTCTGCCGCACCAAGCGCACCGCGGCCGACATCGCCGAGCAGCTGGAGAAGCGCGGATTCGCCTCCGGCGCGGTCCACGGCGACCTCGGCCAGGGCGCCCGCGAGCAGGCGCTGCGCGCCTTCCGCAACGGCAAGGTGGACGTGCTCGTCTGCACGGACGTCGCGGCCCGCGGTATCGATGTCGAGGGTGTCACCCACGTCATCAACTACCAGTCGCCCGAGGACGAGAAGACCTACCTGCACCGGATCGGCCGGACCGGCCGCGCCGGCGCCAAGGGCATCGCGATCACGCTGGTCGACTGGGACGACATCCCGCGCTGGCAGCTGATCAACAAGGCGCTGGACCTGAAGTTCCCGGACCCGCCCGAGACGTACTCCACCTCCCCGCACCTGTACGAGGAGCTGGACATCCCGGCCGGCACCAAGGGTGTCCTGCCGCGCACCGAGCGGACCCGTGCCGGTCTGCGGGCCGAGGAGATCGAGGACCTCGGCGAGACGGGCGGCCGCGGCCGCAAGTCCGCCCCCGCCGCGGCGCCCGCCGTCCGTGAGGAGCGTCCCCCGCGCACGCCGCGTCAGCGTCGTCGCACCCGGGGCGGATCGGCCGCCGAAGAGGGCGCCGTCACGGTGCCCGCACCGGCCGCGGAGGCCGTCGAGGTATCCGGGTCCGCCGAGAGCGCCTCGGAGCCGCGTACGCCGCGCCGTCGCCGGCGCAGCCGCGTCGGTGCCCCGGACATCGCGGCCGAGGCCGCGGTGGACGTGGCCGAGGCCCCGGTCGTCGTCATCGACACCGAGCCCGCCGTGAAGACCAGGACCAGGGCCGCCAAGGCGACCAAGGCCAAGGCGGATGTCACGGTCGAGGTGGAGGCCGAGGCCGTGGCCGCCACGAAGCCGCGCCGCAGCCGCGCCCGGGTCGTGAAGCCGGTGACGGAGGAGGTCGACTTCCAGACCGCCCCCGTGGCCGAGCCCGCTCCCGAGGCGAAGACGGTGACCAAGCCGCGCCGCCGCGCCCGGGTGATCAAGCCGGCCGAGGACGAGGTCGACTTCCAGATCGCGCCGATCGCCGAGCCCGAGACGGACACCAGGCCGCGTCGTCGCACCCGTGCGGCCGCGAAGCCGAAGACGGAGGCCGTGGCGGTCGCCGAGGGCGAGGCCAAGCCGCGCAGGCGACGGGCGCCGCGAGCGGCTGCCGCCAAGACCGAGAGCTGAGCCCGGCGCCGGTCCGCGGCGGGGCCACGCCCCGGCCGGCCGGCGTCGAGTGTGCCCGACGGGCCCGAGGGATTTCCTCGGGCCCGTCGGGCGTTTCACGGCACGGGCCGGCCCCGTGCCGCCGGACGTGATCCGCCGGACAGGCCCTAACCTCGTCCCATGAGCCGGCCACCCACCTTCACTCCGCCCCCTTGCGCCCGTGCCCGTACGCTGCACACCTCGCGCGGGGACTTCGCCGTGCTGGACGCCTCACCGCGTACCGCCCGACGCGGCACCGCTCTCCTGCTGCCCGGCTTCACCGGCAGCAAGGAGGACTTCATCGCCCTGCTGGAACCGCTCGCCGACGCCGGTTACCGTGCCGTCGCCGTCGACGGTCGCGGGCAGTACGAGACCGACGGGACGGACCGCCAGGAAGCTTACGAAAAGGAGGAGTTGGCGCTTGACGCACTCGCGCAGACGGCCGCACTCGGCCTGGGGGACAGCGCGGTCCACCTGCTCGGGCACTCGCTCGGCGGGCTGATCGCACGCGCTGCGGCAATCCTCGACCCGGCGCCGTTCCGGTCGCTGACCCTGATGTCCTCCGGGCCCGCCGAGGTCGTCGAGTCCCAGAAGGTCAGGCTGAAGATCCTCGGTGACGCCCTCGCGACCATGAGCATGGAGCGGGTCTGGGAGGCCATGCGCGCCTTCGACCCGCCCGCGGAGGCCGAGACGGGCGGCGAGGACCTGCGGCGGCGCTGGATGCGCCACACGCCCGCCCAGCTGATCGCCACCGGCCGCAGGCTGGCCACCGAGCCCGACCGGGTGGCTGAGGTCGCCGCCACCGGGCTGCCGGTCCATGTGATCTCCGGCGAGCGCGACGACGTCTGGCCGGTTCCCCTGCTCGACGCGATGGCGCACCGGCTGGGCGCCCACCGGACCCGGATCGAGGGCGCCGAGCACTCCCCCAACACGGACCGGCCGGAGCCGACGGCGGCCGCGCTGATCTCCTTCTGGGACAGCCTGTAGCACCCTCCTGGGCGGCGCCGGCGATCCGCGGGACGGCGGCAGGGTCAGTACTGCGACTGAAGGTGATGCCAGAAGCCGTCGCGCAGCGCCCGCCGCAGATGGGCGTGGCCGCGCAGCGAGTGCTGGAGCAGGCGTTCGGCCTCGACCAGCAGGTCCTGGTCGACGGAGCCCGGCAGATACGGGCGCCCGGGGAGCAGATCGGCCAGGGCGTCGCGGCCGCGGGCGGAGAGCCAGGTCGCGGCGATCTGCGCACCGACGAAGCGGACGTCCTCGCGCGAGGGCGCCGGGGAGTCGTCCTCGTAGGTGGTGACGGGGCGTCTGGTCACATAGGGGCGGCAGAAGTCGAGGTCGAAGGTGCGCTGGCTGTCGACCTCCCAGAGCAGCGGTTCGGCCTGGTTGCGGCCTTCTCCGGCCTCGATGCCCCACAGGTGGACGCGGGCCCCGTACCCCTGCGCGGCCTCGACGGCCGACACCAGGTCCTCGTCGCCGCCGACGAGTGCGGCGTCGCTGATGGCGCGGTGGCGGGCGAGCGATTCGAGGTCGGTGCGGATGAGTGAATCGACGCCCTTCTGCTGGTTGTTGGCGTTGAGGTTGCCGAGTCTGACCTTGACGTCGGGGAGTTCCGCGATGGACTGCTGCTCGACGGTGTGGATCCGGCGCCTGGCTCCGTCGTACCAGTACACGCGCAGGAGTCTGCTGTCCGCGAAGATCGTGCGGGCCTTGTCGATGAAGGCCTCGATCAGCCCCTCCGAGTCGAGGTCGAAGGAGCGCCGGTCCTCGGTGCCGGTGACGAGCAGCCCGGCCGCGGCGTACACATAGCCGGCGTCCACGAAGATCGCGTGGGTCGAGGGGGTCTTCGACACCTCGGCGAGCACGCGCTGGAGCAGCTCGTTGGTGCGGTCCAGGCGCTCGCCGATCTCTGCCTCGTTCATACCGGCCTCGTCGCGGATGTCGTCGTCCGCGCATGTTCTGTTACCCGCTGGTCCTTAGACATCCAAAAAATTTCCTTAGCGTAGGGAATCATTGCAGAGGGCAAGTCGTTGTACACCCCGTGGGGCGCGAGACGAACCAGCCTGGCGCTCCTCATCCTTGCGGACGGGGCACCCGTCCTCCCAGTAGTTCTCCAGCAGGAGGATCAGACGAAGGGAAGCCATATGCGCTTCGAGATCATGCGACTCGACGATGTCGACGGTACCGCCGTGGACAGCACCGTCGTGGACGCCGCCTCCGTCAACCGGATCGTGCAGCAGGCCGCAGCAGTGGGCCAGCGCATCTATATCCGCCCGGCCGACACCTCGGCTTCGTAACGCGTCACGGACATAAAGACGAAGCGCCCCCGCACGGATGGACTGTGCGGGGGCGCTGTGGTGTGCGGGGCCGGGTCAGGCGTTCTGGATGACCTGGGTGACACCGTTGATGATCTGCTGCACGGCGATGGCGGACAGCATCATCCCGGCCAGCCTGGTGACCAGCACGACGCCGCCGTCCTTGATGACCCGGATGATCAGCAGCGAGTACCGCATGGTCAGCCAGAGCACGATGTGCATGGCGACGATCGCCGTCCAGACCGAGACCTGGCTCCCCACGCTGTCGGCGTGCTGCACGGCGAGGATCACCGAGACGATCGCGCCGGGACCGGCGAGCAGCGGCATACCCAGGGGTACGAGCGCCACGTTGACGTCCTTCGTCTGCGTCGGCTCGTCGGTCTTGCCGGTCAGCAGGTCCAGCGCGATCAGCAGTAGGAGCAGCCCGCCCGCGATCATCAGCGCGGGTACGGAGACATGCAGGTAGTCCAGGATCTGCTGGCCGAGCACGCCGAAGACGGCGATCACGCCGAAGGCGACGGAGACCGCCTGCAGCGCCATTCTGCGCTGCATCTTGGCGGGGCGGCCGGCGGTGAGGGCCAGGAAGATCGGGGTGATTCCGGGCGGATCCATAATCACAAAAAGCGTGAGAAAAAGGGATCCGAAGACAGCGACGTCGAACACAGTGAGCCTTGCGGGGAGAGAGCGGGAATTCGGCTGGGGCAGCGCACCGGACAGGTGCCGGACCGGCGTCCGTCGGAAGGTCCTGACGGCAGCCGCGGCAGGCTGGTGCGCGGGGGTGGAACGAGCGGCGTCGCGCTGCGGCGCCGGGCGGTGAAGGTGTCGCGCGTGGGCCGTTACGGGGCGAGCGGTCCGCCGGCTCCCGGCACCGGGAAGGCCCCTGTGGCGCGCCGGGTGATCTCGCCGTAGATCTCGGGGTCGGTGGCGTTCTCGCCGAGCCGTACGGTCTTGCGGCTGCCGTGGTAGTCGCTCGACCCGGTGGTGAGCAGCCCCAGCTCGCGGGCGAGCCCGCGCAGCCTGGCCCGGGTCGGTCCGTCGTGGTCCATGTGGTCGACCTCGACACCGCCGAGCCCGGCCGCGGCCAGCTCGGCGATCGCGGACTCGGGGACCACATTGCCGCGTTTGACGGCGGCGGGGTGGGCGAGGACGGTGACGCCGCCGGCGGCCTCGACCAGCCGGATCGCGTCGAACGGATCGAGTTCGTGCTTCTGCGCGTGGGCGCGGCCGCCGTCGGCGAGCCACTGCGGGACGAAGGCGTCGGACACGGTCTCGACGACGCCGAGCTCGACCAGTGCGGTGGCGATGTGCGGCCGCCCGACCGATCCGTCCCCGGCGATCCGCGCGACCTGCTCCCACTCCACCGGCACGCCCAGCTCCTGGAGCTTGCGCACCATGGTCCTGGCGCGCGGCACCCGGTCGTCGCGCACCAGCTCGCGCTCGCGCGCCAGCTCGGGCTCGTCCGGGTCGAAGAGGTACGCCAGCATGTGCAGGCCCACACCGTCGAGCCGGCAGGACAGCTCCGCGCCGGTGACCAGGGTGAGCCCCTCGGGCAGGGCGGCGAGCGCCTCGGCGTGCCCGCGGACCGTGTCGTGGTCGGTGAGGGCAACGACATCCAGACCCGCGGCGGCGGCGTTCCGCACCAGCTCGGCGGGGGTGTCCGTACCGTCCGACGCGGTGGAGTGGGTGTGCAGGTCGATGCGCACGACTCGGACTCCAGTGCTCGCGGCCGGATGGGGGGACGCCCAAGGATAACCGGCGGACGCGCGGATTCCGGACCCGCTCAGGGCCCGCTCAGCAGCCGGGGCGTGAGCGCACCGCAGGGCACGAGGTCGACCTCTCCCCCGGCGTCACGCAGATCGGTCAGCACCAGCTCGTCGTACATCAGGAGTCCCGACTGCTCGGGCCAGACGACGGCCCAGAGCCACATGCCGCACGCCTCGCCCGCGAAGACCGCCCGGTCGTCGGGGGCGTCCTTCACGTGCCAGAGCGGGGTCGGGCGTCCGGCGGCGAGCACCTTGACGTCCGGCGGCCCGTCCACCCGGAGGTACGGGCCCGGGTCGGGGCCGTTGATCCCGGCGTACCGCGCACCGAGTCCGACACCGAGCTCCTCGGCGACGAGCAGCAGCTCACCGATGCCGCCGAGCGGCCCCGGTCCGGAACAGGCGACGGCGGTGGCCCGGCCACCGCCGCGGTCGTCTCCCGCGCACGCCACACCGGTGAAGAGCCAGCCCACCGGCAGCGGCCAGGGCATCCACACCGGCACCCGGGCGCGGTGCACCACCACACCGAGCGCCTCCACGCCGGGCGGGATGACCGGCTGCAGCGGGTGCACGCTGCCGTGCACATCGCACTGCCAGGTGTCGTCGAAGAAACCGGGCGCCTTGACCCGGCCTCCGCACTTCGGGCAACTGGGTTCGCCCCTCATAGCAACCAACCGTCCTCCCCGCCCGTCGCCGCGTCAAGGACGATCCCCCTTCCGCAGCGTGGCTCCCATCAGGGGATTTAGATGTAACTTGCATTTATTAGCCCCTCTAACTTATTCTGTGCATAACGCACCGATCTAGTGGAGAGTGAGTACACCCATGCAGGGAGAGGATCCGTTCGATCAAGGGACGGTCAGCATCCTGCGCCAGCCGAAGGCCGTCTGGGCCACAGCGGGCGCCTCTGTTGTCGCGTTCATGGGGATCGGCCTGGTGGACCCGATCCTGCCGTCCATCGCCAAGGGCCTGGAGGCGACGCCGAGCCAGGTGTCCCTGCTCTTCACCTCGTACTTCCTGATCACCGCCGTCGCGATGCTGGTCACCGGTTTCGTCTCCAGCCGCATCGGCGGACGCAAGACCCTGCTGGCCGGACTGGCGCTCGTCGTGGTCTTCGCCGCGCTCTCCGGCACCTCGTCCTCCGTCGCGGAACTCGTCGGCTTCCGGGCCGGCTGGGGCCTGGGCAACGCCCTGTTCGTGTCGACCGCGCTCGCCGTGATCGTCGGTGCGGCGGCGGGCGGCAGCTCGGCGGCGATCCTGCTGTACGAGTCGGCGCTCGGCCTCGGCATGGCCTGCGGGCCGCTGCTCGGCGCACTGCTCGGTGACGCCAGCTGGCGCTACCCGTTCTTCGGCACGGCCGCGCTGATGGCCATCGGCTTCGTCTGCATCACGGCGTTCCTCAAGGAACAGCCCAGGCCGGCCCGCAAGACCTCCCTGCTCGACCCGGTCAAGGCGCTCGGCCACGGCGGGCTCGCCTCCGTCGCCACCTCGGCGTTCTTCTACAACTACGCGTTCTTCACGATCCTGGCGTTCACGCCGTTCGTACTGAACATGTCGCCGTACAAGTCCGGCGCCGTCTTCTTCGCCTGGGGCCTGCTGCTCGCGGTCTTCTCGGTGCTCGTCGCACCGAGGCTGCAGAAGCGCTTCGGCTCGCTCAAGGTGGTCGGTGCCTCGCTGGTGCTGCTCGCCGCCGACCTGGTGATCCTCGGCTACGGCAACCACACCACGGCCATCGTCTGCACGATCGTCTCCGGCGCCTTCATCGGCATGAACAACACCGTCTACACGGAGCTGGCACTCGGGGTGTCCGACGCACCGCGCCCGGTGGCCAGCGCCGGTTACAACTTCGTCCGCTGGTTCGCCGCGGCCGCTGCGCCCTTCCTGGCCCCGAAGATCGAGGAGTGGAGCAACATCCACATCCCGTTCGTGATCGCCGCGGTCGCCGCGGTCATCGGCGCGATCGTCATCTGGGTACGGCGCTCGGCGCTGACCCACGAGGCGGCGGAGCTGGAGCCGAAGCACGCCACCGAGGACGGCGTCACGGTCTTCGCCAACTGAGGCGGCCGGACCCCGTCACCCCGTACCGCCCCGCC
>NZ_JAFMPZ010000044.1 GCF_017353455.1 Streptomyces laculatispora
GCCGACGGACTGGTCCCGGCCATCGCCCAGCAGTACGACACCGGCGAAGTGCTGATGCTCGGCTGGATGGACGACGAGGCCCTGCACCGCACCCTGACCACCGGCCGCTGCACCTACTGGTCGCGCAGCCGCCAGGAGTACTGGGTCAAGGGCGACACCTCCGGCCACATCCAGCAGGTCAAGTCCGTCGCCCTGGACTGCGACGCCGACACCGTCCTCGTCAGGGTCGACCAGACGGGTGCCGCCTGCCACACCGGCGACCGCACCTGTTTCGACGCCGACGTCCTCCCGCTCGGACAGTAGGGTCTGCCGCCATGGATCTCGACACCTTCCGCAAGCTGGCCGTCGACCGGCGCGTCATCCCCGTCACCCGCCGGCTCCTCGCGGACGGCGACACCCCGGTCGGGCTCTACCGCAAGCTCGCGGGCGAGCGCACCGGCACCTTCCTCCTGGAATCCGCGGAGAACGGCCGCACCTGGTCGCGCTACTCCTTCATCGGGGTACGCAGCGCCGCCACGCTCACCACCCGGGACGGCCGGGCCCACTGGGACGGCACCCCGCCGGTCGGCGTCCCCGTCGACGGCGACCCGCTCCAGGCCCTGCGCGCCACCATCGAGACCCTGCACACCCCGCACGACCCGGAATCAGGACTGCCGCCCTTCACCGGCGGCATGGTCGGCTACCTCGGCTACGACATCGTGCGGCGGCTGGAGAAGATCGGCGAGAGCGGGGGCGACGACCTGAAGCTCCCCGAGCTGACCATGCTGCTCACCTCCGACCTCGCCGTCCTGGACCACTGGGCCGGCAGCGTCCTGCTCATCGCCAACGCGATCAACCACAACGACCTGGCCACCGGCGTCGACGAGGCGTACACCGACGCCGTGGCCCGGCTCGACGCCATGGAGCAGGACCTGCGCCGCCCCGTCGAGAACACCCCTGCCGTCCTGCCGCCCTCAGAGCTCCCGCCGTACACCGCGCTGTGGGGCGGCCCGGCGTACCAGGACGCCGTCGAGGACGTGAAGGAGCGCATCAGGGCCGGCGAGGCCTTCCAGGTCGTCCCCTCCCAGCGCTTCGAGACCCCGTGCACCGCGAGCGCGCTGGACGTCTACCGGGTGCTGCGCGCCACGAACCCCTCGCCGTACATGTACCTCTTCCGGTTCGACGGCTTCGACGTCGCGGGCTCCAGCCCCGAGGCACTCGTCAAGGTCGAGGACGGCCGCGCGATGGTCCACCCGATCGCCGGGACCCGGCACCGCGGCGCCACCCCGCAGGAGGACCAGGCCCTCGCCGAGGAACTCCTCGCCGACCCGAAGGAACGCGCCGAGCACCTGATGCTCGTCGACCTCGGCCGCAACGACCTGGGACGGGTCTGCGAACCCGGCAGCGTCGAGGTCGTCGACTTCATGTCGGTCGAGCGGTACTCCCACGTGATGCACATCGTGTCCACCGTCACCGGCCGCGTCGCCGAGGGCCGCACCGCCTTCGACGTCCTCACCGCCTGCTTCCCGGCGGGCACCCTCTCCGGCGCCCCGAAGCCGCGCGCCATGCAGATCATCGAGGAGCTCGAACCCACCCGCCGCGGCCTGTACGGCGGCTGCGTCGGCTACCTCGACTTCGCCGGGGACTCCGACACCGCCATCGCCATCCGCACCGCCCTGCTGCGTGACGGAACGGCATACGTCCAGGCCGGGGCGGGCATCGTCGCCGACTCCGACCCGGTCGCCGAGGACACCGAGTGCCGCAACAAGGCCGCGGCGGTGCTGCGCGCCGTTCACACGGCCAACCGCCTCGGCGGCGCATGAGCCCGGCCGGCGCACGCGGGGGCGGGTCGCGGGGGCTCCATCTCACACCCCCCATGTGCCGGTCACCCCGGGGCGGTAGGGGATAGTGGAGTACGTGAGTGCTGTCCCCGTACCCCAGCCCCGTGCCGAAGCCGTCTCCGCGCCCGACAGCGCGGGAAGCCGCCGAAGCCTGGCCGCCGGCCTGCTCCTCGGGGCAGCCGGGGCCACTGTCGTCCTGCTCGCCTCCGGGCAGACCTGGGCCCAGGGCCGGGCCGCGGTCGGCGGCGGCGCCCTGCCGATGAGCGCCGACGGACAGGACGTCACCGGTCTTCCGGCCGCCCTCGCCATCGTCGGCCTGGCCGCGCTCGTCGCCGTCTTCGCCGTCCGCAGCAGCGGCCGGCTGCTCGTCGCCGGACTGCTGGCCCTCAGCGGGCTCGGCGCCGCGCTGAGCGCCTTCCTCGGCGCCTCCGACAGCGCCGCGCTCGACGAGCAGGCCGCCCAGGCCACCGGCGACACCTCCGCCACCATCGGCGCCCTCAGCCACACCGCCTGGCCCTACGTGACCGCGGCCGGCGGTCTGCTGATCCTGCTCGCCGGGCTGCTCGCCCTGCGCTACGGCAGGCGCTGGCCCACGATGTCCGGGCGGTACGAGCGCGACGGCACCCCGCGTCCCCGCAAGGCCCCCCGCAAGGCCATGGATCCCGACCGGCCCGAGGACCTGTGGAAGGCCCTGGACCGCGGCGAGGACCCGACGCGCGAGGCATGACCCCCCGCTCACGTCCCGTCCGCACGTACGGGACAATGGCCCTGAGCTCACAGCACAGCGGCACCCACAGCGGCACCGGCTCTGCGCACAGCGACACCGAGCGATACCAACAGCGCAACACCAACGAGGAGCAACTCATGGCGGGCAGCAGCCACGGACACACCCCGGCCGCCTGGACCGGTGTCATCATCTCCTTCATCGGCTTCTGCATCGCAGGCGTCTTCATGGTCGCGGCCAACCCGCTCGGCTTCTGGGCCGGTATCGCCGTCACCGTCATCGGCGGCATCGTCGGCCTCGCGATGAAGGCCGCCGGTCTCGGTATGCCGAAGGAGTCGGCGGAGCTGGCCCAGGCCAGGGCCCGCGCCGGACAGGCGCAGACCTCCTGACCCCGTCCGCAGGACGTACGCACGCGAGGCGCAGCCCGG
>NZ_JAFMPZ010000464.1 GCF_017353455.1 Streptomyces laculatispora
CCTACACGGAGCCGCCCGGCTTCTGACAGGTAGTTGGTAGTTACAGGTGTCACCTCCAGGGGCCCGGGTAGGCGCAGCCGCGATACTCGTATCCCTCTGGAGGAACACAGTGAGACTGTCCGGGAGAATGACAGCGGCCGTGGGCGCCGCACTCGCCGTACTCGGAACGCTGCTGGTCAGCGGTTCGACGGCGGTCAGCGCCGCACCGGCACCGAAGCCGAGGGTGCAGGACGCCTTCGACTCGCTCGGCCCGGATGTGAAGGCCGCGAAGCTCTCCGGCGGCCGGACCGCGCACTACATCGACGAGGGGCGCCGGGGCGGTACCCCGGTCCTCTACATCGGCGGCACCGGCACCGGCGCGCGCGCCGCGCACATGACGGACTTCTTCCGGTCCACCCGGGAGTCGTTCGGAATCCGGCTGATCTCCGTGGAGCGCAACGGCTTCGGCGACACGGAGTACGACCCGTCCCTCGGCAAGGCCGACTTCGCGAAGGACGCCCTGGAGGTCCTGGACCGGATCGGCGTCAAGAAGGTCTCGGTGATCGCGATCTCCGGCGGCGGACCGTACGCCGCCGAGCTCGCCGCCCGCGCCCCCGGCCGGATCAAGGCCCTCCATCTGGCCGCCGCGCTCCCGCCGTACGGCGAGAAGGCCGCGTACTGCGGTCTGAGCGACGACGCGCTCGCCGACGCGGTCAAGGACTCGATCGCCGACCCGCGCTCCTGGTGGGCGTTCCCCGACGACAGTGCCGTCAAGTCCATCCCGGGCTTCGCCGACACCGCGTACGAGGAGGGCGCCCGCACGTACAACCAGCGCGGCCAGAAGTCCGATCCGGCCCCGCAGGTGCACGAGCAGCGGCTCTACTGCGAGCGCCCCGGCCCCGACCTGTCGAAGCTGAAGGCGCCCGTCTACCTGTACGGCGGCGACAAGGACACCACCGTGCCGCCGGCCAGCCTCGTCACCTGGCGCAAGGCGCTGCCGGTCACCCCGGTGGTCCGTACGTACGCCGACTCCGGCCATGACGTCCAGTACCGCCACTGGGACCAGATCCTGGTGGACCTGGCCGGGCAGGGAGACCGCACCGTCGTCTGCCACAGCGACCGCACCAAGCTGATGGCGCCGAAGAAGGCGGACCGCCTGGTCTCCGCCGGCACGGCCACGCTGGGCAGCTGCGCCTGGCAGAAGTAGCCCGCGGCGCTATCCGGCGGCGGCGGCGGATAGCGCCGCCTTCGACGTGCCGACGCTGATGGGGCGCGACTCGGACGACCCCCGTGCGCTCGACGAGGTCGGCCACTGCGGTGTGGCCATCGACTCCGCCGCCGACATGGAGGTCCTCTTCAGGGACATCCCGCTCGGTGACGTCACGACGTCGATGACGATCAGCGGTCCGTGGGTGCCGCGCTGGACGGGACGCCGGCCGCCGCCCGCGACGGCTCCAACATGATCGCCCCGATGCTCGACGCCGTACGGGCGGAGGCGACCCTCGGTGAGATCTGCGGGGTGCTGCGGGACGAGCGGGGCACCTACACGGAGCCGCCCGGCTCCTGACAGTCGATCCGACCGCACGGCTGGGCCGACCGGGCTCCACCCCGGTCGGCTTCCGCGTTCCTCCGACCGGGCCCCGCCCCGCAGAGGTGGGGCCCGCGGCGCTCCGGGACGGCTCTGTGGTCACCTCTGCCCACCGGAACAGATTGTCCGTCTCTTCCAGCAGCGAACCAGGAACGGCAGGAAGAGGCGGTGACTGGTGCGGCCGGGCGAACTCGCGTGAAGGCATTGTGAAGACTCGTCATAAATGTAATGATCATGACGAGCTCCCGGGGGGGCGTTCGAAGGGCGCCGCCGGGAGATATCAACTCTGCCACGTTTCGCACTGCTGCTGTCCTGCCCTGGAGCACCTTTCAAGGACCAGGGAACGGTGGATCGTGAAGACCAGAATCCGGAAGAGACCGGGCCGCACCCGGCGTGGTGTGGCCAGGCTGATGACAGCCACGGCGTTCGTCACCGCGCTGTCGACAGTGACGACGCTCGCCCACGCGGTGCCCAACAAGCCATCGGCGCCGCAGAGTGCGACGGCCGCGGCCGAGGACGCGTCGCCCGTCTACCCCCTCAAGGGGGAGGTCGCGCACTATGATTTCGAGTGGAGCGAGCCGGAGTACACCCCGACCGCGAACGAGCTGGAAGGCGGACCGGAGGCCACCCATCACAATGGCATCTACGCCGGGGAGAGGACTGACAACGAGTCCATCTGGGGCGGCGGATCCGGCGGCCGAACGCTGCGGTTGGACGGGGTGGACGACTACCTCACCGTTCCGGTGCCGCTGCCCACGGACCAGTCCTTCACCGTCTCGGCGTGGCTGCGCTCGGAGAAGCCGGGCAAGGCCTACACGGTCATCTCACAGCCGGGCAGCCAGGTCTCCGGCTTCGAGCTGAGGATCAACGCGGACGGCAAGCCCGCATTCGCCATGCCGAACGAGGACACCGCCGCGACGGCCTGGGACACCGTCACCGGGACGGCCCCCGTGGCAACCGGCAACGAACCGGACGGCAACGTCTGGACCCATCTCACAGGCGTCTTCGACGCGGCAGCCGGTCAGATCCGGCTGTACGTGAACGGTGCCCGGGTGGCCACCACCACCCACGCCAAGGCGTGGCGGGCGACCGGTGACATCGAGGTCGGCCGAGGCCTTGCGGCAGGGAAGCCGGCCGGTTACTTTCCGGGCCGCATGGACGACGTACGGGTCTGGAGCCGGGCACTCAACGACCTCCAGGCGTCCGGCGCGGCCATCCCGCAGGTCATAGCGCGCGCGGACTACTGCACCACCGGCAACTGGCTGCACGCCGGTGGCCCGAAGGTCAAGGCCGCCGCCGCACAAGGCTTGGTGGGCCCCGCGGTCAACGCACGCCTCGCCGTCTACACGTGGGGCGCCGGCACACTCGGAACCGCACGCCGCGAGGACCAGGACGACCTGCGGGTGGCAGGCGCCGCCCACACCACCCGCCAGACCGGGTGGGCGGGTGTCACGAAGCCGTTCGCCGTCCACAACGACGACTACATGACGTTCCTGGAAGCACCCGACTACGCGCAGACGATGCTGCAGTTCCTGGGCGACGACGGGACGAAGAACTTCGACGGGCTGCCGCCGACCAAGCCCTCCAAGACATCGCTCGCCAACGCCATCGGCATCCTCAATCAGCGGAAGGAGGAGTCGAAGGACGAACCGTACGGAGGTGTCTACGGCTTCACCTCCGAGGACGACCTCAAGAAGATGTCGGCCTATGAGATCTCCCGCTTCATCCGGCTGGGCGGACTCCCCTCGGTGAGCCCGGAGACCGACTCGCTCGAATTCCGCATGGAGGTCGAGGAGCTCAAGACCCAGTGGGCCGGCTGCGCGACAGAAAACCCCGACGACCCGCTCAACAAGTTCGGCGACGTGGTGGAGAGCGCGGACGCCGAATGGCAGGGGGAACAGGCGAGCCAGGCCAAGCAGCGCGGTGACCTCGTCGCTGCCGAGATCCAGGCGTACAAGGACCTGCGCAAGGCATCGGACGCGATGATCGAGGCACAGGGCCAGGCCTACATCGTCAGCCGCATGCTGGTCTTCCAGAAGTACTGGCAGGGCAAGCCGAAGACGGAGCCCGATTACCCCAAGACCGCGGTCTTCACCAACGCCACCACCGCGATCAGCAACGCCAAGAAGGCCATCTCCGCGCAGCTGACGATCGCGAAGAACGCGGCCGCCTCGGCGCAGACCCAGGCGGGCAAAGCCGCCACGGCGCAGACAGACGCCGGGGTCATCGCGCTGGCCAACGGCACCCCGTACGGGCGCGGGCTCACGTACGCTCGGCAGTCCGCGCAGGTGACCAAGGCCTCGGCCTCCGCCGCGCAGTCCTCGTCCCAGGCGATCGAGGCGACACTGAGCGCGGTCTCGGCCACCGCGGCCGACAGCAAGGCGCTCTACGGACTCGGCGCCACGCAGTCCCACGCCGCTCAGACCGCCTTCAAGCGCGCGGCGGCGGAAGAGGCCGCCGCGCAGGCGAAGGCCGCCGCCACAGGCGCCGAACAGCAGGCCACCAAGGCGGCGGACAACGCCAAGAAGGCCAAGGCCGCGCAGACCAAGGCGGAAACTGCCGAACAGACCGCGAAACTGGCCGCCGCAGACGCGAAGTCGAAGCGGGCCACCGCCGAGAAGGAGCGCGACAGCGCCAAGGCGCAGAAAGCCATCGCCGCCACCGAACGTGCCAAGGCGGCAGCCGCCGACCAGGAGGCGCGAGCCCAGCGGGAAATCGCGGGCCGGGCGCTGAGCGCCGCGCAGTCAGCCGGAGCCACCGCCGCGACGAAGAAGAACGAGGCACTGGCGGCTGAACGCGGGGCCAAGGAAGCCCGAGACGGAGCCTTGCGGGCCGAGAGTAACCGGGACGTGGCCGAGGCGAAGGTGTGGGCGCTGGAAGCCAAGGCCGACGCGGACGAGGGCACGGCCGCAGCGGCTGCGTCCCGTACCGCTGCGGACCAGGCCCGCGCGGCGGCGAACGAGGCCACCACGGCCGCGACCAACGCCCGTTCCGCAGCCAACACGGCGACCACGGCGGCGGCCAACGCCCGGGAGGCCGCGACCAAGGCGGAGGCGGCGGCATCCCGCTCCCGAGCCGCCTCCGACGCCGCCCAGCGCGACGTGGCGATAACCAACGCCGCGGTGGCGACAGCACACTCGGCCGCGGCAGACGCGATCGCCTCCTCCGAAGCGGCGGCGCAGAACGTGCGCGCGGCGAAGGCGCTCGCCGACACCGCGAAGGCCAAGGCCGCGGAGGCGAAGGCCAACGCGGACCTGGCCCACATCGAGGCGGTCGCCACCGCCGCCGAGGCCGTACGCACCGCCGGGTACGCATACGCGGCATCGCAGTCGGCCGACGCCGCCCGTGACGCCGCCGTCGGGGCTGTCGCGGCGGCGAACAACGCCATCTCGTTGGGTACTCCGTTCCGCGAGACGGATTCCTCGGCGGGCCTCGCCGTACTGGTGGGCCAGACGTCGAAGTCGCTGGCCGAGCAGCAGGCCGCGGTCGCCAAGGCCAGGGCGGACGAGGCCGCCAAGGCCGCCGCGGCGGCCAAGGCGCTCGCGGCCAAGGCATCCGCCGACGACAAGGCCGCGGCCACCGCCGCGTCCCAGGCCGCGGACTCCGCCGTGCGGGCCGCCGCGTCCGTCACCAAGGCGCGTGCCTCCGCCGCCGAGGCGGCTGCCGCGGTCAAGGCGACGCTCAAGGCCGAGGCCAACACCATCGAATACAACCGGCAGGCCACCAGCGACGCCGCAGCGGCAGCCACCGCGGCGTCCACGGCCACCGGTTACGCGGCCGATGCCCGCAACTCGGCGGACGCCGCGGAGCTGGACGCGGCCTCGGCACGAGGCGCGGCCACGGCGGCCGAGACCGACGCGGCCGCCGCGCGCGGGGTGGCCGACCAGGCCGAACGCGACGCCACAGCTGCCGAGGCTTCCGCCGCCAGAGCGCAGGAGCTGGCGCGCGAAGCACAGGAGGCTGCCACCCGTACGGAGAACGCCGCGGAACGGGAGACCGTGACCACGGGCGGTGCCACCGGCATCGGCCAGATGTTCACCAAGCAGAAGGTCGAGCAGCTGGGCGATCCGGTCCCGCAGAACGACTGCGTTCTGGACATCGGTTTCGATGGCTGCACGGTCAAGTACAAGCTTCGCTTCAACGTCACCATCGACTTCTACTTGTGCGCGGACGAGGACGCCGGCGCCGACGTCAGCGCCGCGACCTGCCCGGTTGACTCGATCGTGTGGCTCGGCAGCGAGAAGCACGAGAACCAGACGGCGTACATCGACAAGTACTTCAGCCGTCTTGAGATCACGATGATCTTCGACAAGATGGTGCTGCAGACCCTGTGGCACATGCTTGTCGACGACTTCGTCGAGTGCGCCAAGGGAAGCGTGAGCGGCTGCCTCTGGGCAGCGAGCAACTTCATCCCGGGCAAGAAGATCGCCGACGCGGTGGACGCTGTACGCGCCCTCGACGCTGCGATGAAGACCGGAGTGGGCGTCGGTGACGCCTACCGGGTCCTGAAGAACCTCGATCTCGACCCCGCGGTCCTCGCCAACCTGGAGCGTCAGGCCAACACCGCGGAGGACCTGTTCACGTCCTGTGCCAGGAACAGCTTTCCCGGCGACACCCGTGTCCTCATGGCCGACGGATCCCACCGGACCATCAGTTCCGTCCGGGTCGGTGACAGGGTGCTCGCTACCGACCCCGCCAGTGGAGAGCGGCAGGGGCAGTCGGTCACCGCGACCTTCCGCCACGACACCGACCGCCTTGTCGTCCTCTTGTTCCGCGGCGGCGAGACTCTCACCAGCACCGCCGGACACAAGATCTACGTCCTCGGCGAGGGATGGACGCTCGTCTCGGATCTGCGGACAGGTGACCGGCTGCGCGGTCCCGACGGGGCGGAGCGCACGGTGAGCGGTCTGCGTGACCGCTCCGGCCTGACACCGCGGCTGGTGTTCGACCTGACCGTGGACAACCTGCACACGTTCTACGTGAGTACGCAGGGCTCCGGCAGCAGGGACGTCCTCGTGCACAACTGCATGAGTCTCCTCGACGAGACGGCCCTCCCCGACAGTGGGGCGCACACGCTCAGGGACCATGTAAATCCTGATGCGACCAAGGCGTTCAGCCTCGCGAAGAAGAAGGGCAAGCCGAACACCGTATGGACGAACGGGGACATCGCGCAGCAGGCGGTGGACCGGGTGGTTGCCGACTACTTCTACCCGAGAGGCGTCAGAAATGACGCCGCCTTCGCCAAGTTGGAGAAGTGGCGGCGCACTGCAGGACCGGGCGACTATTTCCCCCTCGACGGGAAATGGGACGCCTATCCTTCGCTGGGCAAGGCCTACCATCCTGATGGCAGCACCATCACGACAGCCGGCAACGAGGTGACTGTCCTCCTCAAGAAGTGGACCCACAAGGGACGCGGTGGCTTCGTCGTGTACACCGCCTACCCGAACTGAGAGCGACCATGACAGTGCATCGATCCGACTGGGACTTCGGCCTCAGCAGGCTGACCAAGTTCTTCGCCGGGCCGTGGTCCCACGAACGGACCGTCGATGAGACCATTGCGGACGCGGCTGTGGGACACGCGGACGAGCCGCCCGGAGCGGCCGCCTCGGCGATCCTGAAGGACGCCGTCCGGCTGGAGGAGTCGTCGCTGCCCACCGAGGTGATCGCCACGGTATGGACGGTGGCCTCGGGCGGGGGCTACAACCTCGCTTATTTCGGCATCGACGGACGGGACTGGCTGCGTCGGGTCGTGGCTGTCTGCTCCGGGCAGGTGCGGCAGGCCGATGCTGCCCGGGTGCCGTCCGTCGAGCCGGTCAAGGCCGCCGAGGAGTCGGTGCATGTGGTCGTGGAGGTCATCAGGTCGGCGGCACCGGCCCTGGCGGCCAAGGCCGCCACGTTCCACGGCCATGAGGCCGACGACGTGGTCCGGGGGCTGGAACTGGTCGCCACCGAGGTCGATCCCGACCTCGGTCTCCGGCTCCTCCTTCGCGTGCTGAACGCTTGTCGGGTGCCGATCTCCGACGCCCAGTACGCCCGGTACGAGGCCCTCGGCGAGGCGTTCGGCTACGGGCGGTTCCATGTCTCGGACGTGGAGCATCTGACCCGGTTCTGAGCACGGCACAAGAAAAGGGGAACGGCGCCCCGGGGGTCCTCAGCCCCCGGGGCGCCGTTCCGTTGCCGCCTCACGGAGGTCCGGGGTCAACCCTCGGCGGCCGCGCCCAGCCCCGTCAGGAGCAGCAGGGTGAAGCGCCGGGCCCAGTCGGCATCGACGGGCTCGGCGCTCACCAGCGCCCGGTGCACCACCGCGCCGGCGATCACGTCGAAGATCAGATCCGCCGTCAGCGCCGCCGTGACCTCGTCCTGCTCCACCGGCAACTCGCCCCGGTCCTGAGCCCGTTGGCGGCCCTGGAGCACCAGCCGCTTCTGCCGGTTCACGATCGAGTCGCGGATCCGGCTCCGCAGCGCCTCGTCCCGGGTCGACTCCGCGACCACCGCCATCAGCGCGGTCCGGGTCTCCGGCCGCTCCAGCAGCGCGGCGAACTGGAGCACCACCGCCTGCACGTCGGCGGACAGGCTGCCCAGGTCCGGCAGCTCCAGCTCGTCGAAGAGGACCGCGACCGCGTCCACGACCAGTTCGTTCTTGCCCGCCCAGCGCCGGTACAGCGTCGTCTTGGCGACCCCGGCCCGTGTCGCCACATCACCCATCGTCAGCTTCGACCAGCCGAGATCGACCAGCGAGGCTCTGGTCGCCTCGAGGATCGCCTCATCGGCCGCGGCATTGCGCGGACGTCCCGTTCGTGCGGGTTTGGGGTGGCTGCGGCTGAGCATGACGCGACCATACCCGCCAGTAGCTAGTGCTGACCGGCCCCGTTCGCCGTGAGACAGATCACCGGGCACTCCTGTGCAGCGGGGGTGGTGGCCAGTTACGCTACGGGTCGTAGCGTAAGAACAACGGCCCGGCCGTTGTGGCGCCACGGACGAACGACAGCCACAGGCACCGGGTGGGGACCGGGTGCCGAACCGGGTCTTTCAGGGGCCCTCGGACCGTGTCTGTCCGTACACCTCGCAGACCGGCGGGGGGCGCGGACGGGCGCGGTTCACGTATCGCTTTCCGGATCGGTGTGCCAAGGGGGGAGGATGTACGTATGCAGCCTAGGAACATGTCCATGAGCGGCGTCGTCGACCTCGCCGCGGTGAAGGCGGCCGGTGAGGCCAAGGTGAAGGCGGAGCAGGCCCGTGCCGAGTCCGCCCGGCAGGGTGGCCCCGCAGCCGTACCCGCTTCCTCCCTCGTGTTCGACGTCGACGAGGCGGGCTTCGAGAACGGCGTCCTGCAACGCTCCGCCGAAGTCCCCGTCGTCATCGACTTCTGGGCCGAGTGGTGCGAGCCGTGCAAGCAGTTGGGGCCGCTCCTGGAGCGGCTGGCCCAGGAGTACAACGGCCGTTTCGTGCTGGCCAAGGTCGATGTCGACGCCAACCAGATGCTGATGCAGCAGTTCGGGATCCAGGGCATTCCGGCGGTCTTCGCGGTCGTGGCCGGTCAGGCGCTGCCGCTCTTCCAGGGCGCGGCCCCCGAATCCCAGATCCGGCAGACCCTGGACCAGTTGATCCAGGTCGGCGAGGAGCGGTTCGGGCTCACCGGCATCGTGGTCGACCAGGACGCGGCGGCTCCCGACGCGGCCGCACAGGAGCCCGCCCCGGTGCCCGCCGGGCCGTACGACGCCCTGCTGGAGGCGGCCGCGCAGGCGCTGGACGCCAATGACTTCGCGGGCGCCGTCCAGGCGTACAAGAACGTCCTCTCCGACGATCCGGCCAACAGCGAGGCCAAGCTCGGCCTCGCCCAGGCGGAACTCCTGGCCCGGGTCCAGAAGACGGATCCGCAGCAGGTCCGCAAGGACGCCGCCGAGAATCCGGCCGATGTGCCGGCCCAGCTCGCCGCGGCCGACCTGGATCTGGTGGGCGGTCATGTCGAGGACGCGTTCGGGCGTCTCGTCGAGACGGTCCGCCGGACCTTCGGTGACGACCGGGACCAGGTACGGGTACGGCTGCTGGAGCTGTTCGAGGTGATCGGCCCGGATGATCCACGGGTCGGCGCCGCACGTACCGCCCTCGCGCGCGTCTTGTTCTGATCTGACAACACGGCCGCGACTCCCTCCCGGAGTCGCGGCCGTTTTCGCGTCGGGGCGATAAGAGAAGCCCGCGCTTTACCAAATCTTGATAAAAGCACCGGCTGTTACTCCGAGTAAATCGCGCACTGGGATCTGTCCGATTTCGGCCGTCAATGCCGTGGTTCGTCTGCGAGTGCGGGGCAACCCTGTGTGGCCGGCCGGTGCCACCCGGTCGTGGGTGGGTTATCGCGCCGTTACCAGCGAGTAACGAGCCCCCTTGTGTCACGGCCGCGAATGGACCACGATCGGCCACGCTCGGTCCAATAACGCCACTCCGGCTGCCAGTCGGTGCGGCGGCTCTGTTGGGTCCCCACCGGGTGGGCCGGCGGCAGTGACGCCGGCTCCGGACAGGGGGGTTCCTGCATACCCGCAGGGCCTGTCCGAAGAGGTTGCGCGAACGCGTGGCCAGTGGTTGTCGCTCGGGGGTGATCGCCGGTGATTCGGGCGCGGTTCACGTCCCCGTTCGCGGGCGCTCTCCTTTCCGAGGACGTAGCACTTCTCCCATCCCAGGTCGGGCAGGATGCCAGACCGGAGATGTACGTCCGAGAAGGAGGAAAATTATGAGTTCCCAGGTTCGCGGTGGCACAAGATGGAAGCGTTTCGCTGTCGTCATGGTGCCGAGCGTCATAGCCACCGCCGCGGTGGGTGTCGGCCTGGCACAGGGCGCGCTCGCCGCTTCGTTCAGCGTGTCGGGGCAGGATTTCAAGGTCAAGGCGACCCAGCTCGAGGGCTGGGACTTCGTCCAGTACGGCAGCGTGGCCTCGGGCAAGACGCTCGACGGTCAGGACATGAACGCGCCGGTCGCGGTGTCGGGCTTCAGCAAGGCCTACATCACGAACATGTGCCAGTCGGTCGTCACGCCCAAGCTGCCGTTCGGCCTCGGTGACGTCACTCTGAGGCTGGAGGCGGGTGGCCCCGGCCACGACCGTGTCTACGCCAAGGACCTCTACCTGGATGTGTCTGAGCTCGACGCAGACGCCAAGTTCACGAACATCGATATCGGTGTGGCCGCGGGATCGCTGCCCAAGGCCAAGGGCAAGCCGGGTATTCAGCCGAAGACCCAGGCCAACCCCTACGGCTTCTCGCAGCGCGCCGAAAAGGCGGTGCTGAACGGTGTCAAGCAGAAGGCGTGGGCCACGACGGCCGGCACCTTCAACCTCAGCGGACTGAAGCTGCGGCTCTCCAGGGGCACCGACCAGGAGTGCTACTAAGCACCCGTCCGGGTGGCCGGAGCACGCACCGTTGGCTTCCGGCCACCCACCCGTCTCCTCTTCTCACAGCAGTACCGGTTCCAGGGAGCTGTTTTCCATGAGCCCCGAATCCACAGGGCAGAACGAGCACTACCTCCGCGTCTTCCGGCGACGCTTCCGCACCTGGCGGGGTAACCGGCCTTTCTGGGCGGGTCTGTTCACCATGGTCGGCGGTGTACCCATCGCGTACTTCCCGTACGCGAACATGCACCTCGGCAATGTGACGCTGGCGATGTCCACCACCGCCGGCGCCGGGTCTCTCATCATCGGCGTCCTGCTGATCACGCTCGGTCTGACGATGTGGTTTCACCACATCGTCCGGGTGTTCGCGGGCGTCGCGGCGATCCTGCTCGCGCTGATCTCGATCCCCGTCGCCAACATCGGCGGCTTTCTGATCGGCTTCCTGTTCTCCCTGCTCGGAGGCGCACTCTCCCTCTCCTGGGCTCCTGGCGAGCCGGGGACGGACGAGGCCGCGCCCGCAGCGGGAGTGCCTGCCGAGGCGGCACCGGCGGGCCTCTCCTTCGCGAAGGACGAGCAGACCGCCGAACACCCCGGGGACGCGCTCTACGGGAGCGCCGTTCCGCAGCAGGAGGCGGCGCAGTACGACACGACAGTCGAGGTCGACGGCGGGAGGCATCGTGCGGGGTGACGACAATCAGGCGGACGCCGTGGGCGAGAGCGGGCTCCAGGAGCGAAGAGGGCCCCGCCACGCCGCCCCCAGGAAGTCGCTGCTGACGAAGCTGTACATGCCCGCGGGCAAGAAGGCGTTCGCGCTCGCCGCGATGCCGACCGCGGTGTTCGTCGGGATGGGGCTCACCCCGAAGCTGGCGATGGCCGACGACAGCGCGGACATCCCCTTCGCGCCGGGCCCCTGCGTGACCCGCTCCGACGAGCCGAGCGAGTCGGCTTCGCCCTCCGCGTCCGCGACGAAGTCGCCGTCTCCGTCCGCCTCCGCGAGCGACAAGGCCACGCCGGACAAGAGCGACGGCGCCACGCCGAAGCCCTCGGCCACCTCGTCCGCGAGCGCCTCGGGCGACACGGCTGCCGACTCGGCGAAGAAGTCCACCGACGCCGAGGACGCGACGCCGAGCGCGTCCCCCTCGCCCACCAAGTCGAAGAACCCCCTCGACCCGCTGGGAGTCGGCGACGCGCTCAAGGACCTCTTCGACGGACCGGACAAGGAGACGGCCGCCCCGTCCCCGAGCGCCACCACCGCCTCCCCGAAGCCTTCCGCGAGCGCCACCGACGAGGCCGACAAGGCGGCGGACAAGCCCGTCGACAAGGCCACGGACACGGCGAAGGAGACGGCCGACAAGACCGCCGACGCCATCCGTGAGGCGGCCGGCAAGGCCGGCAAGCCGGTCAAGGAGCTGGACAAGGACGTCAAGGGACTCGACCCCAAGAAGGACGAGGACATCCCGGACGGCGCCAAGCCCTCCTTCCCGTGCCCGACCGCCGACCCGAAGGCGCTCGCCGCGGCCGATCTGGAGCCGGGCATACCCCGCCTCCCGAACGACCCGTGGATCCTGGAGAGTTCGCTGCTCACCCTGAGCGGACTCGACTACAAGGGCATCGTCGAGGTCGAGAAGGGCGACGGCACCACGAAGAAGGTGCTGAAGTTCACCGCCTCCTCCGTCGACATCAAGGACCTCCACCAGCTCACGGTCGGCCCGCAGTCGGGCGTCACCGGTCATGTGAAGGCGCGGAAGGGGTCCACCTCCACCATCCGCGACGGCACGGTGACGATGTACACGGAGGAGCTGAAGGGCAACCTCTTCGGCCTCATCCCGATCACGTTCAGCCCCGAGACCCCGCCGCCGATCAATGTCCCGTTCGCCTTCTTCACCAAGGTGAAGGTGACGCAGGCGGGCCAGTTCGGCGGAACGCTGACGGTGCCGGGACTGCAGAACTACTTCACCAAGGGCGTCAACTGACCGACCCGGACCCGTTCGGGAGCCGCGGACACAACTATGGGCCGCACCCCCCTCGGGGTGCGGCCCACAGTCGTGTCGCGATCAGTGCCGACAGAATCAGTCGCGCCCCTGGCCGCCCACGTGGTGCACGCGCACCATGTTGGTCGTGCCCGGGACGCCGGGGGGCGAGCCGGCCGTGATGACCATCGTGTCGCCGGCGTTGTAGCGGTTCAGCTTCAGCAGCTCCGCGTCGACCAGCTCCACCATCGCGTCCGTGTTGTCCACGTGCGGGACCACATGGGCCTCGACGCCCCAGCTGAGGGCCAGCTGGCTGCGGGTGGACTCGTCCGTGGTGAAGGCCAGGATGGGCTGGGCCGCGCGGTAGCGGGAGAGGCGGCGGGCGGTGTCGCCGGACTGGGTGAAGGCGACCAGCGCCGCACCGTTCAGGAAGTCCGCGATCTCGCAGGCCGCACGGGCCACCGAACCGCCCTGGGTGCGCGGCTTCTTGCCCGGCACCAGCGGCTGGAGGCCCTTGGAGAGCAGCTCCTCCTCGGCGGCGACGACGATCTTCGACATCGTCTTGACCGTCTCGATCGGGTACGCGCCGACCGAGGACTCCGCGGAGAGCATGACCGCGTCCGCGCCGTCCAGGATCGCGTTCGCGACGTCGGACGCCTCGGCGCGGGTCGGACGGGAGTTGGTGATCATCGACTCCATCATCTGGGTCGCGACGATCACCGGCTTGGCGTTCCGGCGGCAGAGCTCCACCAGGCGCTTCTGCACCATCGGGACCTTCTCCAGCGGGTACTCGACGGCGAGGTCGCCACGGGCGACCATCACACCGTCGAACGCCGCGACGACGCCCTCCATGTTCTCGACGGCCTGCGGCTTCTCGACCTTGGCGATGACGGGGACCCGGCGGCCCTCCTCGTCCATGATCTTGTGGACGTCCTTGACGTCACCGGCGTCCCGGACGAAGGAGAGCGCGACCAGGTCGCAGCCCATCTTCAGGGCGAAGCGGAGGTCGTCGATGTCCTTCTCGGACAGGGCCGGGACGTTGACCGCGGCGCCCGGCAGGTTGATCCCCTTGTGGTCGGAGATCACCCCGCCCTCGATGACGATGGTGTGGACCCGGGGGCCGTCGACGGAGACGACCTTCAGCTCGACGTTGCCGTCGTTGATCAGGATCGGGTCGCCCTTGGCGACGTCTCCGGGCAGGCCCTTGTAGGTCGTGCCGCAGATCGACTTGTCCCCGGGGACGTCCTCGGCGGTGATGACGAACTCGTCCCCGCGGACCAGTTCGACAGGGCCCTCGGCGAACTTCGCCAGGCGGATCTTCGGGCCCTGGAGGTCGGCGAGTACGCCGACCGCCCGGCCGGTCTCGGCGGCGGCCTTGCGGACCCGGTCGTAACGACCCTGGTGCTCCGCGTGGGAACCGTGACTGAAGTTGAATCGGGCCACGCTCATGCCGGCCTCGATCAGAGCGACGAGCTGCTCATGGGAGTCGACGGCGGGACCGAGGGTGCAGACGATTTTGGAACGGCGCATGAGGCGGATCCTATCGGTTTGTTTCGCTGCGGAATATTCCGGCTGGTGGAAGATACAAAGGGGCGCGGGTGTGCTCAGTTGTCGACCAGTGCGAAGGTCTGGCCGGCGATCTCCAGCTCCTCGTCCGTCGGCACCACGGCGACCGCGACCCGTGCGTAATCCGGCGAGATCAGCCGCGGTGAGCCGGACCGTACGGCGTTGAGGTCCGCGTCCACCACCAGGCCGAGCTCCTCCAGACCGGCGATCGCAGCCTCCCGTACCGGTGCCGAGTTCTCGCCGACCCCCGCCGTGAACACCACGGCGTCCACCCGGCCGAGGACCGCCGAATAGGCGCCGATGTACTTCTTCAGCCGGTGGACGTAGATGTCGAAGGCGAGCGCGGCACGTGCGTCGCCCTCGTCGATCCGGCGCCGGATCTCCCGCATGTCGTTGTCGCCGCAGAGGCCGACCAGACCGCTCTTCTTGTTGAGCAGGACGTCGATCTCGTCCGCCGACATTCCCGCCACCCGCTTGAGGTGGAAGGTGACGGCCGGATCGATGTCTCCCGATCGCGTACCCATGACCAGCCCTTCCAAGGGGGTCAGTCCCATCGACGTCTCCACGCACCGGCCGCCCGCCACCGCGGAGGCCGAGGCGCCGTTGCCCAGGTGGAGCACGATGACGTTGACGTCCTCGGGCGCGTGGCCCAGCAGCGCGGCCGTCTTGCGCGAGACGTACGCGTGCGAGGTGCCGTGGAATCCGTAGCGCCTGATCCGGTGCGCGTCGGCCGTCTCCACGTCGATCGCGTACCGGGCCGCGTACTCCGGCATCGTGGTGTGGAACGCGGTGTCGAAGACCGCCACCTGCGGCAGGTCGGGACGCAGCGCCCGGGCGGTGCGGATGCCGGTGATGTTCGCCGGGTTGTGCAGCGGCGCCACCGGGACCAGGCGCTCGATCTCGGTGAGCACCTCGTCGGTGATCACGGTCGGCTCGGTGAACCGCAGCCCGCCGTGCACCACCCGGTGGCCGATCGCCGCGAGTTCGGGGGAGTCCAGGCCGAGCCCGTCGGCGGCCAGCTCCTCGGCGGCCGCCCTGAGCGCCGCGTCGTGGTCGGGGATCCGGCCGATGCGCTCCCTGCTCCCGCCACCGCCGCCGGCCAGCGGGGTGTGGACGAGCCGGGAGGTCTCCTCGCCGATCCGCTCGACCAGCCCGGACGCGAGCCGGGACTGGTCGCGCATGTCCAGGAGCTGGTACTTCACGGAGGAGGAGCCGGAGTTGAGGACGAGCACCCGGCCGGCGGCAGGGGCGGCGTCCTCGGTGTTCGGGATGGTCATGCGGGTCGCTCCTCGCCCTGTGCCTGGATCGCCGTGATCGCCACGGTGTTGACGATGTCCTGCACCAGTGCGCCCCGGGACAGGTCGTTGACGGGTTTGCGCAGCCCCTGGAGGACCGGCCCGACGGCCACCGCTCCCGCCGAGCGCTGCACGGCCTTGTAGGTGTTGTTGCCGGTGTTCAGGTCCGGGAAGATCAGGACGGTCGCCTGGCCCGCCACCTCGGAGCCGGGCAGCTTCGTCGCGGCGACGCTCGGCTCCACCGCCGCGTCGTACTGGATCGGGCCCTCGATCATCAGGTCCGGGCGGCTCGCGCGCACCCGGTCCGTCGCCTCGCGGACCTTGTCGACGTCGGCTCCCGTGCCCGAGGTCCCCGTCGAGTACGAGAGCATCGCGATCCTGGGCTCCACGCCGAAGCGGGCGGCGGTGACCGCGGACTGGACGGCGATGTCCGCGAGCTGCTCCGCGTCCGGGTCCGGGTTGACCGCGCAGTCCCCGTACACCAGGACCTTGTCGGCGAGGCACATGAAGAAGACCGAGGAGACGATCGAGGCTCCCCCAGAGGCTTCGCCCTGGGAGGTGCCCCCCTGCTTCGTCTTGATGATCTCGAAGGCGGGCCGGATGGTCGCCGCCGTGGAGTGCACGGCCCCCGAGACCATGCCGTCCGCGAGCCCCTCCTGGACCATCAGGGTGCCGAAGTAGTTGACGTCCGAGACGACGTCGTACGCGAGCTCGACCGTGACCCCGCGGTGGGCGCGCAGCTGCGCGTACCGCTCCGCGAAGGCCTGGCGCAGCTCGGAGGTCTGCGGGTCGACGATCTGGGTGCCGGCCAGATCGATGCCGAGGTCGGCGGCCTTCTTGCGGATCACGTCGGGGTCGCCGAGCAGCGTGAGATCGCAGACGTCACGCCGCAGCAGTACGTCGGCGGCGCGCAGCACCCGTTCCTCGGTGCCCTCGGGCAGGACCACCCGGCGCCGGTGCGCGCGGGCCTGCTCCAACAGTTCGTGCTCGAACATCATCGGCGTGACCCGGCCGCTGCGGGCGACCGATATCCGGTCGAGGAGCGCCCCGGTGTCGACATGGCGCTCGAAGAGTCCCAGCGCCGTCTCGGCCTTGCGCGGCGTCGCCGCGTTCAGCTTGCCCTCCAGGGCGAAGAGCTTCTGGGCGGTGGGGAAGGAACCGTCGGCCACCGCGACGACCGGGGTACCCGGTGCGAGCCGTGCGGCCAGCTTGAGTATCTCCTCGCCGGGCCGTTCGTTCAGCGTCAGCAGCAGGCCCGCGATGGGCGGCGTCCCGGCGCTGTGCGCGGCCAGCGAGCCGACCACCAGATCGGACCGGTCCCCGGGCGTCACCACCAGGCAGCCCGGCGTCAGCGCGTTCAGCAGGTTCGGCAGCATCGCGCCGCCGAACACGAAGTCCAGCGCGTCCCTGGCCAGCCCCGCGTCGTCGCCGAGCAGCACCGTCCCGTCCAGCGCCGCGGTGATCTGGGCGACCGTCGGCGCGGAGAGGGCCGGATCGTCGGGCAGCACCGAACAGGGGACGGGCAGCGTGGCCCCGAGCCGGTCCGCGATGACCTCGCGGTCCGCGGAGGCCACCCGGTTCACCACCATCGCGACGACGTCGCAGCCCAGACCGGCGTACGCGCGGTAGGCATTGCGCGTCTCGGCCCGCACGGACTCCGCGTTCTGGTCCTGGCCGCCGACCACCGCGATCACCGAGGCGCCGAACTCGTTGGCGAGCCGGGCGTTGAGGGCCAGCTCGTCGGGGAGCTGGGTGGCCGCGAAGTCGGTGCCGAGCACGAGGACCACCTCGTACTTCTGTGCCACCCGGTGGAAGCGGTCGACGAGCCGGGAGACGAGTTCGTCGGTACCCTGCTCCGCCTGGATCGCGGAGGCCTCGTGGTAGTCGAGACCGTAGACCGTGCCCGGGTCCTGGGAGAGCCGGTAGCGGGCCCGCAGCAGCTCGAACAGCCGGTCGGGATCGTCGTGGACCAGCGGGCGGAACACCCCGACCCGGTCCACCTGACGCGTCAGGAGCTCCATGACTCCCAGATCGACGACCTGGCGGCCGTCTCCCCGGTCGATCCCGGTCACGTACACGCTGCGCGTCACGCGTGCTCTCCCGTCCTTGCCTGGCAGGTTTGGGTGGTATCGCCTGTTTGACGATACCTGCGGGGGCCGAGGGGCCGCCCGCCGGGCGAAAGCCCCTCTCCGCGGCCGTCGGCGCCGCCCGCCGCGAGGGCGGCCGGCGGCCCCCGGAGCGGCCGAGAGCGCGAGGTACGTACCTGGCATGGGACAATCACCGTGGCTCACGGTACGGGGGATTGTGTAGTTACCGCCGGACAGGCCCTAGCGAGCAGGAGATATAGCACGATGCGCATCGGAGTTCTCACCGCAGGCGGCGACTGCCCAGGCCTGAACGCAGTGATCCGCTCGGTCGTGCACCGTGCCGTGGTGGGTCACGGTGACGAGGTCATCGGATTCGAGGACGGGTTCAAGGGCCTCCTCGACGGCCACTTCCGCCCCCTCGACCTCAACGCGGTCAGCGGCATCCTCGCCCGCGGCGGCACCATCCTCGGCTCCGCCCGGCTGGAGCGCGACCGGCTGCGCGAGGCCGCCGAGAACTGCGCCGAGCTGAGCCGCCGTTACGGCATGGACGCGCTGATCCCGATCGGCGGCGAGGGCACCCTCACGGCCGCCCGGATGCTCTCGGACGCCGGGATGCCCGTCGTCGGTGTACCGAAGACCATCGACAACGACATCTCGGCCACCGACCGCACCTTCGGCTTCGACACCGCGGTCGGCGTCGCCACCGAGGCCATAGACCGGCTGAAGACCACCGCCGAGTCCCACCAGCGTGTCATGGTCGTCGAGGTGATGGGCCGCCACGCGGGCTGGATCGCGCTGGAGTCCGGAATGGCCGGCGGGGCCCACGGCATCTGCCTGCCCGAGCGGAAGTTCCAGGTCGAGGACCTGGTCAAGATGGTCGAGGAACGCTTCGCACGCGGCAAGAAGTTCGCGGTCATCTGCGTCGCCGAGGGCGCGCACCCGGCCGAGGGCTCGATGCCGTACGCCAAGGGCGCGATCGACCAGTTCGGCCATGAGCGCTTCCAGGGCATCGGCAACCGCCTGGCCGTCGAGCTGGAGACCCGGCTCGGCAAGGAGGCCCGGCCGGTCATTCTCGGCCACGTGCAGCGCGGCGGCACGCCGACCGCCTACGACCGGGTGCTCGCCACCCGCTTCGGCTGGCACGCGGTGGAGGCGGCGCACCGGGGTGACTTCGGCCGGATGACGGCGCTGCGCGGCAACGACGTCGAGATGGTGCCGCTCGCCGACGCGGTGACCCAGCTGAAGCGGGTCCCCCTGGACCGGATGGACGAGGCCGAGTCGGTCTTCTGACCAAGTCTGCCGAGCGGCACGACCGGGCCGTGACCGTCCACACAGGACGGTCACGGCCCGGTCGTCTTCGTGCTGCCGGACCCGGAGCGTCAGGCCTCGGTCGTCTGCCAGAACCGGTCCACGATCCGCGCCAGGAACGCCCGGCCGGCGTCGCCCGTCGCGCCCTCCCGCTCGGTGCCGGTACTGCTCCAGCTCAGCGTGGACACCATCAGCGCCTGGTACTCGGAGTGCATGTGCTCCAGTACGCCCTGGAGCAGCCGCCGGTCCACCGGCACCAGCTTCGCGACCGGTCGTACGTACGCCTGCCAGCGCGTCGTCACGGCGCTCCGCAGCAGCTCGGCCAGCTCCTCGTCCCGTCCGGTCGCCGTCACGAAGTCGGCGGCCGTCAGCCCCAGCGCCTCCGTGAGCGCCGCGGACTGGCGCTCGTTGCCCCGCCACCGCCCGGACTCCTCCATGCGCAGATAGGCGGACGTGGCCATCCCCAGCAGCCCCGCCAGCTCGTCCGGAGCCAGCTCCCGGGCGACCCGGTGTTCGCGCAGGGTCCGGGCGGCGGTCAGGAGTTCACCGGGGGCGCACCACAACACCCCCGCGAGCGCCGTGAGTTCGTACTCGCTGGGCAAGGCGAGTCCACGCTCCCAAGCGGCTACGGTCTCGGCGGTGATCCGGAGTCCGTACTGGGCGCCGAGGCCGTAGGCGACATGACCGGGAGCCATTCCCAGGGCCTCGCGCAGTCTGCGCGCGGCGGGGGCGTTGAAAGGCGGGGTGGGGTGCACGGCCCTACCGTAAGAGGTCGGAGGCGGTCTGACTACGGTGTGTTCCGCCGAGGCAACGGCTCGTAGGAAACTCCTAGGGGGAAACCCGGGCGCGGGAGCGCCCCGTGCGGGGTGCCGGGACGGCCCGGGGACCCGCTCAGCGGGCCTCGGTCACCCACCGGTAGTGCAGTTCCGGACGTCCGATCTGTCCGTACTGCGGACTGCGGGCAGCGCGGCCGGCGGTCACCAGATGTTCCAGGTAGCGGCGCGCGGTGATGCGGGAGATCCCCAGCTCCACGCCCGCGGCGGCCGCCGTCATCCCGTCCGGGGCCGAGCGCAGCACCCGGGTCACCGCCTCCAGCGTCGGACCGCTCAGGCCCTTGGGCAGCCGGGCGGGCTGCGGGGCGCGCAGGGAGGCGAGCGCGCGGTCGACCTCGTCCTGGCCGCTCGCCTCGCCGGCCGCCGCCCGGAACTCGGCGTACCGGACGAGCCGGTCGCGCAGGGTGGCGAAGGTGAACGGCTTCAGCACGTGCTGGACGACGCCGAGCGACACCCCCTCCCGGACCACGGCCAGTTCGCGGGCCGAGGTCACGGCGATCACATCGGCGGCGTGCCCGGCAGCCCGCAACGAGCGCAGCAGGTGCAGACCGTGCCCGTCCGGCAGATACAGGTCCAGGAGCAGCAGATCGACCGGAGTGCGCTCCAGCGCCCGCACCGCCTCGGCCCGCGAGTGCGCGACCGCGGCCACCGCGAATCCCGGGACGCGGTCCACGTACAGCCGATGGGCGTCGGCGGCGACCGGATCGTCCTCGACGACCAGCACCCTGATCACTGGGTTCATGTGGCCCTTTCCCTTCGCGCGCCGCTGCCCTCGGGGAGCGGCAGCCGTACGGTGAACTCCGCGCCGCCGTCCGGCCCCCGCTCCAGTGTGACCGCGCCGCCGTTGCGGTGCGCGGCCTGCCGCACCAGCGCCAGACCGATCCCGCGGCCGGCGCCGTGGGTCGACCAGCCGCGCCGGAACACCTCCGCGGCATCGGCCGGGTCGACGCCCGTCCCGTTGTCGGCGACCCGCAGCAGGAGTTCGCCGTCACCGGCGAGTGCCGTGACGGTGACCCGGGCGCGGGCGGGGCGGTGCGCCGACGGGGCG
>NZ_JAFMPZ010000045.1 GCF_017353455.1 Streptomyces laculatispora
CCCGCCGACGCCGCACGGCTGCTTGGGTACTGGGACGGGCCGGTGCGCAGGCGTGCGGAGCAGGGGGCGGCCACCTGGCGTGCCCTGTGGGACCTGCGCGCGGTGCTGGAGAGCTGACGGATGAGCGAGTCGATCATCCCCGAGACGCGGTCCGCCGTGGAGGCGTCGTCCACCGCCGGGACACGGCCCACCGCCGAGGTGCCGCCCGCCACCCCGGAGGCCGCGGTGGCGGCGCTCGCGGCGACCGGGCCCGGGTTGCCGTTCCTGATCGGGGTGCGCCACCACGCGCCCTCGCTGGCGGCCGCCCTCCCGGCTCTGCTGGACGCGGCGGCCCCCGACGTCCTCCTCGTCGAACTGCCCGCCGAGTTCCAGCCCTGGCTGGGCTGGCTCGCCCACGAGGAGACCGAGGCTCCGGTGGCGCTGGCCGCCGTGCCCGCCGACGGGCCCGGGGCCGGCTCGGCAGGCGAACGGGGCCCGGCCTTCTACCCGTTCGCGGACTTCTCGCCCGAACTGGCCGCGCTGCGCTGGGCGGCGAGAAACGGGGTCCCGGCGGTGGCCTGCGACCTGCCGCTGGCCGACCGGGCGTGGGCGGTGGGCGGTCCGGACACCTCCGCCCCCGCCCCGGTCCCGGGCGCCGACTCCGCGTCCGTGCCGGGGGACGGGCACGGGCTGTCCGACGCGCTCCGGTCCCGGCTCACCGGCCGGGAGGGGGACGACCTGTGGGACCGGCTGGTCGAGGCCCTCGCGCCCGGCTCGACACCCGAGGCGCTCCGCCGTGCGGCCCTGCTCACCGGCTGGGCGCTGCGCCACGAGGCCGAGGCGCGGGGCGGGGCGCACGGCACGGACCTGGCGCGCGAGGCGTGTATGCGCGGACATGTCGCGCAGGCCCTGGCGAGCGGGCAACGGCCCGCCGTGGTGGTGGGAGCCTTCCACGCCCCGGCGCTGCTGCCGTCCGCCGCCGGGGCCACCGGGGGTCCCGTACCGGCGTCCGCGCCGGAAGCGTCCGGGGCAGACGGCCGTGCGAGCGGCGCCGCCGGGACGGCGGCCTGCACGGTCTCCCTGATCCCGTACACGTACCCGCTGCTCGACTCACGGTCCGGCTACCCGGCCGGAATCCGCGACCCGGAGTGGCAGCACACCGTCCTGGACGCCGCCGGGGACCCGGCCGCGCTGCACGAGGCGCTGATCCGCACCGCGGTCCGTATCTGCGCCACCCTGCGCGAACAGGGCCACCCCTACGGCCCGGCGGACGGCCGGGAGATCGTCCGGGTCGCCGGTGACCTGGCCCGTCTGCGCGACCTGCCCGCCCCCGGCCGCGGTGAACTCCTGGAAGCCGTGCAGACGGTGCTGGGGCGCGGCGAGACCTACGGCACGGGCCGCGCCGTCGCCCTGGCCCTCGAACGCGTACTCGTCGGAGCCCGCACCGGACGCCCCGCGCCCGCCGCTCCGCGCAGCGGACTGGGCCCCGCGGTCGAGACCGAGACCGCGGCGCTCGCCCTCCCCGGCCCCGAGGACGCGCACGAGAAGACACCGCGCGACCTCCGGCTCGACCCGGCGCGCTCCGCCCTGGACCGGCGCCGTGAACTGCTGCTGCGCAGGCTGACGGTGTGCGGCATCCCGTACGCGCAGGAGCAGCAGGTGACCGGCGCGGCGGGCACCGAAGGACTCACGACGCGCTGGCAGGTGCGGTGGACCCCGGCGACGGCCGCGATGCTCACCGCGGCCGGGGCCCGCGGCGTCACCCCGGTCCAGGCGGCCGAGGGCGTGCTGCGGCAGCGGCACACGGCGGAGTGCGAGGCGGACGGTCCGACGGCCGCCCAGGTCGTCCGCGGACTCACGGAGGCCGCCGAGTGCGGGCTCCCCGCCCTGGCCGACGAACGGCTGACGGAACTGGCGGCCGTACTCCCCGCGAGCGGCACCCTTCCCGAACTCCTGGGAGGGCTCGACCTGCTGGACCGCATCGACGCGGGCCACCTGTCGGGCCTGACCGCACCCGACGACCACTCGGCCCCGGACACCACCGCCTCCGCCCGTGCGGCCCGCACCGCGCGCGCGGCCGAACTCCTGACCTCGGCCGCGGTCCGCCAGGTCGACGGCCTGACCGGCTCCGAGGAGACCGAGGACGCCCGAGCTCTGCTCGAACTGTCCCAGCGGGCCGACCGGTTGGGCGGCATCCAGCTCACCGACGCCCTCGCCCGGCTGGCCGCCGACGGGACGCCGTTGATCGCCGCGGCCGCCGGAGCGGTCAGGGTGCTCACGGGCCACGAAGAGGCCGCGAGCTTCGGGGGGCGCGTCGCCTCCTGGGTGGACGGAGCCGTGGACAGCACCTCCCGGGCCGCGCTCACCGCCCGCCTCACCGGCGTCCTGACGGTGGCGGGCCCCCTCCTGACCGTCGGCGTCGGCGCCCTGGACCCGTTGCTGCACCGGGTCGTCGAGCTGGACGACACCGCGTTCCTGGCCCGGCTGCCGGCCCTGCGCGGTGGCTTCGACACCCTGAGCCCGGCCGCCCGGGACCGGCTGCTGGACACCGTCGAGGAGCGGCTGGGCAAACGGGTGGACGACCTCGACGCGGACGATCCGGCCGAACTGGCCCGCCGAACGGCCGCCGACCTCGCGGCCCGCGAGCTCCTGACCGGCCTCGGCCTGCCCGTCCCGCCACCCGCGCACGACGACCGCCTCCCACCGCTGTCCGTCGGCCGCCCCACCACCGGAGCCTCCACCGAGGCCGCCCCCGCGCGGACCCTCGCGCCCGCCGACCGGTGGCGGCTCGTACTCGGCCGGCGCTCCGACCGACTGCCGTCCGGCGCCGCCCGCCTGGCGACCGCTCTGGACGAGCTCTACGGCGCGGGACACGGCGAGGGATCCCGCGGCGGACTGCCCGGCCCCGGGCACGGGGGCGGCTCGCGCGGCGGCCGGGAACCATCATTCCCCGGTGTCCGCGAGTGGTCCGAGGAACTGGCCGCGCTGTTCGGCCCCGGCATCCGCGAGGAGGTCCTCGCCACCGCGGCCGGGACAGGCCGGCAGGACGTCCTCGCCGAACTGGACCCGGAGGCCGCCGCCCCCTCCGTGGAACTGCTCCGGACTATCCTGCGGTACGCCGGCGGCCTCCCCGAGGCCCGCCTCGCCGCGCTCCGGCCCCTGGTCCGCCGCCTGGTCGACGAACTGACCCGGCAGCTCGCCACCCGGCTGCGCCCCGCCCTCACCGGCGCGATGACGGCCCGGCCCACCCGCCGCCCCGGTGGCAGGCTGGACCTGCCGCGCACGCTGCGCGCCAACCTGGCCACCGCCCGCCGGGCGGCCGACGGAACGGTCCGGGTGATCCCAGAGAAGCCGGTGTTCCGCAGCCGCGCCCGCCGGTCGGCCGACTGGCGCCTGATCCTGGTCACCGATGTTTCCGGATCCATGGAGGCGTCCACGATCTGGTCCGCGCTGACCGCCTCCGTGCTCGCCGGGGTGCCGGCCCTGAGCACTCATTTCCTGGCCTTCTCCACAGAGGTCGTCGACCTCACCGGCCATGTGCACGATCCCCTCTCCCTCCTGCTGGAGGTGAGCGTGGGCGGGGGCACGCACATCGCCGCCGGGCTGCGGCACGCCCGCAGCCTGATCGAGGTGCCCTCCCGCACCCTCGTCGTCGTGATCAGCGACTTCGAGGAGGGCGCCCCGCTCGGCGGACTGCTGGCCGAGGTGCGTGCCCTGGTGACCACCGGCTGCCACGTCCTCGGCTGCGCCAGCCTCGACGACGCCGGCCGGCCCCGCTACTCGACGGGCGTCGCCGGGCAACTCGTGGCCGCCGGCATGCCCGTGGCGGCCCTCAGCCCTCTCGAACTGGCCCGCTGGATAGGGGAGAAGACCGTATGACCGCCGTTCAGTTGCCACCTGTCGCGCCGGAGGTCACGGCCACGCTGGTGGAGGACCTCTCACCCCGGCTGCGCAAGCGGCTGGATGCGGCGGTCACCAAACTCGGCGCCCGCCCGACGCGCCGCGACGGGGGCACGGTGACGATCGCGGTCGACGACGAGACCGAGTTGCGCCTGCACGCCCCGGACGGTGTGGTGGCGACGGCGGACGCCATCACCTGCGGCTGCCTCCTCGCCCCGGCATGCGTCCACCGCGCGGCCGCCGCCTGCGCCGCCCCCATGGCGGACCCGGTGCCGGAG
>NZ_JAFMPZ010000046.1 GCF_017353455.1 Streptomyces laculatispora
AGCTCCAGAGCGCGGCGTACGCGCCCCCGGCCGCCACGAGATCGTCGTGGGCGCCGAGTTCGGTGATCCGGCCGTCCTCCATCACGGCCACCCGGTCGGCATCGTGCGCCGACTGCAGACGGTGCGCGATGGCGATGACGGTCCGGCCTTCGAGGACGGCGGCCAGCGCGCGCTCCGTGTGCCGGGCCGTTCTCGGGTCAAGGAGCGCGGTGGCCTCGTCGAGTATCAGCGTGTGCGGGTCGGCCAGTACCACGCGCGCCAGGGCGAGCTGCTGTGCCCGGGCCCCGTCCGGCCGGTGCCCGCCATGGCCCAGATCGGTGTCCAGGCCGTCCGGCAGTTCATCGGCCCACTCGGCGCCGACGGCCGCGAGTGCCGCGTGCAGTTCGGCGTCGGGGGCGCCCGCCGAGGCGATCCGCAGATTCTCCCGGACCGTGCCCAGGAACACGTGGTGCTCCTGGGTGACGAGGACGACGTGCCGGCGCAGCCGGTCGGGGTCCAGGCCGGCGACCGGGACCCCGCCCACCGTCACCGAGCCGGTGCGCGGTGTGTCCATGCCTGCCAGCAGTCTGCCCAGCGTGGTCTTGCCCGCGCCTGACGGGCCGACGATCACCAGTCGCTCGCCGGGCCGGACCGTCAGGTCGACACCGTGCAGGACGTCGCCCCCGTCGTCGTAGGCGTAGCGCACCCCGGCCACTTCGATCCGGTCGTCGGCCGGCGCGCAAGAGGCGGCCTGCGGTGCCTGCGCCGCCGTGCCGAGACCCTCCACTCTCGCGAAGGAGGCGCTGCTGCTCTGGAGTTGCTCCATCTGCTGGAGGATGACGTCCAGGGGCTGGGACAACTGCCGCAGGTACAGGGCCGAGGCGACGACCGCGCCGACACTCATCGCGCCCTGGTCGTGCAGCACGCCGCCGATCAGCAGGACACCGGCCACGGGGATGACGTAGGAGATGTCCACGGCCGGGAAGAGCACACTGCGCAGGAACAGTGTCCGGGTCCGGGTGCTCCGGCACTTCTCGATACCCTCCCGGCACGCCGCGACGCGGCGCTGCTGCAGCCCCAGGGCCTCGACGGTGCGGGCGCCCGCGGCGGTGGCCGCGAGCTGCTCCGCGAGCTCCGAGTTGGCGGCTCCCTCGGCGAGGTACGCGGTGAGCGCCCGGCGCAGGTACCAGCGGGCGGCGAACCAGATGCCGAGCAGACCCAGCACCCCGCACGCGCCGAGCAACGGGTTGAGCAAGAAGACCGCTCCGAGGATGAACAGCGCCTGGACCCCGGCGACGAGGACCTCGGGTCCGGCGTCCCGGAGGGTCGCGCCGACCGCGGCGACATCGGTGGTGCCGCGGGTCATCAGGTCGCCCGTGCCCACCCGCTCGACGGCCGCTGCGGGCAGCGCGAGCGCCCGGTCGGCGAACTGCTCCCGGATGCGCGCCAGGGTCCGCTCGCCGAAGCGGTGTCCGATGTAACCGGCGTAGCGGACCAGCAGGAGCTGCGCCACGGCGAAGCCGAGGATGGTGAGTGCGAGGCGGTCCACCGCGGCCACCCCGCCGCCCGCCCGGACCTCGTCGATGATGCGGCCGAGCAGCCACGGGCCGACGAGTCCGGCACCGGCGGCGAGCGCGTTGAGGCCGATCATGGCGGCGAAGGCGCGGCCGTCCAGCCGGATCAGCCGGAGCGCGGCCCGGCGTATCCGGAACGGTTCGGCGACGGACAGGGCCCGGCCCGTCGCCCGGGAGTCCGCGGTCATCGCACGGCCTCCCGGGACGGCGGGACGGTTCCTTCGGCCGAGCCGCCGGGAGCGTCGTCGTCCACACCGCGGGACACCAGCCGGCGGTACCCGGGCTGCCCGTCCAGGAGCTCGCGATGGCTGCCGACGGCCGCGACGGAGCCGTCGACCAGGTAGTACACGGTGTCCGCCCGGTCCAGCAGGAGCGGTGACGTGCTGGTGACGACCGTCGTGCGGCCGGACCGTGCGGCGTGCAGCCGGGCCGCGACGGCCGCCTCGGTGTGTGCGTCGACCGCCGAGGTGGGCTCGACCGCCAGGAGTATCTCGGGATCGGCCAGCAGGGCCCGGACCAGCCGGACGCGCTGCCGCTGTCCTCCGGAGAGGTTGCGGCCCTGCGCGTCGACCGGCGAGTCGAGTCCGTCCGGCAGACCGCGGACGATGTCCTGCGCCATGGCCGCGTGGACGCCGCGGCCGATGGTCTCCTCGTCCCGGTCCCGCGCGCCGCAGATCACCTCGCGCAGCGGTCCGGCGAACAGATCGGCCTCGTTGTCCGCGACCAGGATCCGCCGGCGAACCCGCGTCAGGTCGATCTCGTCGAGGCGTATCCCGCCCCAGGTGGCGGCCGACTCCACGAACCGGCCGAGACGGTCGACCACCGCGGCGGAGTCCGACGGCCGGGCGCTGACGAGTGCGGTCAGCCCGCCGGGCACCACCTCGACGCCGGATTCCGGATCACGGAGCGTGGACGGCGCCCCGGGTCCCTGCGAAGTCGCCTCCCCGTCCGCGGAATCGGGCTCCATGGCCAGGAACCGGATGACCCTGCGGGCGGCGACCAGCCCGCGGCTGAGGTCGTAGCCGCCCTCGATGAAGAACGAGACCGGCACCACCAGCACCGCCGTGTATCCGTAGACCGCGACCAACTCGCCCACGGTGATGGTCCCTTGGGCGGCCATCCGGGCCGCCAGCCAGGTCACGACACCGAGGAACAGGGTGGGGAGGCCGACACCGAGGGCCTGGATCCAGCTGGTCACCCCGCCGACGCGGTACCCCTGAGCCTGCAACTCCCGCGAACCGCGCCGGTAGCGTTCGGCGTACGCCTCCTTGCCGCCGATGCCGTTGAGAACGCGCAGGCCCCCGACGATGTCCTCGAAACGGGCGGCGAGCCCGCCCTGCTGCTCCCGGTACGCCGACTCGACGCCCTGCAACCGCCACAGCAGTGGGCCGACCAGCACCGCGAGCAGCGGTACCCCGAGCAGCACCACCACGGCGAGCAGCGGCGAAACGGTCAGCAGCAGCGCGGCCACGACGACATAGGCGAGGACCGCGCCGACCCCGGGGCCGGTGATGGTCAGCGTGCCGGAGATCACGGCGACATCGCGGAACCCGATCGTGACGATCTCCCCGGCCGTGACCCGGCGCGGCAGCGCCCCGCCGAGCGCGGTCGCCTGCCTGACCACGACCGCCACGGACCGGAAGGCGGCGTCCATCCGCACCCTGGTCATCGTGCGGTGCCGCATGATCGCCAGCCACGCGTTCAGCACCCCCACGCCCAGCAACGCCGCTACCCAGCCCACCAGCGCGGACCACTGCCCCGGCTCCAGCCCGTCGTCGATGGCGCGCGACAGCAGGTAGGGAGGCAGCGTCAGGCAGACCATCCAGACACTGCCGAGCAGCGCACCGGCGGCGATCCGGCGGCGCTGACTGGTGATCAGCCACCACAGGTACCGCAGCGCGCTGCGACAGTCAGGGGTCCCCGGATCCACATAGGAATCTGTCATGTACCGACCCTAATGATCCCGGAGAGCCGGTGGACCGGGGGACCGCACCACCCCCGTCAGCCGTGCCAGGACCGCCACAGCGCCGCGTACGCGCCGTTCGCCGCCACCAGCTCGTCATGGCTGCCCAGCTCGCTGATCCGGCCCTGCTCGACGACCGCGATCACATCCGCGTCGTGCGCCGTGTGCAGCCGGTGCGCGATCGCCACGACCGTGCGGCCGTCCAGCACCCGGGCCAGCGAGCGCTCCAGATGACGGGCCGCGCGCGGGTCGAGCAGCGACGTCGCCTCGTCCAGCACCAGCGTGTGCGGATCGGCCAGCACCAGCCGGGCCAGCGCGATCTGCTGGGCCTGCGCGGGAGTGAGCACCGTACCGCCCGAGCCGACCTCGCAGTCCAGCCCCTCGTCCAGTGCCCGGGCCCAGCCGTCCGCGTCGACCGCGGCCAGCGACGCCCACAGCTCCGCGTCCCCGGCACCGGCACGGGCCAGCAACAGGTTGTCCCGCAGCGAACCCACGAACACATGGTGCTCCTGGTTGACCAGCGCCACATGCGTACGCACGCGCTCCGCGGTCATCCGCGACAACTGCGCACCGCCCAGCGAGACCTCACCGGTGCGCGGGGCGTAGATCCCGGCCAGCAGCCGGCCCAGCGTGGACTTGCCCGCACCGGACGGGCCGACCAGCGCCAGCCGGGTACCCGGAGCGACGTCAAGCGACACCTTGTGCAGGACGTCGAGACCGGCCCGGTATCCGAAGCGCACCTCGTCGGCGCGTACGTCCCGGCCGTCCGGCGCCACCGCCGCGTCGCCCGCGTCCGGCTCGATCTCGCGGACACCCACGAGGCGCGCCAGCGACACCTGGGCGACCTGCAACTCGTCGTACCAGCGCAGGATCAGGCCGATCGGGTCGACCATCATCTGCGCGAGCAGCGCACCCGTCGTCAGCTGCCCGACGGTGAGCCAGCCCTCGATCACGAACCAGCCCCCGAGCATCAGGACCGCGCCGAGGATCGTCACGTACGTGGCGTTGATGACGGGAAAGAGCACGGACCGCAGGAAGAGCGTGTACCGCTCCCAGGCCGTCCACTCCTTGACCCGCTGGTCCGACAGCGCGACCCGGCGCGCACCCAGCCGGTGCGCCTCCACGGTCCGCCCGGCATCCACCGTCTCCGCGAGGACGGCCGCGACCGCCGCGTAACCGGCGGCCTCCGAGCGGTACGCGGACGGCGCCCGGCGGAAGTACCAGCGGCAGCCGACGATCAGCACCGGAAGCGCGATGAGCACCGAGAGCGCCAGCGGGGGAGCGGTGACGGTGAGCGCGGCGAGCAGCAGCCCCGCCCACACCACACCGATGGCCAGCTGCGGCACCGCCTCGCGCATGGCGTTGGCGAGCCGGTCGATGTCCGTGGTGATCCGGGAGAGCAGATCACCCGTCCCGGCCCGTTCCAGGACGCCGGGCGGCAGCCGGACCGACCGCACGAGGAAGTCCTCGCGCAGATCGGCCAGCATCTCCTCGCCGAGCATCGCGCTGCGCAGCCGCATCATCCGGGTGACCACGGTCTGCACGATGAGCGCGACGGCGAACACCGCGGCGGTGCGCTCCAGATGGAGGTCGGTGACCCCGTTGGACAGATCCTCGACGAGCCCGCCCAGCAGGTAGGGGCCGGCGATCGAGGCGACCACCGCGACCGTGTTGAGCAGGGTGACCACGGTGAACGGCCGCCGGTGGCGCCTGATCAGTTCCCTGGCATACGTCCGTACGGTCGTAGGGGTGCCGACCGGCAGGGTGGTGGCCGACTCGGGCGCGGCCGGGTCGTAGGCCGGTGGTGCGACGCCGGTCATGCCCTCTCCTCGATTTCCTTGATGGTGTCGATCGCGGGGATCGCTTCGTCCTTGCCCGGCGGGGCCGGTGCCGGGATCTCGTCGCCGGTCTCGCGGGTGACGACGGCCCGGTAGCGCGGTTCGCCGCGCAGCAGTTCACGGTGGGTGCCGACGGCCACCACCGTGCCCCGGTGGACCAGAGCCACCCGGTCCGCCAGGTCGAGCAGCAGCGGGGAGGAGGCGAAGGCCACCGTCGTACGGTCCTTGCGCAGCGCCTTGATACCCGCGGCGACCCGCGCCTCCGTGTGCGAGTCGACCGCGGACGTCGGCTCGTCGAGCACCAGNNGCGCTGGCCGCCGGAGAGCGACCGGCCGCGTTCGGTGATCCGGGTGTCCATCGGATCGCCGCCACAGTCCACGGACGCCTGTGCCAGCGCGTTCAGGACGTCGTCGCACTGCGCGGCCGACAGCGCCTCCTCGGGGCTCACCCGGCCGGACGACGGTACGTCCAGCAGTTCGCGCAGGGTGCCGGAGAGCAGCACCGGGTCCTTGTCCTGGACCAGAACGGCGGTGCGCGCCGCGTCCAGTTCCAGCTCGTCCAGGGGTACGCCACCGAGCAGCACGGACGGCACCTCGTGGTCCGCCGTCCCGTCCTCGACGGCGCCGTCCTTCGCCACCTCCGGCTGGGCGTGGCCGCCGAGCCGGTCCGCGAGCCGGCCGGC
>NZ_JAFMPZ010000047.1 GCF_017353455.1 Streptomyces laculatispora
TCGGTGACGCTCTCGCCGAGCAGCGCCGAGAAGGTCTGGACGACGCCGGGGCGCATCGCGTTGTACTCGACGAGCGAGCCGAGCAGTTCGCTCCGCCAGCCGCCGTCACTGCGGGGCCCGCCGCCGGTGTCCCACTGGTCGCGCTCCTCCAGGACGGCGACGAGCATCGCCTCCTTGGTGGGGAAGTAGTGCAGCAGGCCCTGCTGGCTCAGGCCCACCCGCTCGGCGACCGCGCCCAGGGTGGCGCCCCGGTAGCCGCGCTCGGCGATCACCTCCAGGGTGGCGCGGAGTATCTCCGCCCGCCGCTCCACGCTCCTGGCCCGCGCCATCGCCCCGGCCCCTTTCGGTACTTCTGAGATCTCTGTTCCGGCCCGCTTCCGGTCGGCTTCCTGGACCGTACGCCATGCCCGTGTATTACGTATCGATAACAAACCCTACCGTTCTACCGGTCAAGGGTCACTATGGAGACATCAGGCAGGATTTCGACGAGGAGGCACGGCCGTGGCAGACGCGACCACACCCACGCACCCCGAGGCGGCCCGCGAGGCCGCCGCAGAAGCGGCCCTGGCCGCACTCGGACTCGACGACAAGGCCAGGCTGCTGGCCGGGCAGGACATGTGGTCGCTGCCCGCGCTCCCCGCCGTCGGACTGCGGTCCCTGGTCATGTCGGACGGGCCGATCGGGGTGCGTGGTGTCAGCTGGAGCGCCGACGACCCGTCCGTCGCGCTGCCCTCGCCCACCGCCCTCGCCGCGACCTGGGACCCGGCCCTGGCCCGCCGCGCCGGACACCTCCTCGCGCAGGAGGCCCGCCGCAAGGGGGTGCACGTGCTGCTCGCGCCGACCGTGAATCTGCACCGGTCCCCGCTGGGCGGACGGCACTTCGAGGCGTACAGCGAGGACCCGTACCTCACCGGGGAGATCGGCACCGGCTATGTGCGCGGTGTGCAGGAGGGCGGGGTCGGCACGACCGTCAAGCACTTCGTGGCCAACGACGCCGAGACCGACCGCTTCACCGTCGACAACATCGTCGCCCCGCGCGCCCTGCGCGAGCTCTACCTCGCCCCCTTCGAGCGGATCGTCACCAACGCCCACCCGTGGGGCATCATGGCCGCCTACAACCAGGTCAACGGCACCACCATGACCGAGCACCGCTACCTCCAGAACGAGGTGCTGCGGGGCGAATGGGGCTTCGACGGCTTCATCGTCTCCGACTGGCTGGCCGCACGCTCCACCGTCGCGGCCGTCACCGGCGGGCTCGACGTCGCGATGCCCGGCCCGAAGACCGTGTACGGGGCGGCGCTCGCCGCCGCGGTGCGGGCCGGTGAGGTCGAGGAGTCGGTCCTCGACACGGCGGTGCGCAACGTGCTGCGGCTCGCCGCCCGCGTCGGCGTGCTGGACAGCGCCCCGCCCGTGGTCGCCGAGGCCGACCGCCCGGCCGCCGTCGACGGGGACGCGCTGGCCCGCGAGATCGCCCGCCGCTCCTTCGTCCTGCTGCGCAACGAACGCGCCGCGCTCCCCATCGACCCGTCCGCCGTCCACCGGATCGCACTCAGCGGCGCCCTCGCCCGCGATGCCCGGGTGCTCGGCGGCGGCTCCGCACAGGTCTTCCCGCACCACGTCGTCTCCCCGCTCGACGGCCTGCTCGCGGCGCTCCCCGAGGATGTGCTCGACTACCGGACCGGCGCCGACCCGAACGACGAACTCTCCCCGGCCGAGAAGGGGTTCGCCCTCAAGGCGGTCTGCCGTGACGACGCCGGCACGGTCATCGGATCGGCCCCGCTGCACACCGGCGCCGTCCAGTGGATCGGCACCGACCTGCCCGCGGGGGTGACTCACGAGACGCTGCACAGCGTCGAGATCACCGGCACCTTCACCCCGCGCGACAGCGGCGAGCACGTCTTCGGCACCCGCGGTACCGGAGCGCTGACCCTCACCGTCGCCGGCGCGACGCTCTACGACGAGGTGCACCGGACCAGTGGCTCCGCCGACCCGGGCGAGGCGTTCTTCGGCACTCCCCAGGAGCGCGGCCGGGTCACGCTCACTGCGGGCGAACCCGTCGAGGTCTCGCTCCGGCAGCTCCCCGAGACCCTCGGCGCCGACTCACTGATGCCCGGCGTCTCGTTCTCCTTGTGCCACCTCGGCCCGCGCCGCGACCCCGGCGAGCTGATCGCCGAGGCCGTCGAGGCCGCCCGCGCCGCGGACACCGCGATCGTCGTCGTCGGCACCACCGAACGCGTCGAGTCCGAGGGCTTCGACCGCACCGGTCTGCGGCTCCCCGGCCACCAGGACGAGCTGGTCCGGGCCGTCGCCGCCGTCAACCCGAACACCGTCGTGATCGTCAACTCCGGCTCCCCGGTGGAGCTTCCGTGGCGCGAGGACGTCGCCGCGGTGCTGCTCAGCTGGTTCCCGGGGCAGGAGGGCGGCGCTGCGCTCGCCGACGTCCTGCTCGGCGCCGCCGAACCGGGCGGCCGGCTGCCCACCACCTGGCCCGCCGTGCTCGCCGACGCACCCGTCGCGGCCACCACGCCCACCGACGGCGAACTCCACTACGACGAGGGCGTCTTCATCGGCTACCGGGCCTGGGAGAAGGCCGGTACCGCACCGGCGTACCCCTTCGGCCACGGACTCGGCTACACCGGCTGGACGTACGAGGCCCTCACCGTCACCGAGGACGCCGCCACCGTCCGCCTCACCAACACCGGCACCCGGCCGGGCGCCGAGACCGTGCAGCTCTACCTGGCCCCGCGGGCCGACACCGCCGAACGCCCGGCCCGGGTCCTCGCCGGCTTCGGCCGCGTCGAGGCGGCCCCCGGCCAGAGCGTCGAGGTGACGGTCCCGCTGGAGCGGCGCGCGTACGAGATCTGGGACGAGACGGCGTACGGCTGGACCGTCGTCCCCGGTACGTACGAGGTGCAGGCGGCCCACTCGCTGGGCGACGTACGGCTGACCGCGACCGTGGAGGTCAAGGCGTAGCGGCCCGGGTCCACCCCCGGCCTCCTGTACGGAAGAGCCCCGGAGCGGTCCCTGACCCCGCTCCGGGGCTCTTCCCCCTGCCGTACGAGCGCCGTCGTACCAATGCCCGTCGTACCAGCGCGTCGTATCAGCGTGCCGAGAAGCCGTACACCGTCGTCGACACGTACTCCTGGCCCGGCCGCAGCACCGTGCTCGGGAACTCCGGCCGGTTCGGGGAGTCGGGGAAGTGCTGGGTCTCCAGCGCGATTCCGGCGCACGGCCCGAACGGCTCCCCGTCGAAGTGGTCCGCCGTGTAGAGCTGAAGACCGGGTTCCGTGGTCGTGACGGTCAGCACGCGCCCCGACGCCTCGTCGTACAACTCGGCCGCCGGACCCGACGTGCCCTCGTCCAGCACGTAGTTGTGGTCGTACTCCCCGGGCACCGGCCGGGACTCCCGGAAGTCGAACCGGGTCCCGTCCACCGGCCGGAACTCACCCGTCGGCAGCGACTCCGCGTCGGCCGGGGTGATCCGTCCGGCCGCGATCCGCAGCCGCTGCCCCAGCGCGCTGCCGCTGTCGGCGCCCGCGAGGTTCCAGTACGTGTGATTGGTCAGGTTCAGCACGGTCGGCGCGTCCGTCGTCGCCCGGTACGCGATGCGCAGCGCCCCGCCCTCGTCCAGTGTGTACGCCACCGAGACCTCAAGGCGCCCCGGGAAACCCTCCTCGCCGTCCGCCGAGACCAGGGACAGCTCCACCCCGTCCGCGGTCTCCCGGGCGTCCCACACGCGCTTGTCGAAGCCGAGGGCCCCGCCGTGCACGTGGTTGCGCCCCTCGTTGCGCGTGAGGTGGCAGGTCCGCCCGTCGAGCTCGAAGGCCGCGCCGCCGATCCGGTTCGCGTACCGCCCGACCAGCGCGCCGAAGTAGGGCCCGGTGTACTTCAGGTACGAGGCGAGATCCGGCAGCCCGAGCGCCACACCGGTCCGCGCGCCGTCGCGGTCCGGCACCTCGACCGACTGCACGACGCCGCCGTACGTCAGCACGCGCACCCGCGTGCCGGCCCGCTCCAGCGTCCAGCGGTGCACGGCCGTGCCGTCGCCGAGGGTGCCGAAGTCTTCCGTGCGCGTCGCCGTGTTCGAACCCGTGTCCATGATCACGAACTCTAGACCGGCCGGCCCTTACACGGGGGGCCGGGCCGCCGTGACATTGCGGTACGCGATCTCGGCCAGCCGGGCCTGCCCGTTGCGCCCCGGGTGGAACCAGTCCCACTGGCTGAGCTGCTTGCCGGTGAACCGGTAGTCGAAGACCGCCCCGCCGTCGTAACGGCAGCGCACATCCTTCGCGCACACCTCGCGCAGCACGTCGTTGTACGCCACCACGCGCTTCTGCACCGCCGCGCGCCGCGCCACCGCCGAGGCGCTCATGTCGTCCGCGTCGCCCAGCATCGACTTGCAGATCCCCAGCTTCCAGATCTGCTTGCCCAGCTGATTGCCGCGCCCCGTCGACCAGAGCCGCTTCAGATCCGGCACGCTCGACACATACACCTGCGTCTTCGGCGCGGCGCTGCGCAGCTGACGCATGGACGCCTCGAACGACGTACGGAAATCGGCCACCGGTGTCATGACCCCCACCGAGTCCCGGCAGGCGTCGTTGGCGCCGATCATCACCGTCACCAGGTCGGGGTCCTCCTTCGCGGCCAGCGCCATCTGCTCCGGCAACTGGTTGATCCGGGCCCCCGTCTCCGCGTGGTTCCAGCTGCGGTCCGCCGCGCCGGAGGCGCCGAGCAGCCGCACCGCGAGGCTGTTCACCGCGCTGTCCGTGCCGGTCGACCAGGAGGCCTCGGGACAGTCCGCCAGCACCGAGCAGGCGTCGAACCCGCGGGTGATGGAGTCCCCGACCGCCGCGACCGACCCCGGGCTGCGGTCCCAGACCGGTGCGGCCGCCGCGGAGGGGTGCCCGGCCGACGCGCCCTTCGTCGTGCTGTCCGACCCGGAGTCACAGCCGGCCAGCGCGGCCGTGCCGAGACACGACAACGCGGCCAGCGCGGCCAGTGCGGTGCGCGATCGGTGCCGTACGGAGCGATCCGGCATTCCCTGGTGCCTCCCGTCCATGCCCCCGGCAAACCCTCTTGGCACCGGTCGGCGGGCCCGCCCGCCCCGCGGGGTGAATGCTGAGCGAATCATGGGCCCAGGACCGACGGTACGTCACACCTCGGACGCCGCCGCACGGTAGCTTTTCCCCCGTCGAACCAGTGGTTCCTTCGGCAGTCCGGCTCCACTCGGGTGGCTTCCGAACTTCACATCACGTCACATAGTGTCCCTTTTCCGGAGATTAACTCCCGATGCTGTTTACTGATGACAACCTCGGGAAGCGGCCGGAAAGAGGCGGTACGGGCGCGAGGCCGCTGGGGAAGGCGAACCTCGTCCCACACTGGAGGTCCCGGTGACGACACGTGGAGTTCTGTACGTTCACTCCGCACCGCGCGCGCTCTGCCCCCATGTCGAATGGGCGGTGGAGGGTGTACTCGGTGTGCGGGTCCAGCTCGACTGGATCAGACAGCCGGCCGCGCCCGGCACCTGGCGGTCCGAGTTCTCCTGGCAGGCCAGGCCGGGCACGGCGTCGAAGCTCGCCTCCGCGTTGCGCGGCTGGGATCTGCTGCGCTTCGAGGTGGCGGCGGAGCCCTCGCAGACCGCGGAGGGCGAGCGCTACAGCTCCACGCCCGAGCTGGGCATCTTCCACGCGGTCACCGGCATCCACGGCGACATCCTGATCCCCGAGGACCGGCTGCGGGCCGCGCTGGCACGGTCGGTGCGCGGGGAGACGGACCTGGAGGCGGAGATCACCAAGCTCCTGGGCAAGCCGTGGGACGACGAGCTGGAGCCCTTCCGCCACGCGGGCGAGGGCGCGCCGGTCCGCTGGCTCCACCAGGTCGTGTGACCGGGGCTCCGGCCGGGCAGGACCAAGCCCCTCCGGCGACTGAGGAGCGGGGGTGCGGGGGCGGAGCCCCCGAAAGGACCCGCACCACGGATGAAGCCCGCCTCCCCACAAGGGGGAAGCGGGCTTCACACGTACAGCGGTAGAACCATCACACGCTACGGAACGCCAGCACCACGTTGTGCCCGCCGAATCCGAACGAGTTGTTGATCGCCGCGATCGGCCCCTCCGGCAACGGCCGCGGAGTGTCGCGCACGATGTCCGCCTCGACCGCGTCGTCGAGGTTCTCGATGTTGATGGTCGGCGGAGCCATCCGGTGGTGCAGTGCCAGGACCGTCGCCACGGTCTCGATGCCGCCCGCGCCACCGAGCAGATGGCCCGTCATCGACTTCGTCGCGGAGATCGCGACATGGTCGAGGTCGTCGCCCAGGATCTTGCGCAGCGCCTTCAGCTCCGCGACGTCGCCCTGCGGCGTGGACGTGGCGTGTGCGTTGAGGTGCACGACCTCGGACGGCTTGAGGTCCGTCTGGTCCAGCAGGTTCTGCATCGCGGCGGCGATACCGCGCCCGGTCGGCTCGGGCTGCGCGATGTGGTGGGCGTCCGCGGACAGCCCCTGGCCCAGCACCTCGGCGTAGACCCGGGCGCCGCGCGCGGCGGCGTGCTCCGCGGACTCCAGGACGACGACGCCGGCGCCCTCGCCGAGGACGAACCCGTCCCGGCCGGTGTCGTACGGACGCGAGGCCTTCTCGGGCTCGTCGTTGCTCTTGGACATCGCCATCATGTTGGCGAACGCGGCGATCGGCAGCGGGTGGATGGCCGCCTCGGTGCCACCGGCGAGGACCACATCGGCACGGCCGGTGCGGATCATCTCGACGGCGTACCCGATCGCCTCGGCGCCCGACGCACAGGCGGAGACCGGGGTGTGGACGCCCGCCTGGGCGTTCACCTCGATACCGACGTTGGCGGCCGGACCGTTGGGCATGAGCATGGGCACGGTGTGCGGGGAGACGCGGCGTACGCCCTTCTCCTTCAGCACGTCGTACTGGTCGAGCAGGGTGATCACGCCGCCGATGCCGGAGGCGATGACCGAGCCCAGCCGATCGGGCTCGATCTTGGCGTCCTCACCGGCCTTGCCGGTGAAGCCCGCGTCCGCCCACGCCTCACGGGCCGCGATCAGCGCGAACTGCGCCGAGCGGTCCAGCTTGCGGGCGAGCGGACGGGGCAGGACGTCACCCGGGTCGACGGCCGCGAGGGCCGCGATCCGGACAGGCAGTTCGGCGAAACGGTCGCCCTCAAGAGGCTTGACGCCGGAACGGCCGGCCATCAGACCTTCCCAGGTCGATGCGGAATCGCCACCCAGCGGAGTGGTTGCGCCGATACCGGTGACGACCACGGTGCGATTGGTCGAGTTCACTGGAAAATCTTCTCCACGTGTAGAGGGTCGTGAATCAGCGGCGCCACCGCCGGGTGGCGACACACGAACCGGCTGGATCAGGCCTGGTGCTTGAGGATGTAGTCGGCAGCGTCGCCGACCGTCTTGAGGTTCTTGACGTCCTCGTCGGGGATCTTGACGTCGAAGCGCTCCTCGGCGGCGACGACGACCTCGACCATGGACAGCGAGTCGACGTCCAGGTCGTCGGTGAAGGACTTGTCCAGCTGGACGTCCTCGACCGGGATACCGGCGATCTCGTTGACGATCTCGGCGAGACCGGTGACGATCTCTTCCTGCGTGGCGGCCATGTTGGCGCTCCTTCGGTGATATCTGCTGGGTTCGGGCGTCCGGGCCGAAAAGACCCGGTGTGCCTAGGGGAGGGTAACGACCGTCGCGGCGTAGACGAGACCCGCCCCGAAGCCGATGACGAGCGCGGTGTCGCCGCTCTTCGCCTGACCGGTCGCCAGAAGCCGCTCCATAGCGAGCGGAATCGAGGCGGCGGAGGTGTTGCCGGTGGTCTCCACGTCACGGGCGACCGTGACGTGCTCCGGCAGCTTCAGGGTCTTCACCATCGAGTCGATGATCCGCATGTTTGCCTGGTGCGGAATGAAGACGTCCAGGTCTTCCGGGGCGATCCCGGCCGCGTCCAGCGCCTGCTGGGCGACCTTCGCCATCTCGAAGACGGCCCAGCGGAAGACCGCCTGGCCCTCCTGCGTGATGGCCGGGAACTTCTCCGGCCGGTCGGCGTGGAAGATGTCCCACGCCACGGTCTGCTTGATCGTGTCCGACTTGTCGCCCTCGGAGCCCCACACCGTGGGGCCTATCGCGGGCACCTTGGACGGGCCGACGATGACGGCACCGGCACCGTCGCCGAACAGGAACGCCGTCGCACGGTCGCTCAGGTCGGTGAGGTCGCTCAGCCGCTCCACGCCGATCACGAGCACGTACTGGGCCGAGCCCTCGACGATCATGCCCTTGGCGAGCGTCAGGCCGTAGCCGAAGCCCGCGCAGCCGGCCGAGATGTCGAAGGCGGCCGGCTTGCCCGCGCCGACCTTGTGGGCGATCTCGGTGGCGATGGCCGGGGTCTGCTTGAAGTGCGAGACGGTGGACACGATGACCGCGCCGATCTGCGACGGGGTGATCCCGGCATCGGCGATGGCCTTGCCGGACGCCTCGACGGACATCGCGGCCACGGTCTCCTCGTCGGAGGCCCAGTGGCGGGTGGCGATGCCGGACCGTGAGCGGATCCACTCGTCGGACGAGTCGATCGTTTCGAGGATCACCTCGTTCGGCACGACACGGGTCGGGCGGTAGCCGCCGACACCCATGATCCGTGCGTACGGGGCGCCCTGGCTGGGCTTGATCTTCGACATGCTCTCGGGCTCCTTAGGCGCCCGCGTGCTCAGCGATGAGCGCGCGGGCCGCGTCGAGGTCGTCGGGGGTCTTGAGCGCGAGGGTCTGCACACCCGGCAGCGCGCGCTTGGCGAGACCGGTGAGCGTGCCGCCGGGGCAGGCCTCGATCAGTGCCGTGACGCCCAGTTCCTTGAAGGTCTCCATGCACAGGTCCCAGCGGACCGGGTTGGCGACCTGGCCGACCAGCCGGGAGATGACCTCCGCGCCGGTGGCGACGGTCTTCCCGTCGGCGTTCGAGACATATGTCACGGCCGGGTCGGAGACCTCCAGAGCCGCGGCGGCCTCGCGGAGCCGCTCGACCGCGGGAGCCATGTGGTGCGTGTGGAACGCCCCGGCGACCTTCAGGGGCACCACGCGGCGCACACCCTCGGGCTTGTCCTCGGTGAGCGCGGCGATCTGCGCGGCGGTGCCGGCGGCGACGATCTGACCGGCCCCGTTGACGTTCGCCGGGGTCAGGCCGAGCTTCTCCAGGTGCGCGATGGTGACCTCGGGGTCCCCGCCGAGCAACGCCGCCATACCGGTCTCGGTGACCGCCGCGGCCTCGGCCATGCCGAGCCCACGGGTGCGTACGAGACGGAGGGCGGCCTCGTCGCCGATGACTCCGGCGAACGCGGCTGCGGTGATTTCACCAACGCTGTGACCTGCGACGACACTCGGCGAAGCGTCGAGCGCGGCCGCGGACAGCAGACCGGCGGCGACCAGCAGTGGCTGAGCCACCGCGGTGTCGCGGATCTCCTCCGCGTCGGCCTTGGTGCCGTAGTGGGCAAGGTCGAGCCCGATGGCGTCGGACCAGGCCGCGATGCGGTCGGTGGCACCGGGGAGGTCGAGCCAGGGAGTCAGGAAGCCGGGCGTCTGAGCGCCTTGGCCGGGAGCGACGAGTACGAGCACCCTCACACTCTCTCTTGTGAACGGTCCGAAACGCCCGTGGGGACAGGGACGAAGAACCGTATGGGGAATTGTTGATGTCCGACAAAAGTCTAGGACTGGAGATCTCTGTCGGCCAGACGCCCCAGGATGAGGGCGATCCGCAGTGTGAACGCCGAGCGGACATCCGACGGTGACCACCCGGTGACGTCTGTCACACGTCGGAGCCGGTAGCGCACGGTGTTGGGGTGGACGAAGAGCATCCTGGCGGCTCCTTCGAGGCTGCTCGCCTGTTCCAGATACACACTCAGCGTCTCCAGGAGGGCAGAACCCGCTTCTTCGAGCGGTCTGTAGATCTCCTCTACCAACTGGTCCCGCGCGGCCGGGTCACCCGCCATCGCGCGCTCCGGGAGCAGATCGTCCGCGAGTACCGGCCGGGGGGCGTCCTGCCAGGCGCCGCACGCCTTGAGCCCGGCGGCCGCCGCCTGTGCGGACCGGGTGGCCGCCAGCAGGTCCGGCACCACGGGACCGGCGACGACCGGACCCGCCGCGTACGGCCCGATCAGCGCCTTCGCGACCTGGAGCGGATTGTCGCTGCCGCCCGCGATGACGACGAGGCGGTTGCCGAGCACCCCGGTCAGGACCTGGAGCTTGGCGTGCCGGGCGGCCCGCCTGATCGCCTCCACGGTCAGTTCGCTGTCGCCGTCCGGTGCGGTCCCGAGCAGTACGCAGACATGCTCGGGGGAGTTCCAGCCGAGCGCGGCGGCCCGGGACACGGCGCCCTCGTCGGCCTCCCCGGACAGCACCGCGTTCACCACGAGCGATTCGAGCCGGGCGTCCCAGGCGCCCCGGGCCTCGGCGGCCTGGGCGTACACCTGGGCGGTCGCGAAGGCGATCTCCCGCGCGTAGACGAGCAGCGCCTCACGCAGCACCGACTCGTCGCCGGGTGCGGCGACTTCGTCGATCGCGGCCTCCATGACCTCGATCGTCGTCCGCACCATCTCGACGGTCTGCCGCAGCGTGATCGCCCGGGTCAGCTCGCGCGGAGCCGTACCGAAGACGTCGGTCGAGATGGCCTGCGGGGTCTCCGGATGCCGGAACCACTCGGTGAAGGCGGCGATCCCGGCCTGGGCGACCAGGCCGATCCAGGACCGGTTCTCCGGTGGCATGGCCCGGTACCAGGGCAGTGACTCGTCCATGCGGGCGATCGCGTTCGCGGCCAGCCGTCCGGAGGACTGCTCCAGCCGCTTCAGCGTCGCGGCATGGAGATGGGCGTCGTTCGCAGCGGGCTGCTCAGGATCGGGTCGGGGCACGGAGACAAGACTGCCTTATCCGGACTGCTGCCCGGAGGGGCGGGGCGGTCCGCGGGTCGTACCGCTGGGTAGTGGTCCCTGGCCGGGGCCCCGGTCCGGCGGCGCGGGCTACCGTGGGGCGGGTGATTTCCGTACGTCGCTCGGGCGACCGCTTCAGGGGCGGGGACGAGGCGGCCGGTATCGAGTCCCGGCACTCCTTCTCCTTCGGCACCTTCTACGACCCGGACAACCTCCGCTTCGGCCCGGTCCTCGCCTGCAACGAGGAGCGCCTGGAGCCCGGCGCGGGCTTCGACGAGCACCCGCACAGCCACACGGAGATCGTGACCTGGGTGGTGGAGGGGGAGCTGACGCACCGCGACTCCACCGGCCGTGCCACGGTCGTACGGGCCGGGGACGTCCAGCACCTCAGCGCGGCGGGCGGCGTCCGGCACGTCGAACGCAACGACGGGGACGTCCCGCTGACCTTCCTCCAGATGTGGCTCGCACCACTGGAGCCGGGCGGCGAGCCCTCGTACACGACCGTCCCCGGCATCGCCGACTCCACCCCGTACGCCCTCCCGGAGGCGGGCGCGATGCTGCATGTGCGCCGACTGGCCGAGGGGGAGCGGACGGCGGTGCCGGACGCACCTCGGGTGTACGTCCATGTGGTGGCCGGGAACGTGCGGATCGGCGACGCGGAGCTGACCCCGGGCGACTCGGCGCGGATCACCGGAGAAGTGGGGCTGGAGCTGGTCGGCGGCGGCGGCGGGTCGGCCGAGGCGCTGGTCTGGGAGCTGCCGGACTGATCCGGGAGCCGGCTGCCCGGGGCGTCTGCCGGCCGGCCCGTCACCAGTCGAATCGCTCTCCGCCCGCGAACCGCACTGGGGGCAGGGAGAGGGGCTGGGCACGAACAGCCGGTCGTACACACCCATGCCGGTCTCAGTACCTTTCGCCCGGGATCTCTCGCTCGGGCGACCCCGACGGCCGGCGGCCGGTCTCCCGGCGCCACATCGACCACATCGGCGGCCCGGACCGAAACGTCATCTCCTCGTGCACGGCGAAACCGTGCCGCTCGTAGAACGTCAGGTTGCGCCGGTTGCTCGACTCCAGGAACACCGGACGCCCGTCCGCGTCCGCCCGCTCCAGCAGCCCGCCCAGCACCCGCGACCCGCGCCCGGTGCCGCGAGCGTCGGCGTGGGTACCGATGTACTCGACGTACCAGTGCGCGGGGTCGGCCGGATGGCGGTGCTCCAGCGCGAACAACCGCAGGGCGGTACGCGGTAGTTGGGTCCGCGCGGCCCGGAGCAGTGTGCCCGCGTTGCGCAGCAGGTAGCTCGCCGGCAGCTTCCACTGGCCGGGCTCCGCCCACACCGCCGCCACCGTGCGGTCCGGGTCGGTCCACACCCGGCCCGCCGGGACCTGCTGCGCCAGGTGCGCGGTGAACAGGAGCCGCAGCCGCCGGTCCCGGTCGTGCGGCATCAGCCAGGACCAGACGGGGTCCTCGGCGTAGGCACTGGCGAGTACGGCGGCGAGCGCCGGGACGTCGGAGGCGGCGGCACGCACTATGTCGGTCATGGCCGGGGAGAGTATCGGCCATTCGTGATCTCGCACTACCGGGTTGACCGGCCCTGTTGCATGTTGGCCCCCGGGGAGACCCCCGCCCGGCGGAACGGCGAGAGATCATCTGCCGGTGTCTCAGGAGTATGGCCATGGTTCGCCCGCCGTTCGCCCCGGCGGCCTAGTTTTCGCAGGCAGCGCCGACGTTCGCCCCCTGAATCACTCTCCCCCAGAGGTCCCCTGATGACTCTCACCACCATCGAGCCCCCCTGCATCGACACAGAGCACGCAGAGCGCACAGAGAGCACAGAGAACATCGAGAGCAGCGCAGCCACCGGAAGAGCCGAAGGCACCGAGAACGCGGTGAGACCCTCCGGCGAACACCGCATCACCCGGCGCCGGATGCTCCGGACGGCCGCCGTCGCCCTCGGTGCGATGGCGGCCGGACCGGTCGCGGAAGCGGTCGGCGGGGCACGGGCCGGCGCGGCCGAATACGTCCTGCCCAAGGGCTTCAACGGCGATATGTCCGATCTGAAGCACGTGGTGATCCTGATGCAGGAGAACCGGTCCTTCGACCACTACCTCGGTCAGCTGCCCGGTGTACGCGGCCACCAGGACAAGCAGGTCCTGAGGTTCCAGGACGGCACCGACGTCTTCCAGCAGCGCGACGCCACCGGCACCATCGTGCGGCCCGCCGTGTCGACCGCCACCTGGAGCGACAACCACAACTTCTACGGTGCCAACGACGGGCGGTGGAACACCTGGGTGAAGGACAAGGGCGACCACTGCATGTGGTACTACTCGCCCGGCTACATGCCGTGGATGTACTCGCTCGCCTCCCAGTACACCGTCTGCGACATGAACTTCTGCTCGCTGCACGGGCCGACCATCCCGAACCGCTACTACCTGATGACCGGTTCGGCGGGCGGCGAGACCAGCAACGCCAACCAGAACAACTACAGCCGCGGCTGGACCACGGTCCCCGAGCAGCTCCAGCAGGCCGGCATCGACTGGCGGGTCTACTCCGACAACAGCGGCAAGGGCGTCGGCGGCAGCCTCCAGAGCGGCTATGTCGGTGAGTACGGCTGCAATGTCACCAACAGCTTCAAGTCCTTCGACCCCCGCACGGCGGACGAGGGCGACCTCGAACCCGGCACCGGCAAGATCTGGAAGGCCAACTCCTTCGTCTACGCGGGCGCCACCACGCCCAACGACGACTCCGAGGCCAACCTCGACGCGGTCCTCCGCGACCTGATCGCCGCCTGCGAGCCAGGGGCGGAGCATCCGCTTCCCGAGGTCTCCTGGGTGGTGATGCCCGCCGCGTGGAGCGAGCACCCGGGCTTCGACACCGTGCACGGTGAGCGCTACATGAACAAGGTGCTCCGGACGCTCCAGAGCAACGAGGACATCTGGAACCACACCCTGGTGATCATCACCTACGACGAGAACGACGGAAAGTTCGACCATGTCCTGCCCCCGCGCCCGGAGCCGGGCACGGCCGGTGAGTTCTCCGGCACCACTCCGTACGGGTTCGGGCCCAGGGTGCCGATGCTGCTGGTCTCGCCGTGGACCCGGGGCGGCTACGTCGCGTCGGAGGTGTTCGACCACACCTCGACGGTGAAGTTCCTGGAGACCTGGGCGGCCTCCCTGGGCAAGCCGTTCACCTGCCCGAACATCACCGACTGGCGCCGGGCCGTCGCCGGCGACCTGACCAGCGCGATCGACTTCGCGCACCCGCAGCCGGGGCCGGTCGTCATCGCGGACCCGGTCACCGGGACCCCGCCCGAGCTCCCGGCGGACAGGATGAAGCCGCGCGGCCTCTCCTTCCACCCGCACGCCACGTTCACCGAGAACCGCTCCGCCGGCACGGTGACCGCGTCCATGACGCTGTCCGGCGGTCCGGCGGGCAAGGCGGTGAGCCTCCAGGTCTTCCCCGACCAGTACCTCGCCTTCGCCAACACGCCGTACACGGTGACCGAGGCGGCCCCCCGTTCGTACACCTGGGACGTGAAGAAGACCGACGGCAAGTACGCCTTCTCCGTCTACGGGCCCGACGGCTTCCTGCGCTCCTTCGCCGGACAGGTGATTCCCGCGAGCCAGAAGAACATCGGCATTCCGCGCATCGAGGCGGAGCTGGGCAGGGGCAGGCACGGCGAGGTCAGGCTGACGCTCCACAACGACGGTACGCAGGCCGTCCGTTACACGCTGACGGCCAACGACTACCTCGGCGGCACCCAGAGGTACACGGTCGCCGGCGGCGCCTCCACCGTCGTGGACTGGCCTACCGAGCAGGGCTACTACGACGTGGTGCTCACCGCCAACACCGGGACCGGCTGGACCCAGCGGTACGCCGGCCGTGTCTCGACGGTCTGAGGAGAGAGAAGAGCATGCGACCCAGAGCCAGACTCCTGGTGGCCGCCACGGCCGCCTTCGCGGCGCTCCTCGCGCCGTTCTCCGTGATGACGGCGACGGCGACAGCGGCCGACACCGCGCCGACAGCGGCAGCCGCCGTCCCGGTTCCCGATCCGAGCGTCCTGGACGTGGACTTCGCTGACGGCAGGCCGACGGACCGCGCCCAGAACCTCGCCCCCGTCACCAAGGGCACCCCGTCCATCACCCGTGACCAGAGCGTGGCCAAGAACGCGGCGACCTTCAACGGCACCACGGACGCGTACACCTATCCGTTCGCCGCGCAGTGGCCCAAGCTGTCCGGCGGGTTCTCGGTGGAGTGCCGGTTCCGCTGGAACGGTGATTCCCTGCCCGCCTCGGGGCAGTCCGCGATCTGCTCCAACGCCCAGTCGGGCGGCGCCGATCTGCAGATCGACGGCGGTCAGCTGGCGTTCTCGGTGAACGTCGGCGGCTACAAGTACACCCACGCCCCGATCGTGCCCGGCCAGTGGTACGACGCGGTCGCCACCTGGGACGGCCGGAACGTCAAGCTGTACGTCGACGGCGCCCTCGCCTCGACCACGGTCGCCGCAGGCTCGCTCACCGCCCCGGCCGCCGGGGCGCAGAACTGGACCCTGGGCGCCGACTCGGCGGGCAGCGGCGGTATCGAGGCCGCCTCGCCGGTCACCCTCAGCACCGCCCACGTCTGGGACTCGGCGCTCTCGGCCGACCAGGTGGCGTCCTTCGTCCAGCGGAACACGGCCCCGCCGCCGGACGCCCCGGACTGCTCCGCGTACCGGAAGGGGATCGCGGACGCGGCCGGCGCCGCCGCCGGGTCCGTCGTCCTGAACGAGGACTTCTCGGATGCGGACGAGGTCAACTGCTGGAACCAGGCCACCGGTTCGTCCCCGTGGAAGGTGACCGACGGCCGTCTGACCGGCGACTCGCCCGCCGCCGGTGACGATCCGCTGATCACCTTCGGCCCGCATCTGGACGACTACGTCCTCCGGGCGACCGCCCGCTTCGACAGCGTGCTGGGGCCCACCGGCCCGTGGTTCGGGGTGGTCGCGGACACGCCCGGCAACGGCGTCCGCCCCTACCCGGTCTTCGCGGTCGCCACCGACACCACGGCCGCCGACGGGGTCCGCGCGATGACCCGGTTCCCGGCGTCCACGAAGGGCATCAAGAGCGCGGCGTACAGCTCGGACCTGGGCACCGGTACCGAGGTGGACATCGCCCTCGAAGTGCACGGCACGGTGGCGAACCTCTCCCTCGACGGCCGCCCGGTGCTCACCGGTGTCGAAATTCCCCGCACGTCCAAGGGCGTGCTCGGGCTCGAACTCGACTCCGCGAGCGTGTCGTTCGACACGCTCTCGGTGACCAAGCTCGGCCCGCTCGGCACGGCCGGTTTCATGTCCGCCACCTTCCGGCTGCCCGCCACGGCGGTCTCCGGCGACATCGACCAGCGGCTCGCCGGGCTGTGGAACACCGGCTGGACGGAACAGAACGAGGCGCCGGTCAGCTTCTCCAAGGTGTCGGGGGACAGCTGGCTCGGTGTGAGCCCCGGCGGCGTCGTCACGGGCACCGCCCCCGACGACGTACCGCAGGACGACGGCACGATCACCGTCGAGGCCACCGACGGCACGACGACCGGGCAGATCGAGGTCCAGGTCCCGGTGGCCGCCCGGGGCGCGGCGCCGCAGATCCAGAGCGCTTCGTGGAATGCCTGGGACGGCGGAAGCCATGTCACGGACGCGGTGGCGAAGAACGTCGCGGTGATCGCCACCCAGGGCATCGGCCTGGTCGGCTTCCAGGACGGCGGGGCAGAGATGGCGCGGCAGGTCGCCGGCGCGCTGGGCTGGCACGTGTACGCCTCCGGGGATCTCGGGATCGTCTCCGCCCACCCGATCGCGGACACCGGGCGGATCGGCCCGAGCGACGCCGCCCCGGCGGCGGCCGTCACCCTCGATGTGGCGGGCACGCCGGTGCGGGTGTGGGACGCGCGGCTGGACGAGGCCGACTACGGCCCCTACCGGGCCTGCTTCGACGGCGCCGCGGACCTGACGGCACATGAGAGGACCACCACCCGTTACGCCCAGGCCCGGGAGATCGCCAAGGAGATGGCGGGCGACCTGTCCGGCAGCGGCAGCACCCCGGTGGTCCTGCTCGGTGACCTGGCCTCGCCGTCGGGCACCGACTGGACCTCGACGACCTCGGACGCCCACTGCGGCGCGGGCGCCGTCAACTGGCCGGTGCCGGACGTCTTCGCGGATCTCGGTCTGACCGACTCCTACCGGGTCGTCAACTCCGACCCCTCGGCCGACCCGGGCAACACCTGGTCCCCGATCACCTCGACCCACCCCGACGGGCGGGCCGAGCCGCAGGACCGTATCGACTACGTCTGGTACGCCGGTGACGGTGTCCAGGTGGCCGAGGCGCACCCGCTCACCGTCGGCTGGCCGTCCGAGGACGATGTGGCGGACAACTCCTGGGCCAGCGACCACGCGGCGGCGGTCACCACCTTCACCGTCGGTGAGGACTCCACCGAACCGCCGGCCGAGTTGCCCGTCGTCTCGGTGGACAACCGCACCGTCGCGTACCAGGAGGGCCACGGCCCGGCGGACGTCGCCGCGTTCCTCAAGAGGACCGGCGCCACCGCCGACCCGGCCGGCGCGACCCTCTCGGCCGATCTCGGCACGGTCGACTTCGCCACCCCCGGCTGGTACACGGTGCTGGTCACGGCGGTCAGTGGCCGCTACACGTCCCACCCGGTCGCGATCACCGTACGGGTCGCACCCGTCCCCGGACTGACCCTCTCCGCCGACACCGCGACCTTCGCCGTCGGTGACCCCCTTGACGAGGCAGCCGTCCTGGCGCGGCTCGAACCGATCCTGGACGTACCGGGTGCGGTGAACGTCGGCCTGTCCGGCGTGGACGCCTGGGTGCCCGCCGCCTATCCGGTGACGGTGACCGCCACCGACGAGTGGGGCTTCACGGCGACCCGGCCGGCGACCGTCGAGGTCGTGGGCACCGCGCCCTGGGACGCGTCGGAGGTCTGCGACAACGGTGACATGGTCACCTACCAGGGCACGTTCTACCGGGCGGCCTGGTGGACGCGGAACCAGAAGCCGGGTGATCCGTACGGGCCGTGGCAGGAGATCCGCACGGGCGAGGACGGCACCCCGGTCTGGACCGCGTCGAGGATCTTCCTGGCGGGCGACATCGCGACCCACCAGGGCGTGACGTACCGGGCGAAGTGGTGGACCCGGAACCAGAGGCCGGGCGACCCGAACGGGCCCTGGGCGGTGACCACGGGCTGACGCGCGCGGCGTCGCACCGCTGACGGACGTGACAGGTCCCGGTCCCGGTGGGGCCGGGATCCGTCACGTCCGCGTGCGGTGGAGAGAGCGGGCTTACTGCCCGTCGGCGAACTGCGGGTCCTTCTCCTGGTTGTAGATCTCCTTGCCGGATGCGTCAAAGGCGTGGACGTAGGGGCTCGGGCCCGCATAGTGCGGGCGGGACGTGCCGGGGGAGAGCGCCGCCGCGTAGACGAACGCGCCGCCCGCCATGACCGCCGGGTACTGCTTCGGGTTGTCGCCGTAGCTGATGGTGATCTTGGCAACGTTGGACGCGTAGTGCCCGGCGCCCAGCATGAGGTACTGCTTCTTGCCGGCGGGCGCGCCGATGGAGTCGAAGTACGCGATCGTGCGACCGGTGCCCCACAGTCGATTGTTGATGAACGTGGGCGGGGAGTCCGGGCTGTTGCCCTTGTCGCCCTTCGACTCGCACTGCACGTACTGGCCGGCGGAGTCGACGGCGACGACCACGCCGTCCGCGTCCTGCGAGGCGATGGGAGTGCGGACCGCGATCACCGCGTGGTACCGCGATGCGTCCGAGCCCAGGCAGGAGGACAGGATCTTGGCGACGGTCCCGGCCTCGATCGGGATGGTTCTTCCGCTGGTGATGGTGAAGGCGTCGGGGGTCGAAGACGACGCGGGAGCCGAAGACGGCGCCGAGCCGGCTCCGCCCGACGCGGAGCCCTGTGTTGTGCCCGCACTCGGTGACGCGGTGGCGCTCGTCGGGTTTCCGGCGGGGGAGGCGAGAAGCGGCTTGGCTTCCCCTGCCCCGCTGAAGACGGCCACGGCCCCGATGCTCAGCGCCGCGACGCCGGTGGCGACACCCAGCGGTATTCCCCACCCGCGTCGCAGCGAAGCACGGTTGTCCTCGGGATCGATCTTCATCAGTAGCTCCTCTCGGGTCCGCCGGTGGTTCGGCAGATCACGATCGGAAGGAGCCGCAGGAATGCCCTGCTTGTCATTCATCGTGCGACCTCTTCCGCGTTGACGGGATTCTTCGAACTGAACGACGCCGTGACCGTGGTTCCGCCAATGAGGTCGGCCCCCAGCCTCCGCCGGGCCCGGTGCAGTCTGGACTTCACGGTTCCGACCGCCACCTTCAGCGCTGCCGCGGCCGCCTGCTGATCCAGGCCCGACCACACGCAGAGCTCGACGACCTCGCGTTCGTGGCGCGGCAGCCGGGCCAGCGCCCGGTGGATCTCCGACATGTGGCGCTCGTCGTCGACCCGGACGGCGACGCGGTCCGCGTGGTCGCCCACCGGCTCGTCATGCGAGACGAGCCGGTGCAGCAGCGCCTCGGCCCGCCTCAGCCGCCGCCTGGTGTTCGACAGCAGGCGGTCGGCGATGCCCAGCAGCCACGGCAAGGCCGAGTCGCGGTCCAGCACCGTCTCCGATCGCCGACGCCAGGCATGCAGGAACACGGTCGACGTGAGGTCTTCGGCCTCGGACCAGTCGGCCGTCCGCCGGAACAGATGGTTGTAGACGGTCTTGCCATGGCGGTCGAAGATCCGACCGAACGCCTCCCGGTCGCCGTCGACGGCCCTCGTCCACAGCTCCCGGTCGGATATCCCTCCGACCGGTACGGCGGGACCAGCGTCGTTCAGTTCCATGCTCTATACGTGTCCGGCAACCGGCCGAAGGTTCCCGATGAGCCGGCCCAATGTTGACGGAGAGGTTTGGCCTGCCGTTTTGCGCGCTTTGCCCACCCCGCTGGAGGCGCTGCCTCAACACGCGGAATGCATCGGGCTGCCGCTGACGGGGGCCTCGCCGGGGCGACGGCCGCCGCCGCGTCAGCGGCACTGGGCGGCGGTCGGCGCGGCAGCGGGGTGGCGGCGCAGGTGCCGCAACTGGGCTCAGGAACGACGGCCTTGACGGGCGCACCGACGGCGCTGCCGGCCTCCGTCAGCCGGACGAAATCACTTCGCGCAAAGACTCTCCACGAAGCCGCGCCAGGCATCGGCCCCGACGACGACGACGGGCCCGCCGGGGTTCTTGCTGTCGCGGACGGGGACGGATGCGGCGCAGCCGCTCGCCACCTCGACGCAGTCGCCCCCGGTGTTGCCGCTGTACGACGACTTACGCCAGGCGGCGCCGCCGGTCACGGTGCACTCGACGCACTCGCCGCCAGTGTTTCCGCTGTAGCTGGACTTACGCCACTGCGCGCTCTTCAGGTCGGGGCCGGTCTCCATAACGCTCCTCCATCACGCGGGTGATCAGAGCCGCCGAGTCCTCCACGGAGAGGGCTGCGGCCTGCAAGTGAGCGTATCGGAGCGAGGCCTCCCTGACCGTTTCGGGGCTGGCGGTCATATGGCCGGAGATGACGTCCTCGGTGTAGACGATGTCAGGGTCGTCGTCGAAGCGCATGGTGGTGAACGAGCCAGCCAGACTTGCGTGTTCACCTGCGGCGAAGGGCAGCACCTGAATCCGCATCCACCGGTTGGTGGCGAACTCCAACAGCTGGCGCAGTTGGGCTCGCATGGCCTCGTGGCCGCCGATCGGTCGGTACAGTGCGGCCTCGTCCAAAATGGCCCAGGCCAGCGGAGGCCGTTCGCGCTCCAGAATGCGCTGGCGCTCCATCCTGGCCGCGAGCAGTCCCTCCAGGCCGTCCGGCATACCGGTGGCCAGCACCGCCCGCGCGTAGTCCTCCGTCTGCAACAGCCCGTAGACCAACTGCGCCTGGTACGTGGAGATGTACGCGGCCCGTGCCTCCATGTCGGCGTACGGCTGGAACCAGGTCGGCAGCTGGCTGCGCAGGACCAGGCCCATCAGCCGGGAGAACACCCCGTCCGTGCCGAGGGCGGCGTCCACGCGTTCGGAGAAATCGCGGGTGGGGATCTTCTTCGTCGTCTCGATCTGGCCGATCAGCGAGCCCGTGCAGAAGATGATCTCGCCCAACTGGTGCTGTTTCAGGCCGTGCGCCTCGCGCTGGCGGCGTAATTCCCAGCCGTAGTAGTCCAGGGGGGACGCGCTGGGGTCGAGCGACTGGATGTTGGCCACGGCGGGGACCTCCGATGTGCAGGCGCGATGCGCAACGCCTCGCGGCGTTCGGTTCCGTAGGTAGCCGAGCGTAGTCAACTGATCGCACGATGGTGACATGAATCACGTAATTGCCCCCCGGGCCGAGTCCGAAGAGCCGGTCTACCGAGCCGACTTCGCCATGGGCGAGCACTCGGCCCGGCATCTGCGGCGCATCCTGCGGCTCTACCTCAACGGGTGGGGGCTGGCGGCCGTGGCCGACGCGGCGGAGCTCGCGTTGACGGAACTGATCGCCAACGTGGTCCGGCATGTGCCCGGCCGCCGCTGCCAGACGTTCATCTTCCGGCTCCCGGACGGCGACGGGGTCCGCGTCGAGGTGGCGGACGGCTGTCCGACGGTGCCTCGCGTGGCCGAGGGCGGTCTGCTCGACGAGGGCGGGCGGGGGCTGGTCCTGGTGGATGCCGTCGCGGACAAGTGGGGCGTGGAGGTGCGCCGCGACGGCGGCGGCAAGACGGTGTGGTTCGAGTGCCTGGCCGCCGCGCCGGGGGCTGGTGCCGGGTCGGTCACGCCGACAGTTCGGCCAGCACCGCGTCCGTGAACGGGGTCCAGGCCTCGGCCGCCCACGGTCCGAAGGCCCGGTCGGTGAGCGCGACGCAGGCCGCACCCGCGACCGGGTCGATCCACAGGAACGTGCCCGACTGGCCGAAGTGCCCGAAGGTCGCGGGAGAGGACGAGGTGCCCGTCCAGTGCGGCGACTTGGAGTCCCGGATCTCGAAGCCGAGGCCCCAGTCGTTGGGGTTCTGGTGGCCGTAGCCGGGCAGTACGCCCTTGAGGCCGGGGTGGACGACGCTCTGTGCGGCCAGCACCGTGCGCGGGTCGAGGAGGCGGGGGGCCTGCACCTCGGCCGCGAACCGCAGCAGGTCGTCGACGGTGGAGACGCCGTCGCGGGCGGGCGACCCGTCCAGGGTGGTCGCGGTCATGCCCAGCGGCTCCAGGACCGCCTGGCGGACGTATTCCGGGAACGGGATGCCGGTGGTCTTGGCGATGTGGTCGCCGAGTACCTCGAAGCCCGCGTTGGAGTAGAGCCGCCGGGTGCCGGGCGGGGCCGTCACCCGGTGCTCGTCGAAGGCGAGGCCGCTGGTGTGGGCGAGCAGGTGCCGGACCGTGGAGCCCTCGGGCCCGGCCGGTTCGTCGAGCTCGACCGCGCCCTCCTCGTACGCCACCAGCGCCGCATAGGCGGCGAGCGGCTTGGTGACGGAGGCGAGCGGGAAGCGGTGCGCGGTCGGACCGTGCGTACCGACGACGGTGCCGTCCGCTCGTACGACGGCTGCTGCCGCGGTGGGGACGGGCCAGTTCTCGATCATCGCCAGGCTCTGCATACGTACGAGGTTAATGCCCGTCACGGCGTGCCCCTTCCGGCGTGTTCACATCGCGCGCAGGCCCCGGTCGGCGAAGGTGATCAGCCACTCGAAGCTCTCGTCGACGTCGGTGCTCCACTGGAAGCCGTTGGCCGCCTGCAGTGTGGCGAAGCCGTGGCAGAGGCTGCGGAGCATCCGCAGGGCGTGGTCCACGTCGGGCTCCCCGATGTCGTAGCCGTGCAGGATCGCCCTGAAGGCGTCGAGCGACCGCCGGCCCGCGGTGGCCAGCGGATCGTCCGGGCCCGACGGTTCCACGCCGATCGTCGCGGCGTACCGGCCGGGGTGCTCCAGGACGAAGGCCCGGAAGGCGCGCGCCGCGGCCGCCAGGGCGTCGCGGCCCGCGTACCCCTGGACCGCGCTGCCGACGGCGTCGGCGGTCTCGCTCAACGCCAGGGCCGCGATGCGCCGGACGAGGTCGTCCTGACCGCCCACGTGCTTGTACAGGGACGGGGTGCGCACGCCGACCCGCTCGGCCAGCAGGGCCATCGTCAGGTGGGAGAGGCCCACCTCGTCGGCGAGGGCGGCACCGGCGGCGACCACGGCCGCCGGGTCCAGGCCCGCCCTAGGCACGGGCGGCCGCCGACCGGATGAAGGCGAGCACGAGCGAGACCACCTGGTCGGGGAACTGGTCGTGCGGGTAGTGCCCGGCGCCCTCGATCATCTCCAGCTTGCCGAGGCCGGACGGCAGGGCGTCGACGACCGCCGCACCCTCGGCGTGCGGATCGGCCCAGTCGGGGTCGAGCGTGCCCATCACGACCAGGACCGGGCAGCGGACGTTGCCGAGCTGTGCACCGGCGTCGGTCGGGGCGCCGCGGCCCATGCCCTGCAGCGCCTTCATCCGGCCCGGCTCGCGCAGCAGGGAATCGATGCGGCCGAGCCGCTCGGTCCAGTCGGCCGGCTTCACACCGGGGTAGGCCACGTCGAGGTAGGAGCGCCAGAGCCGCAGGCTGCCGAACATGTTCGCGCCGAGCAGCCGCAGCATGCCGCGCCGGAAGCGCTTCACGCGCAGGTCACCGAGGCGGACCGACTGCTTGCGGGTGAACGGTGCCAGCTCGACGACCGCGGTGATCAGGGAGGGCTCCCGCGCTGCGGCGATGGTGGCGGCGCCGCCGGAGATCGAATGGCCGACGAGCACGGCGGGGCCGCCCAGGTGGCGGATCAGGGCGAGCAGGTCGCCCGCGAGGGCGGTGCGGCTCCAGGCAGGCCAGTCGGTGCTGGACTCGCCGCAGCCGCGCAGATCGACCGCGGCGACCCGGTGGCCCGCGGCCACCAGCGGGGGGATCGCGGCACGGTACGCGGCGCGGCTGTCGCCCATGCCGTGCGCGAGAACGATCAGCGGACCGGACCCCGCCACCTCGTATGCGAGCGTGCCGCCGTCGACGGCGAGGTACTCGGTCATGGCATCCTCCGTACATCCCTCATGGCTAATTCTCTTAGCTAAAAGCTATCTTCGTTAGCTTTGGCCGTCAAGCGGCCGGCTCCGCGGATTCCCGGGCCCTGCCCGGCGTCGACCGAAAAACGATCCCGGTGGCGCTTGCTTCGAGTGCACTCCAAGGTTCTAGCGTGGAGGCATGACGGTGACGGAGACCACTTCGACTTCGACGAGGACCGATATCTGCGTATCGGCCCCCAAGGCGCATCCGCGCCCCGAGGGGCAGGACCAGTACACGATCAGCGAGGTGGTCGCCTTCACCGGGCTCACCGCACACACGCTGCGCTGGTACGAGCGGATCGGGCTGATGCCGCACGTCGACCGGTCGCACACCGGTCAGCGCCGCTTCACCAACCGTGACCTGGACTGGCTGACCTTCGTCGGCAAGCTGCGGCTGACCGGGATGCCGGTCGCCGACATGGTCCGGTACGCGGAGCTGCTGCGCGAGGGCGACCACACCTTCGAGGAACGCCAGGAACTGCTGGAGGCGACCCGCCGCGACGTGAGGACGCGGATCGCGGAGCTCCAGGACACCCTCGCCGTCCTCGACCACAAGATCGACTTTTATGCGGGCGCCCGACGGGCGCCGGAAAGGTCCAGTATCTGATGACTGACAACAAGATCGCCACCGTGGAGCTCGGCAGGGGCGGCCCGCAGGTCGGGGTCCAGGGCCTCGGCTGCATGGGCATGAGCGAGTTCTACGGGGACACCGACGAGTCCTCCGCACGCGAAACGCTGGAGACGGCCCTCGCGGCGGGCGTCACGCTCTTCGACACCGCGGACATCTACGGCAGCGGCGCCAACGAGACGTTCATCGCGCCGTTCGTCGGGGCGCACCGGGACGAGATCACCCTCGCCACGAAGTTCGCCATCGAGCGGCGCGACGACGACCCGCACTACCGGGGCATTCGCAACGACCCCGCGTACATCCGGCAGGCCGTCGAGAACAGCCTGCGCCGGCTGAACACCGATGTCATCGACCTCTACTACATGCACCGCCGCGACCCGGCCGTGCCGCTGGCCGAGTCCGTCGGCGCGATGGCCGAACTGGTGGAGCAGGGCAAGGTCAAGCAGCTCGGGCTGAGCGAGGTGACCGGTGCGGAGCTGCGCGAGGCGCACGCCGTGCACCCGATCGCGGCCCTCCAGTCCGAGTGGTCGCTCTTCAGCCGGGACGTCGAGCGCAGCGCGGTGCCCGCCGCCGTGGAGCTCGGTGTGACGATCGTGCCGTACTCGCCGCTCGGCCGGGGCTTCTTGACCGGGGCGTTCACGGACGCGGGCAAGGATCTGGCGAAGGGCGACTTCCGGCAGTTCCAGCCGCGCTTCACCGGCGAGAACGCGAAGACGAACGCCGCGCTGCTGGAGCCGGTCCACAAGATCGCCGCCGCGCACGGGGCGTCCGCCGCCCAGGTGGCGCTGGCCTGGGTGCAGCAGCGCGCCCAGGTGCACGGCCTGACCGTGGTGCCGATCCCGGGCACCCGCAAGAGCAGCCGGCTGCTGGAGAACGTCGGCGCCACCCGGATCACGCTGACGTCCGAGGAACTGGCCCTGCTGGAGCCGATCGCCGGCCGGGTCGCGGGGGACCGCTACCCGGACATGAGCTCGACGTCGGCGGCCCGCGAGTAACGACCTCCCGGACGGGCTGGCCAAATCCAGTCCGTCCGGCGTTGGAGTCCCGGGGACCCCCCCCGGGGACCGGCCCTGTCTACGCGATCCCCAGCGCGAACACCGCGAACCCCGCGGCAAGCACCCCCGCCAGCGCCCGCCGCGCACGCGCGGCCCGCGTCCCCGCCTGCCACGGCGCCTCGAACCGCCGCGCGTACCGCGCGATCAGCACCAGCAGCCCCGCGAACACCGGCATCCACGCGATCCGCGCCAGGACCCAGCCGACCGTGTCCGGTCCGGTCGTCAGCCCCGGCACCGCCCCGGCGAACGACGCCGGTACCGCTGCCGCCAGCATCGCCGTCTGGTGCCAGCACAGGATCGTCATCGCCGACAGGTTGATCACGACGACCGGCGCCCACACGAGCGGCCTGCGCAGCAGCCGCCCGATCCGCCTCCGCAGCAGGATCGCCGCCCCGCTCTGCGTGGCGGCCAGTGCGAGGACCAGCAGCGACGGCGGATGCGAGTTGGTGCGCGCCTCGCCCGGCACCCCGACCATCGACGCCGGGTAGTGGAAGAACAGCAGGAGCGCCGCGAACAGCACACCGCCACCGACGAGCAGCGCGGCGGCGCCCCGCTTCCCGATCCGGCCCACGCCCCAGGAGACACCGAGCTGGTACGCGAAGAGCCAGCCCGGCAGGATGTTCAGCACGCTCAGCCAGGAGGGCATGACGTCGGCGAGCGGCCCGTAGCGCAGCAGGTCGACGACGGCTACCGCGCCGAGCAGCGGAGCGGCGGCCCAGCCGCCGAATCTCCTCGCCATGCGTATGCAGTACGGGGTCAGCGCGGTGACCACCGTGTACACGCCGACGAACCAGAGTGGCTGGATCACCAGCGTCGAGCCGGTCCGCAGCGTGTCGCCCGGCACGCCGAGCGCGTACAGCACCGGGATCATCACGGCCCAGACGGCGGTCACCCCGAGGACCGGCCGGCCCAGGCGTGCCATCCGCCCGCGCAGCCAGGCCCCGGTCGTGGACTTCTTCCGACGGTAGGAGAGCACCGAGGCGTACCCGCCGACCAGGAAGAACACACCCAGCATCTGGAGCACCCAGCTGAACGGGGCGAGGGCGCCGAAGGCCGAGAGCGGGCTCGCGTTGTGCAGGGCGCCGCCGTCGTCGAGGCGGAACCCGCCGAGCAGCCAGTGCCCGGTCGGCACGGCGAGCAGGGCGAGGGCGCGCAGCCCGTCGACGGCACGGTCCCGGTGGGCGGGTGTACGGGCGTCGACGCGGGCGGCCAGGGTGCGCAGGATCATCGCGGATTCCCTTCGGTGCGGATGCCTCCGGTGCGGATGCCTTCGGCGTACGTGCCTTCGGCTATCGCGGCGAAGGCGTGGAGCGATTCCGTGCCGGGCGCGAAGTAGCCGGTGTGCCCGCGGGCGTCGCCGGCGGGCACCGGGCGGGCGCCGAACGCGGCGGAGGTCGGGTCGGCGCCGTGGCCCAGCCCGGCGAATTCGACGTTCGGCACGTGGTCGATCCAGTCGCTGGGGTCCTTGGCGGCCCACACCCGGGCATCGGTGTGCAGGGCGCGGACGTTGTCGGCGCGCATCCCGGGCGATCCGAGGACGACCAGATCGGTGGCGCGCAGCCGGGGCGCGGCGAGGCCGCAGACGACGGAGCCGTAGCTGTGGCA
>NZ_JAFMPZ010000465.1 GCF_017353455.1 Streptomyces laculatispora
GGTCGGGGGCGGGCGGCGCCGGGGCGGTGGCGATCGCGTCGGCCGTCGCCGGAGTCGGTGTGCTGTTCGCCTGCACCGCCGCGATCGCCGCTCAGTTCACCGAGAGCGCCCGGCTCGCGAAGGGGCTGACGGCCGCGGTGATCGGCGCCGCGTTCGTCCTGAAGGCGGCGGGCGACTCCGCGACGGCGGACGGTTCGTCCGTGTTCACCTGGCTCTCCCCCATCGGCTGGGCGGAGAACGTCCGGCCGTACGCGGACGAGCGGTGGTGGGCGCTCCTTATGATCGTCGCCGCCGTGGCGGTGCAGTGCGCCGCGGCGTACGCGCTGACCGGGCGGCGCGATGTCGGCATGAGCTTCCTGGCGACCCGGCCGGGGCCCGCCCGGGGCCGGATCTCCACGGCGCTCGGGCTCGCCGTGCGGCTCCAGCGCGGTGCGCTGCTGGGCTGGACGGTGTCGTTCGCCGCGGTCGGCGTCGTCTTCGGCGGGCTGACCGGCGGAGCGGCCGATCTCGTCGGGGACAACAAGAAGACCAGGGAGATCTTCGAGCGGATGGGCGGACAGGCCGGTCTGACCGACGCGTTCCTCGCCTCGATGGTCTCCGTGCTCGGCACGGTGGCAGCGCTGTACATCGTCTCCTCGGTGCTGCGGCTGCACGGTGAGGAGACCGCCGGACGGGCCGAACCGGTGCTGGCGGGCGGGGTCGGCCGTATCGGCTGGGCGGCCGGCCACCTGCTCATCGCCTTCGGCGGCGCGGCCCTGATCATGGTGGCCGGCGGCCTCGGCCTGGCCGCGGGATACGGGCACGAACTGCCCGCCGTGCTCGGCGCCTCGCTGGTGCAGCTGCCCGCCGTCTGGCTCCTGGGCGGGGTGACGGTCCTGCTGTACGGGGCGCTGCCGAAGGCCGCCGCCGCGGCCTGGGGACTGGTGGGGCTCTGCCTGGCGCTGGGCTGGATCGGCCCGGCCCTGAACCTGCCGCAGCCGGTGATGGACCTGTCGCCGTTCACCCACCTGCCGAAGCTGCCCGGGGCGGGGATGGAGTGGGGTCCGGTGGCGCTGCTCACCGTGCTCGCGGTGGCCCTGGTGGCCGGCGGTCTGGCGACGCTGCGGAGGCGGGACATGCTGAACTGAGCGGGGCGGCCCGCGCCCGGCCGGTCACAGCTCGACGCGCAGCTCCTTCACGCCCCGGATCACGTATCCCGGATTCCACTCCGGCTCCGCGACCAGCCGCATTCCCGGCGCCCGTCGGAGCAACTCCCCGAAGGACGCCGCCAGTTCCACCCGGGCCAGCGGGGCGCCCAGACAGAAGTGGATGCCCGCGCCGAAGGTGATGTGCGGGTTCTCCTGCCGGGAGAGGTCCAGCGTGTCCGGGTCGGGGAAGCGGGCCGGGTCGCGGTTGGCCGAGCCGAAGAGCAGGGCCACCTCGGAGCCGCGCGGAATGACCGTGCCGCCGATCTCGATGTCGTCGAGCACCCAGCGCTCGAACATCTGGAGCGGGGTGTCGTACCGCATCAGCTCCTCGATCGCGGACGGCAGCAGCCCGTGGTCGGCCCGCAGCGCGGCCAGCTGCCCGGGGTGGCGCAGCAGCGTCCACCAGCCGTTCACCGTGGTGTTGACGGTCGCCTCGTGTCCCGCGTTCAGCAGCAGCACACAGGTGGAGACCATCTCCTGCTCGGTCAGCCGCTCGCCCTCGTCATGGGCGGCGATGAGCGCGGAGATCAGATCCGTACCCGGGTTCCCGCGCCGCTCGGCGATCAGTTCGCGCAGATACGCGGAGAAGTCGAGCGAGGCGCGGACGGCGGCGCGGGCGGTCTCCTCGGACGGGTTGAGCTCGTACATCCCGCAGATCGCCGCCGACCAGGGCCGCAGCGGCGCACGGTCGGACTCCGGGATGCCGAGCATCTCGGCGATCACGGCGACGGGCAGCGGCTCGGCGACCGCCGTGAGCAGATCGCCCCCGCCCTGCGCCACGAAGTCGTCGACGAGCCCGGCGGCCAGCCGCCGCACGGTCGGCGCGAGCTGCTCGACGGTGCGCGGGGTGAACGCCTTGGAGACCAGCCGCCGGATGCGCGTGTGGTCCGGCGGCTCCAGGTCCAGCATCCCCTGCCCGTTGAGCGTCTCGAACGGCTCGTGCTCGGGAGGCGGAGCCGTCCGGCCGAACTCCTCGTGCGTGAACCGGTGCAGATACGTCCGGCCCAGCCGGCGGTCACGCAGCAGCGCGGACACATCGGCGTGGTGCGGCACGAGCCACTGGTCGGTGGGCTCGAAGTAGTGCGCCCGGCCGGTGGCCCGCAGCTCGGCATAGGCGGGATACGGATCGGCGACGAACGCCGCCGACCACGGGTCGAAGGGGGCGGCGGAACCGGAGGCGGCACGCGTGGGCTGGTTCATGAACCGACGCTAACCGGCCACCCGCCACCGGGCCAGCCCTCCCGGGGGCCGCACCCTCCCGCAGGACGGCGCGAGCGGCCGGGGCCGCGCCGGCGCTCAGGACGGCGTGACCAGCCGGGTCTCGTAGGCGAAGACGGCGGCCTGGGTGCGGTCGCGCAGGCCCAGCTTGACCAGGATGCGGCTCACATGGGTCTTGATGGTGGACTCGGCGACCACCAGATGCGAGGCGATCTCCGCGTTCGACAGGCCCTGGGCGATGAGGACCAGCACCTCCGTCTCGCGCTCGGTGAGGTCGCCGATCCGGGCGAGCGCGGGCGGGCGCGGGGCGGCCGCGAGCTTGGAGAACTCGTTGATCAGCCGCTTGGTGATGGTGGGGGCGAGCAGTGCCTCACCGGAGGCCACCACCCTTACACCGTCCGCGAGCTGACGGGCCGAGGCGTCCTTGAGGAGGAAGCCGGAGGCGCCCGCGCGCAGCGCCTGGTAGACGTACTCGTCGAGGTCGAAGGTGGTCAGCACCAGTACCTTGGCGTCTCCGTCCGCCGCGACGATCTCGCGGGTCGCCTCGATGCCGTTGAGCTCCGGCATCCGGATGTCCATCAGCACCACGTCGGGGCGGAGCGCCGCGACCTGCGAGACGGCCTCGCGGCCGTTGACCGCCTCGCCGGCGACCTCGATGCCCGGCATCGCGTTGAGCAGCACCGAGAAACCCTCGCGGACCATCATCTGGTCATCGACGATCAGTACCCGGATCGTCGCACCCGCGTCGGTCGTCATACCTGCTCCACGGGGGCGTCGGAGGGGGCCTGCTGGACAGGGATGAAGGCCGCGACCTCGTAACCGCCGTCCGCGGTCGTCCCGGCGGTCATCTCACCGTTCAGCATCCCGACCCGCTCCCGCATCCCGGTGATCCCGTGCCCGGCCCCCTGCGAGGGTTTCACCGGGCCGGTCGGCGGGCCGTTGACGACGCGCAGTCCGAGCCCGCCCAGCACATAGCCGATCTCGACCTCGGCGGTGGCGCCCGGTGCGTGCCGCAGGGTGTTGCTGAGGGCCTCCTGGATGATCCGGTACGCCGACAGCTCGACGCCCTGCGGCAGTTCGCGCACCGCGCCGGTCACCGTCTTCCGCGTCGTCAGGCCCGCCTCGCCGACATTGGCGAGGAGGCCGTCGAGCTCGGCCAGGGTGGGCTGCGGCGCGTCCGGCACCTCGTAGCCCTCGGTCCGTACGACACCGAGCACCCGGCGCAGTTCGGTGAGCGCCGCGACGGCGTTCTCCCGGATCGTGATGAAGGCCTGCTCCAGCTCGGGCGGCGGATTCTCCACCCGGTACGGGGCGGCCTCGGCCTGGATCGCGACGACCGACATGTGGTGGGCGACCACGTCGTGCAGTTCGCGGGCGATGGTGGTGCGCTCCTCCAGCAGCGTGCGCCGGTCGCGCTCGACGGCGGTGACGGTGCGCTGCACGGTGACCTCGCGCTCCGCCTCCCGCCGGATCTGCACCAGGCTCACGACGAGCAGGGCGAACGCGGAGGTCACGGCCATGGCCGCGGTGTTCGACGAGGTGTCCAGGCCCAGGTTCTCCAGGAGCGTGCCGAACAGCAGGGTCAGGCCCCACATCCAGGCGGCGGTGCGCGGCCGGGTCCGGGCCGCGACGACGACCAGCACGACCAGGTGGGAGAAGAAGGTGCTCGGCCCCCACAGTTCGTCCCCGCCTCCGACGACCGCGCTCACCGGGGTCAGCACCATCGACATCCAGAACGCCCCGACCGGCCTGACCAGCGTCATCGCGATGCAGGCGGCGGGCAGCAGCCCGGACAGCAGGACACCGGCGTTGCCGGTGCGGGAGAACCCCGTCATGAACGCGATCAGCGCGGCCCCCAGCACCACCGCGTGCGGCGTCCACCCGGCACCGGACCGGAGCCGCTCCGGCAGCCGCCGGGTCAGCGGCCCGTCGGTCCGCATCGGCGGCAGCGGGCGGTAGGCGAACGCGTCATCGATGAGGGCCTGCCGCAGGCCGCCTATGGCTCCTGCGGCCATCCGGAGCTCCGGGTTTCTGGTCTTGGTCTCGGTCACGCTTCCACGGTAGGCGGCACGGCGAGCGGGGTCGTCCGTACAGATACGGATCCTGGGCCGTCCGTCGCAAGTACTACCCGGGTCCGCCGCCGGCCGCGTACCGCGGTTTCACCAGGCCAGCTGGGCGATCTCCTCGGCCACCACCGCGCACGCGTCGGCCGCCGGATCGATCAGCGGGAAGTGCCCGACGCCGGGCAGCAGGGTCAGCCCCACGGTCTCCCCCTCCTTCGCGGCCGCGTCGACGAACGCCTCCACGACGGCCTGCGGCACCGTGAGGTCCGTGGTGCCCTGCACCACGGCGGTCGCGATGCCGGTGGGCAGCAGCAGCGCCGGGTCGGCGTGCGCGCTCCGTGCGGCGAAGTCCTCGTCGGTCCCCAGGAACTGCCCGATCGCGCCGGAGCACACATCCAGTTCGACGGCGCGGGTGAAGTCCGCGATCGGTGCGAGGGCCACCACGCCGCGCAGCGCGGGCGGGCGCGGCAGCCGCCACGGCGAGCCCTCCGGCAGTACGTGCCGGGCGGCGGCCCACAGGGCGAGCTGCCCGCCCGCCGAGTGCCCGGTGACGACGATGCGCCGGGCGTCCGCCGCGGGCAGCTCCCGCGCCAGCAGCTCCGGCAGCGCGTCCATCGCCGCCGCGACGTCGTCGAAGGTCTCCGGCCAGCGGCCGGCCACCGGGCCCGAGCCGCGCTGCTGCGGGATCTCGCTGCCCCGCCGGTACTCGACGCTGGCGACGGCGAACCCGCGCCGGGCCAGGAATCCCGCGAACGGGGACATGTGGAGCCGGTCGTACGGCGCCCGCCACGCCCCGCCGTGCAGGACGACCACGACGGGCGCGCCGGTGCGTCCGTCGTGCGGG
>NZ_JAFMPZ010000048.1 GCF_017353455.1 Streptomyces laculatispora
TCCTGTGCCTGCGCGCCGACCACGACCGACGTGCCGGTATGCGCGTCGCCGGCATCCGCCAAGCGCTGCCGCTCCTGACCCCGGCCAGCCGCCAGGCCCTGTTCGCAACGGAGTTCCTCACCACACCACCCCCCTCCTTCGGCCCCGCCACTGCCACGAGCAAGCCCGACGTCAAACCCCGACCGGTGCTGTCGGGAGCGGTCGAGGATCCCGACATACGCATGGCCCAACTCGTCACCACCCCTCTCACCCCCCGTGCCACCGCAGCGCTGACCGAATTCGGCCGCGCCTGCGAAGCGACCGCCCGCACACTGCGCCTGACACCCGGCGACCTGGTCGTCATCGACAACCGCGTCACCGTCCACGGCCGCACCGCCTTCCACCCCCGGTACGACGGAGCAGACCGCTGGCTGCAACGCACCTACGTCACCACCGACCTCCGCCGTTCCCGCGACCACCGCCCCCACGACGGCCACGTACTCGCCCGCTGACCAGCCTGAGGGTGGGCTTGATCCGCTTTGACGGACATTCGAGATCTGGGGTTCTGCCCCGGGAGGATGTCCATCGTGGAGAGCATGGGGAAGAAGAAGCCTCGCCGCCCTCGTCGTTCGTTCACGCCGGAGTTCAAGGCCGAGATCGTCGGTCTGTGCCGACGAGGTGACCGCTCGGTCGGGCAGGTCGCCAGAGACTTCGAACTGACCGAGACGGCGGTGCGGGACTGGGTGAAGCAGGCCGAGGTCGACGCGGGCGAGCGCAACGGGCTGACCAGCAGCGAGCGCGAGGAACTGGCCGCGTTGCGGCGGGAGAACCGCCGGCTGCGTGAGGATGTCGACGTCCTCAATCGGTCACGTACGGATCTGTGGGAGCCCGGGGGCGAAATCCCCCCGGGCCACCCGACTTCGCGCGGGACAAGATGAGGTAGGCACCGCCGCACGGTGCCGCTTCATCGACGCGGAGAAGGCGTGCGAGGGCAATCCTGCAGGTCACAGTGTTGCGTTTCTGTGCCGCGTGCTGGCAGTGCCCCGCTCCACCTACTACGCGCACCTGGCGTCGCGGCCGGCCCGGGCGGTGCGGGAGAGGGCCGAGGAGCTGCTGGTGGGCGAGATCCGGGGTGCTGCACGCCGGCTCACGCGGCGCCTACGGGGCTCCGCGGATCCACGCGGCCCTGCGGCGGGCCGGCCGGGTCGTCAACGGGAAACGGGTCGAGCGGCTGATGCGTGTCCATCACATCACCGGGATCACCCGGCGTCGTCGCCGTGGCCTGACCCGACAAGCCAGGCGGGCGGTGTTCGCCGCAGACCTGATCGGCCGGGACTTCACCGCGCCCCGCCCCGGGATGCGACTGGTCGGGGACATGACCGAACTGATCACGCTGGAGGGGAAGCCGTATCTGGCGACCTGTATCGATCTCGCGACGCGGGAGGTGGTCGGCTGGGCGATGGCCGACCATCACCGGGCCGCACTGCCGGTCGCCGCCCTGCGGATGGCGGCTGGACGCGGCGGCCTGGAGGACGGCTTCGAGCTGTCGGAGGACGGCACGAACTGGGAGACGGCATGGTCCACGACCGCTGGTGCCAGCCGCCGCCGCCGCCCCTGCCTCGCGGCGCACGGGTCAGAGCCGTACGACCGTCCCGCTGCGCCGTGCCCGCTCCGCGGCGAACACCACCCGGTGGCTGTCGCGGCTCTCGGCCGCGCCGGTGAGCAGCAGTTCGGGGAGACCTCCATGGTGGGCGCGTACGAAGGCGGACATCAGTCCCGCGTCCCCGCCGCCGTGCCCCTCCGCGGCGGAGCCCCCGCCGGCGTCCGTGTCGAGGACGGTCCGCTCGTCGGTGGTGAAGTCGTAGATCTCGATGTGCCGGCTGTCCCCGGTGATCTGCCCCCGCGTGCCGAAGATCTTCGTGTGGCGGCTCTCCAGCGGGGTGAAGGCGGTAGTGGTGAGGGAGACCGTCACGCCGCCCTCGTACTCCAGGTTGACCACCTGGTGATCCACCACATCGTTGTCGCTCTGGTAGACACAGCGCCCGTACGGGCCGTCCGCGAGCGCCTCGTCCACGGACGACTCGGTGAGCTCATCGGCGGCGATCCTGGTGAAGTGGCGCTTGACGCCCCCCTCGCGCAGACCGATCTGGTAGATCTTGCGCGCCGAGTACGGGCACCCCGGTTCGACGGCGCAGGAGACACACCGCTTCCCGGCGCCCTCCGGGGCGTTGTCCGCGCGGAAATGGGATAGCCCGCCGAATGAGGAGACCGCTCGCACCGGGCGGCCGACGAGGTGGCCGAGCCAGTCGATGTCATGGCAGGACTTGGTGAGCAGCAGGAAGCCCGAGGTGTCCTCGCGCCGCCAGTTCCCGCGTACGAAGGAGTGCGCGAAGTGCCAGTAGCCGATGGGCTCCAGGTGCTGGACGCTCACGATGTCGCCGATGCGGCCGGAGTCCAGGATGGCCTTGAGGCGGACGGTGTAAGGCGTGTAGCGCAGGACGTGGCAGACGGTCAGGGTGACACCGGCCCGGTCGGCGGCGGCCGCGATGCGGTCGCAGTCCTCGGCGCTCGCCCCCATGGGCTTTTCCAGCAGGATGTCGTAGCCGCGGGCGGCGAACGCCTCGGTGGCCGCCAGGTGTTCGGCGTCCTGTACGGCGATGACGACGACGTCCGCCAGGCGCGGGGCGGCGGCCAGCTCCCGCCAGTCGGCGTAGCGGTGCGCGGGAGGGACGTGGTGCCGGGCGGCGAGCTCGTCCCGGCGTCCGGCTCGTGGATCCGCGAGCGCGGTGACGACGGCCGGGATGTCCCCTGCGGCAGCGAGGTCCGCGTACGTCGTGCCTCGCGCGCCCGTCCCGGCG
>NZ_JAFMPZ010000049.1 GCF_017353455.1 Streptomyces laculatispora
CCCCGGCTACCCGGACGCCCTCCTCGACGCCGTCGAGGAACTCGCGGGCCGCCCCCTGCGAGGCGCCCGCACCCTCGACGTCGGCGCGGGCACCGGCATCTCGACCCGCCGCCTCCACGACCGGGGCGCCCGGGTCGTCGCCGTCGAACCGGGCCCCGGCATGGCGGCGGAACTGCGAAGGACCCTGCCGGGCATCCCGCTGGTACGGGGCGACGGCAACCGCCTCCCCTTCGCCGCGGCTTCGGCCGACCTGATCACGTACGCCCAGTCCTGGCACTGGACCGACCCCGCCCGCTCGGCCCCCGAAGCCGTGCGCGTCCTGCGGCCGGGCGGCGCACTGGCCCTGTGGTGGAACGTCGCCGACCCGGCCGTCCCGTGGATCACCGAACAGGACGCGCGCCTGCGCCGCTTCTTCGCCGTCGAGGTGCCCACGGAAGCCGGGCCCGAGAACGAGAACGCAGCCGGGAACGCGCCCGTGAACCGTCCCCGGGCCACCGGAGTCCACGGCTCGCCCGTCTCCGCCCGCGATCTGCCGTCCGAGCTCACGTTCGTACACCGTCGCGTGCCCTGGACCCGGCGCGTCCCCCTGGCCACCCACCTCGCCAACCTCGCCAGCCACTCCGCCTTCCTGGTCCTCGGCGACGAGCCCACCCGGCGCTGCCTCTCCGAGGAGCGCGAGCACCTCGCGCAGCGCTTCCCGGACGGCACGGTGGAGGAGGCCTATGTCGTCGATCTGAGCGTGGCCATCCGCTGAACCCGCGCACGGCGACGCCCGGCTCCCTTGACGGCAGCCCGCCGCCGAGACAAAATTCATCACATGATGAATTCTTCGGGCGTCGCCATCGAGGCCCGCGGCCTCACCGTCGTACGAGGCAGCCGCACCGTCCTGAAAGGCCTCGGCTTCACCGTCGAGCCAGGCAGGATCACCGGGCTCCTCGGCCCCTCCGGCTGCGGCAAATCCACCCTGATGCGGGCCGTCGTCGGCACGCAGGCCAAAGTCACCGGCACCCTCGACGTCCTGGGCAGCCCTGCAGGCCACCCCACCCTCCGACCGCGGATCGGGTACGTCACCCAGGCGCCGTCCGTCTACACCGACCTCACCGTCCGGCAGAACCTCGACTACTTCGCGGCGATCCTGCAGCCAGGCCGACGGCACCGCGATGCCCGCCGCGAAGCCGTCACCCGCGCCATCACCGAGGTCGACCTGACCAGCCACTCCGACGCCCTCGCCGGCACACTCTCCGGCGGCCAGCGCACCCGCGTCTCCCTCGCCGTGGCGCTGCTCGGCACCCCCGAACTCCTCGTCCTGGACGAACCCACCGTCGGCCTGGACCCGGTGCTCCGGCGCGATCTGTGGAGCCTCTTCCACCGCCTCGCCGCGGACCGGGGGACCACCCTCCTCGTCTCCTCCCACGTCATGGACGAGGCGGAGCGCTGCCACCGGCTGCTCCTGATGCGCGAGGGCGAGATCCTCGCCGACGACACCCCCGAGGCACTGCGCGCCGCCTCCCGCACCGACACCGTCGAAGAAGCCTTCCTCCACCTGGTCGACGCGGCCGCCACCCGTCAGGAGAACGCCCGATGAGCACGCGTACGCCTACGAGCACGACGCGCGACACCCCGGCACCGCCCCCGGCGACCGGCTCGTCCGTCCTGAGCCCCGCCCGCACCCTCGCCACCGCCGCCCGCGTCCTGCGTCAGCTGACCCACGACCCCCGCACCATCGCGCTGCTCCTGCTGATCCCGGTCCTGATGATCACGCTGCTGCGCTACGTCTTCGACGGCAGCCCCAGGACCTTCGACTCCATCGGCGCCTCGCTGCTCGGCATCTTCCCGCTGATCACGATGTTCCTGGTGACCTCGATCGCCACCCTGCGCGAACGCACCTCGGGCACCCTCGAACGCCTCCTCGCCATGCCGCTCGGCAAGGGCGACCTGATCGCGGGCTACGCCCTCGCGTTCGGCGCCGTCGCCATCCTCCAGTCCCTCCTGGCGACGGGCCTCTCCCTCTGGGTCCTCGGCCTGGACGTCACCGGATCACCGTGGCTGCTGCTCCTGGTCGCCCTGCTCGACGCCCTGCTCGGCACGGCCCTCGGCCTGTTCGTCTCGGCCTTCGCGGCATCCGAGTTCCAGGCCGTCCAGTTCATGCCGGCCGTGATCTTCCCGCAGCTCCTGCTCTGCGGTCTGTTCATCGCCCGGGACCAGATGGCACCCGTCCTCGAAGCGATCTCGAACGTCCTGCCCATGTCGTACGCCGTCGACGGCATGAACGAGGTCCTCCACCACACGGACATCACCGGGGACTTCATCCGCGACATCGTGATCGTGGCGGGCTGCGCACTCCTCGTCCTCACCCTCGGCGCCGCCACCCTCCGCCGCCGCACCACCTGACGGGCCGGTGCGAGGATGGCGGGCACGCGTACCGAGAACAGCCGGCACCCAGAACCGCCGGCACCGCCCGGAGGGTGAACCGCATGACCCAGACAGTTGCAGTCCTCGGCACCGGCAAGATCGGCGAGGCCCTGCTCAGCGGCATGATCCGGGCCGGATGGCGCCCGGCGAACCTGCTGGTCACCACCCGCCGCGCCGAACGCGCCGAGGAGCTCCGCAACCGCTACGGGGTGGACTCCGTCAGCAACGCCGAGGCCGCCGAGCGCGCCGACATCCTGATCCTCGCGGCCAAACCCCAGGACATGGCCCGCCTCCTCGACGAGCTCTCCGCCCATGTCGCCGCCGACCGCCTGGTCATCAGCGCCGCGGCCGGTATCACGACCGCCTTCATCGAGGACCGCCTCACCGAGGCCACCCCGGTCGTCCGTGTCATGCCGAACACCCCCGTCCTGGTCGACGAGGGCATGTCCGTCATCTCCGCCGGCAGCCACGCCACCGGCGCACACCTCGCCACCGCCGAGGCGATCTTCGGCGGGGTCGGCAAGACCCTGCGCGTCCCCGAGTCCCAGCAGGACGCGGCCACCGCACTCTCCGGCTCGGGCCCCGCGTACTTCTACTTCCTCGTCGAGGCGATGACGGACGCCGGCATCCTGCTCGGCCTGCCCCGCGCCCAGGCCCACGACCTGATCGTCCAGGCCGCCATCGGCGCCGCCGTGATGCTCCGGGACAGCGGCGAGCACCCGGTCAAGCTCCGCGAGGCCGTCACCAGCCCGGCCGGCACCACCATCAGCGCTATCCGCGAACTGGAGAACCACGGCGTGCGCGCCGCCCTCATCGCGGCCCTCGAAGCCGCCCGCGACCGCAGCCGCGAACTCGCCTCCGGCAACGGCTGAGCTACTCCGCGGCGGCCGCGATCAGCTCCGCACTGCGCACCACCTCCGCGAACCCACCGCCGTGCAGCGACACGGCGGTGGCCCGCGCCAGCTCCTGCGCGCCGAGCGTCCACCCCCACGGACCGGCCCCGTCGAAGGTGTACGTCGCATCGAGCGCGAAGAACACCTCGTACCCCAGGTTCCCCGCCATTCGCGCCGTCGTCTCCGCACACATATTGGTCTGGATACCGGCCACCACGATCTGCCGCACCCCGCCCGCGCGCAGCCACGCCCCCAGATCGGGCGTCCCGTAGAACGCCGAGTTCACGCTCTTCGTCAGAAACAGCTCGGGCCCACCGCCCTTTCCCCGCCGCTCCTCCACGTACGGCTTGAAGCCGTTCCCCGGATATCCCACCCGCAGCGGCGAATCCGGCTTGGGCGAGTCATGCCGTACGAACACGACCGGCCGCCCGCTCGACTGCCAGGCATCGATCAGCCCGGCGATGTTCCGGTCCGCCGAGGGGTTGTTCCGCGGCCCCCAGTACGCCTCCTCCTCGAATCCCTGCTGCACGTCCACCACGACCAGCGCTGCGTTCTCCTCGATATCCATGGCTACGATGCTGCCGCCCCCGGCCCCGGCGGCCCAGAGGTCAAAAAGCCATCGATCGATGCTTTACTGCCAGCATGGCCATGCCC
>NZ_JAFMPZ010000050.1 GCF_017353455.1 Streptomyces laculatispora
GGGCGGGGGCGGTGGCGGAGGTGTCGTCGGCGTTCCTGTCCGACGTGGCGCCGTGGTTGCCCCAGGGGTTCTAGGACACGGGTAGCCCGTCCGGCGATCGAGGACACGGGGGCGGTCAGCGGGACTGGCAGCCCGGGCACCAGAAGAGGTTCCGGGAGGACAGGTCCGCTGTGCGGATTTCCGTGCCGCAGATGTGGCACGCCTGCCGGGCGCGCCGGTAGACGTACACCTCGCCGCCGTGGTCGTCCACCCGCGGCGGGCGGCCCATGGCCTCGGGCAGGTGCGCGGGGCGGACCGTGTCGATGCGGTTGTTCCGTACGCCCTCGCGCATCAGCTCGCCCAGGTCCGTCCAGATCGCGTCCCACTCGCGGCGCGTGAGGCCCCTGCCGGGCCGGTACGGGTCGATGCCGTGCCGGAACAGCACCTCAGCGCGGTACACGTTGCCCACGCCCGCGACGACCTTCTGGTCCAGCAGCAGGGCGGCCACGGTGATCCGGCTCCGGGAGATCCGCAGCCACGCGCGCTCGCCGTCCTCGTCGCGGCGCAGCGGGTCGGGGCCCAGACGGTCGTGTATCGCCTGCTTCTCGGTGTCGGTGATCAGCGCGCAGGTGGTGGGGCCGCGCAGATCCGCGTGGTGCTCGTCGGTCAGCAGCCGGAGCCGGACCGTGTCGGTGGGCGGCGGGGCCGGGGCCGTACCGAATCCGAGCTTGCCGAACAGGCCGAGGTGGATGTGGACCCAGCCGGTCCCCTCGAAGCCGAGGAAGAGGTGCTTGCCGTGCGCGTCCACCCCGCCGAGCACCCGGCCGTCGAGCAGGGCGGCGCTGCCGGAGAACTTGCCCTGCGGGCTGCTCACCCGCACCGGCCGTCCGGCGAACCTGTCCCGGTGGTCCGCCGCGAGGCGGTGGATCGTGTGTCCCTCGGGCACGGCGGCGGCTCTCCTGGGTGAGGCGGTGGTGCGGACATGACTGTGCCGCCGGGGGCGCCGGCGGCACAGCGGAGGGTCGTGAGGCGGTCAGCCCTGCTGCGGGTGGTGGGCCGGGACCGGGGGAAGCTCGCCGGTGTTCTCGTACGCCGTGAGCATCGCGATGCGGCGGCTGTGCCGCTCCTCGCCGGAGTACGGGGTGGCGAGGAAGATCTCGACGAACTTCGTGCACTCCTCCTCGGTGTGCATCCGGCCGCCGATGGAGATCACGTTGGCGTCGTTGTGCTCGCGGCCCAGCGCGGCGGTCTGCTCGCTCCAGGCGAGTGCGGCGCGGACGCCCTTGACCTTGTTCGCGGCCATCTGCTCGCCGTTGCCGGAGCCGCCGATGACGATCCCGAGGCTGTCCGGGTCGGCGGCCGTCTTCTCGGCGGCGCGCAGGCAGAACGGCGGATAGTCGTCCTGGGCGTCGTAGATGTGGGGACCACAGTCGACGGCCTCGTGGCCTTGGGCCTTGAGCCACTCGACGAGGTGGTTCTTGAGTTCGTAACCGGCATGGTCGGAGCCGAGGTACACGCGCATGGGAGGAGTGTGGCACGAGCTTCGCCGGGTATCCGACGACGGGGTGCGGTGTGGCCCTGATGTGCGGACCCTGTGTGTGCAAAGCCACTGAGGCAACGATCGTGTCAACGATTCGGACTCAGGGGTTCCGCTTTCAGGGTTCGCCGGGCTTGAATGCAACGCTCGCCGCTCACCACCGTTCCGCGGCGGGCACGCAACGAGTGATCCGAAAACGTGAGGATTCGATCCATGACGTCGCAGACGACTCTGGCCGGACCGGGCCAGCAGCCCGAGGGGCCGGACCGTTCGGACCGCAAGGGCCCCGAGGACGGGCTCCAGGCCGGTCTCAAGAACCGTCACCTCTCGATGATCGCGATCGGCGGGGTGATCGGCGCGGGCCTCTTCGTGGGTTCGAGCGCGGGGATCGCCGCCGCCGGACCGGCCATCCTGCTGTCGTACGCGCTGGTCGGCCTGATGGTCGTCTTCGTGATGCGGATGCTCGGGGAGATGGCCGCCGCGCGGCCGGCGTCGGGCTCCTTCTCCGCCTACGCCGACCAGGCGCTGGGCCGCTGGGCCGGTTTCTCGATCGGCTGGCTCTACTGGTTCTTCTGGGTCGTGGTGCTCGCCGTCGAGGCCACGGCGGGTGCCAAGATCCTGGAGAACTGGGTGCCGGGCGTCCCGCAGTGGGCCTGGGCGCTGATCGTGATGCTGGTGCTGACCGCAACGAACCTGGTCTCGGTCGGCTCGTACGGCGAGTTCGAGTTCTGGTTCGCCGGGATCAAGGTGGTCGCGATCGGCGCCTTCGTGATCGTCGGCCTGCTCGCCGTCTTCGGCGTACTGCCGGGCTCGGACAACGCCGGCTCGGGGCTGGCCCATCTCACCGACACCGGCGGTTTCTTCCCCAAGGGGCCGGGCGCCATCCTCACCGGGGTGCTGATGGTGGTCTTCTCCTTCATGGGCAGTGAGATCGTGACGCTGGCGGCCGGCGAGTCGGAGAACCCGCAGCGCGCCGTCCAGAAGGCCACCAACAGCGTGATCTGGCGGATCGCCGTCTTCTACCTGGGCTCGATCTTCGTCGTGCTGACCCTGCTGCCGTGGAACGACGCCTCGATCATGGAGAAGGGCAGCTACGTCGCCGCGCTCGACTCGATCGGCATCCCGCACGCCGGCCAGGTGATGGACGTCATCGTGCTGACGGCCGTGCTGTCCTGTCTCAACTCCGGCCTCTACACGGCCTCCCGGATGGCCTTCTCGCTCGGCGGCCGCGGTGACGCCCCGAAGGCGTTCGCCCGGACCAACAAGCGGGGCGTGCCGCAGGCGGCCATCCTGTCCTCGGTCGTCTTCGGCTTCGTCGCCGTCTTCTTCAACTACCAATGGCCGGACACCGTCTTCGCGTTCCTGCTGAACTCCTCCGGTGCGGTCGCCCTGTTCGTCTGGCTGGTCATCTGCTTCACCCAGCTGCGGATGCGCGGCATCATCCTGCGCGAGTCGCCCGAGAAGCTCGTCGTGCGGATGTGGCTCTTCCCGTACCTGACCTGGGCGACCATCGCGATGATCTCGTTCGTCCTGGTCTACATGCTGACCGACGACGCGGGACGCGAGCAGGTGCTGCTCTCACTGCTGGTCGCGGTCCTGGTGGTGGCCTTCTCCTTGGTGCGTGAGGCGCGCCGGCGCCGCGGCGACGTCCCGGCCGGGACCGTCGACAGCTGATCACCCATACCTGACGGTCCCTGTCAGGTATACCGGGGAGGCTCTCCTTCGTCAGCCCATCGAGCGAGCGACTGGAGAGCCTCCGCCATGACTGCCGCCCCTGCCGGTTCCCGGTCCGGATTCCCGTCCGGATTCCAGACCGGTTTCACGATCCGCCCGGACCTCGTCGTCGAGGCCGCCGGGGCCGATGACGTACGTGACGCCGTGGCACGCGCCGCCGCGGGCGGGCTCCGGGTCGCCGTCCACGCCACCGGGCACGGCCTGCCGGGCGCCGTCGAGGGCGGGGTCCTGATCAGTACCGCCCGAATGGACTCCGTACGGATCGACCCGGTGCGCCGCACCGCCGCCGTCGGGGCGGGCACCACCTGGGGGCAGGTGGTCGAGGCGGCGGCACCGCACGGGCTCGCCCCGCTGAACGGCTCCGCCCCCGGGGTGGGCGCCGTCTCCTACACGCTGGGCGGCGGGCTGGGCATCCTGGCCCGGGAGTTCGGGTACGCCGCCGACCATGTGCGCTCACTCGATGTGGTGACGGGCGACGGGGTGCAGCGCCATGTCACCCCGCAGGACGAGCCCGAGCTGTTCTGGGGGCTGCGCGGCGGCGGGCACCGGCTGGGCGTGGTGACGGGGCTGGAGACCGGCCTCGCCCCGGTGGCCCGGCTGTACGGCGGCTCGCTCGCCTTCGACGGGGACGGCGAGGCCGGTGCGCGGGTGCTCCGGCGCTATCTGGAGTGGACCCGGACCGTGCCCGACGCGCTGACGTCGTCGGTGGCCGCACTCGTGTACCCGGACGTGCCGCAGATGCCGGAGCCGATGCGGGGCCGCTACGTCATCTCCGTACGGGTCGCGTACACCGGCAGCGCGGCCGAGGGCGAACGCCTCGTCGCGCCCCTGCGGGCGATCGGGCCCGCGTCGGCGGACTCGCTGCGGGAGATGCCGTACACCGACAGCCACACCATCCACAACGACCCGCCGTTCCCGCACGCGTACTACGGGGACGGGCTGATGCTGAGCGGGCTGGACCCCGAACGCGCGGCGCGGGTGCTGGAGCTGACCGGCCGGAAGGCCCCGATGATGACCGTGGTCCAGCTCAACCACCTGGGCGGCGCACTGGCCACCGGGCCGGCCGCGGAGAACGCGGTGCCGTTTCGCGAGGCCGGATTCCTGCTGCGGCTGCTGTCACCGCTCGACGGTACGGACGTGGCCTCCGTCCGGGCCCTGTACGAAGAGGTGGCCGGGACCCTCGCCCCGCTCGTCGTGGGCCGTTCGCTGAACTTCTCCTTCGGCGGCGGGGACCGCACCGACGGCTTCCACGACCCGCGGACGCACGAGAGGCTCGCCGGTCTGGTGTCGCGGTACGACCCGGCGAGCCTCTTCGGAGGGAGTTACGGCGTCAGCCGCGACGCCCGATGAGCTTCCAGGACGCGGGCAGCGCGCCCATCGCGAGCGCCGCCTTCAGCGCGTCGCCGAGCAGGAACGGCGTCAGGCCGGCCGCGATCGCGGCGCTCGCCGACATGCCGGTGGACAGCGCCAGATAGGGCACGCCGACCGCGTAGATGAGCGCCGAACCGAGCACCATCGTGCCCGCCGTACGCAGCACCGAACGGTCGCCGCCGCGGCGGGCGAGGCCGCCGACCACGGTCGCGGCGAGCAGCATGCCGAGCACATAGCCGAACGAGGCGCCGCCGGCACCGGAGCTGCCGGCCGAGAACCACGGCATGCCCGCCATGCCGACGAGCGCGTACACGGCGAGGGCCAGGAAGCCGCGGCGGGCGCCGAGCGCGGTGCCGACCAGCAGCGCGGCGAAGGTCTGACCGGTGACCGGGACCGGGGAGCCGGGGACCGGCACGGCGATCTGGGCGGCTATGCCGGTGAGCGCGGCGCCGCCGAGCACCAGGGCGGTGTCCACCGCGTAGCGGTGCCGGGCGGCGGGCAGCAGGTCGGCGAGGACCGCTCCGGTACGGACGGGGGCGGCGGCAGCAGTACTCATCGGGACTCCGCGAGGTGAGGGCAGGTGGGGACAGGGCTGAGCCCGACGCTATCCGACGCAGCCACGCCCGATCACCATCAGCGGCCCACAAAGCGGCGGTTGAGGGATTGGTGGGATTCGCACAAAGAGCGGCACACAATCGCCCCTGGACGTGATGCTCATCACTGAGGTGGGAGCGGATCAACCACCTGCGGACCGGGAAGGACACCGGGAGCCGACTGTTGACTCCCTCTAAACGACCGAACCGCGACCGGACGGCGACCGGACGGCGACCGGACCGCGTCAGGGTCACAGCAGGACCGCGGCGGAGTCGCGGCAGAGTCGCGGCAAGGGCCCCGGAAGAGCCTTGGTGGCGCCCCTGCGGCGCCCCGCTCCGAGCAGCGGGATGTGCACCTTGTGTGAGCATGGTGCCCGTATAGCGGACATCCGTTCCGCCTGAACGGTGCGCGCGTCCAGACTGGGACACGTCCCCCCATCTCACCGAGCGAACAGAGTTCGTCCATGCCTCGGACCTCCGTGCCTCCCCCCACCGGCACCCCGGCCGTCACCTCCGCCAGCGGGACCGACTCGGCCCTCACCCACGGACTCAAGCAGCGCCATCTGTCGATGATCGCCCTCGGCGGTGTCATCGGCGCCGGGCTGTTCGTCGGCTCCGGCGCGGGAATCGCCGCGGCGGGCCCCTCCATCGTCATCGCGTACGCCTGCTCCGGGCTGCTGGTCATGCTCGTGATGCGGATGCTCGGCGAGATGTCGGCGGCCAATCCGGCGTCCGGCTCCTTCTCCGTGCACGCCGAGCGGGCGATCGGCCCGTGGGCGGGGTTCACGGCGGGCTGGGCGTTCTGGGTGCTGCTCTGCGTCGCCGTCGGCCTCGAAGGGATCGGGGCGGCGAAGATCGTCACCGGCTGGCTGCCCGGGACTCCGGAGTGGGCCTGGGTGGCGCTGTTCATGGTGGTGTTCCTGGGGACGAACCTGGCCTCGGTGACGAAGTTCGGCGAGTTCGAGTTCTGGTTCGCCGCGCTCAAGGTCGTCGCGATCACACTGTTCCTGGTGCTGGGCGTGCTGGCGGTCCTCGGCGTGCTCCCGGACACGGACGCCCCCGGCACCGCCAACCTCAGCGGTGAGGGCGGCTTCATGCCGAACGGCTCCGAGGGGCTGGTCATCGGGCTGCTCGCCTCCGTCTTCGCGTACGGCGGTCTGGAGACCGTCACCATCGCCGCGGCCGAGTCCGAGAACCCGGTGCGCGGTGTCGCGAAGGCCGTGCGGACGGCGATGTGGCGGATCGCGCTCTTCTACGTCGGCTCGATGGCGGTCATCGTCACGCTGGTCCCGTGGGACGACCCGAAGGTCGTGTCGGTCGGCCCCTTCTACGCGGCCCTGGACCACCTCGGCATCAGCGGCGCCGCGGAGATCATGAACGTGGTCATCCTGGTGGCGCTGCTCTCCGCGATGAACGCCAACATCTACGGTGCCTCGCGCATGGCCTGCTCCCTGGTCGCCCGCGGCCAGGGCCCGAAGCGGCTCGGCAGGGTCTCGTCCGGCGTGCCGCGCCGCGCGGTCCTGGTCTCGTCCGTGTTCGGCTTCCTGTGCGTGCTGCTGAGCTACTGGCGTCCGGACGACGTCTTCCCCTGGCTGCTCAACATGACCGGCGCGGTGATCCTGGTCGTCTGGATCTTCATCGCCGTCTCCCAGCTGATCCTGCGCGCCCGGCTGGAGCGCGAGGAGCCGCAGAAGCTGGTGGTCCGGATGTGGCTGTTCCCGGTCCTGACGGTGGTGGCCCTGGTGGCCATGGTCGGCATCTTCTTCCTGATGCTCCGCCAGCCCGGCACCCGCGACCAGCTGCTGGCGACGGGCGCGCTGACGGCGGTACTGATCGTCATCGGCGTCCTGCGGCAGCGGCGCTCCGCGGGTGCGGGGGCCTGAGGGCCGCCGGCGCCGCGGCCGTCGGGCCGGGCCGGCGCTCCCGGCTCAGGAGGTGACGTCGTTGACGATGTTCGCGATCCCCCAGACCGCCCAGGCGACCACCAGCCCTGCCAGAGGGTCCCGGCGGTCTCCTCTCGGTAGACCACCGTGGCGCAGTTGCGGCAGAACGGCCCGTCGATCCGGTGGAAGCGCATCATCAGCAGCACGCCCTGGTGACGGCGGAACGTGACCCTCGCGGCGGGGCACCCCCGCACGCCCGGCACTGGACGACGGGCTGAGCACCGTGCGCTCCGGGCGGCGCGGCCTGACCGGGCGCCGTCCCCCACCCGGCCGCCGGCGGACCGAAGCCCGCGGACTGCTGCGGATGAGGGGGCGCCGGGTACGGGCCGGGGAGGTCGGGCCGCGCGGACGGGGGAGGGCCGGAGTCCTACGCCGAAGGACTGACCTCCCCTCAGCCACTGCTGCTGTTAGCCTGCTCTTGCATATAGATTGCAATAACAACAGGACAGCAGCTGGAGGGTTCGAATCATGGCCACGTACACGCTCCCGGAACTCCCGTACGACTACGCGGCGCTCGAACCGGTCATCAATCCGCAGATCGTCGAGCTCCACCACGACAAGCACCACGCCGCGTACGTGAAGGGCGCGAACGACACCCTGGAGCAGCTGGAGGAGGCGCGCGACAAGGGGGCCTGGGGAGCGATCAACGGGCTCCAGAAGAACCTCGCGTTCCACCTCTCCGGCCACATCCTGCACTCGATCTACTGGCACAACATGACCGGTGACGGCGGCGGCGAGCCCCTCGCCGCGGACGGTGTCGGCGGCCTCGCGGACGCGATCACCGAATCCTTCGGCTCCTTCGCGGGCTTCAAGTCCCAGCTGACGAAGGCCGCGGCCACCACGCAGGGCTCCGGCTGGGGCGTCCTCGCGTACGAGCCGGTCAGCGGCAGGCTGATCGTCGAGCAGGTCTACGACCACCAGGGCAATGTCGGCCAGGGCTCCGTCCCGGTCCTGGTCTTCGACGCCTGGGAGCACGCCTTCTACCTCCAGTACAAGAACCAGAAGGTCGACTTCATCGAGGCGATGTGGGCCGTCGTCAACTGGCAGGACGTGGCGAAGCGTTACGCGGCCGCCAAGGAGCGCGCCGACGTGCTGCTGCTCGCCCCCTGACCGGGAGGCACGCTTGAACGTCCTGCCTCGTGATCGTCTTCTCAACCTTCACCGGGCAGGCGGATGAAGGGGGGACCCTCGCCTGGACGTGACAGGCGGGGGTCCTTCTGTCACGTTCCGCGCCAGGGGTAGGGGTCAGGAGGCAGGGGTGTGCTTCAGCAGGGTGCTCAGCATCTGCTCGGCGTGTGTCCAGAGCACCGCCCCGCCGGCATCCGGCACCAGGTGCCGGACCGCCCGGGGGATGCGCGAGGTCAGACCGGCCCCCTGGTCGGGCGAGTGGCCGGTGTCCTTCTCCCCGTACCAGAGGTCCACCGGTACGTCGATGTCCGAGAGTTCGATGCCCCAGTGCCCCATGGCCAGAACGGTGTCCCGGGCATAGCCGTCGGCCCCCTGCGCGAAGGCTTCGTCGAGCGCGCGCCGGTAGGCGGCCGCGAACGCGGGCTGTCGATAGACGGCGAGGTCGCACTCCGGGCTGCCGGACATGACCATGTCCCACATCACCTGCGGGGTGAACCCGGCAAAGAGCTTCTCTGCGGCGGCCGGGTCGGACACCGCCAGTTCGACGAGGTGCCGCAGTTCGTCCGGAAGCGCGTCGGCGAACCGAGGTGCGGCGACCTCGTCCGCGCCGGAGACCACCGCGAGCGCGCCGACCACTCCGGCAGCGGCACAGGCGAGGGCGAAGGGCGCCCCCTGCGAGTTGCCGACCATCAGGGGCCGCTCCAGGCCACGCAGGGCGGCGAACGCGCGGACGTCGCCGACGGAGTCACCGAACGTACGCCCCGGCGCAGGCGAGGAGACCCCCAGACCGGGGCGGTCGACGGAGATCAGCCGCACACCGAGCCCGTCCAGCACATCGGCACCGAACCCGAGATGCCTGCTGGTAGCCGCACCGGGCGACAACAGCACCGGCACCCCGTCCAGCGGCCCCCACTCGGCCCAGCCCAGCAGCCGCCCTCCCGCCACCTGTTCCGTGCCGATACGAACCGGGTCACTTATGCGCAAACTCATGCATCCGATCATCACCGCCCCCGCCCCACCTGTCGAACGTTTTCCTCTCCCGACGCCGAACGCTGTCCAGCTCGGGGCGAGCAGGCAGGGGCTCGCCCCGAGGCGGAGAAAAGTTCTTTCGGCCTTGTCCCGGAGCGCTGTGCCGGCCGGCAGTCAGCCGGAGGTCAGGTCCAGCCCCTGCACCTCTTCGGCGCGAACGATGTCCGCACGGCTGGGCTGCTTCACCCGCACCGGCTCGTCGTAGTCGTCGAGTTCGAGCAGCACCGGGGCGTCGCCGAAACTGAAGTCGATACCCCGGGGCACGGACCCTCCCCTCTCCGGTACGTGCACCGACACTTCGCCGCCGCCGGAGCCGTGCGTGAGCTGAACGAGCCGCTCGCCTGCCCTGGTGCGCGGAGCCTGATCCGGCGAGCACAGGATCAAGCTCGGGAACTGCCGGCCATCCCGCCCATCATCGCGACGGCGAACAGCGTCGCCGATGTTCTTCTCCCGATCCCCACCCTGGACACTCCTCACCCCTTTGACCGCTTGCCTTGATCATCGCGAGCATCCCATGCAGGTGTCAGCCACAGACCAGGGCGATCATCAGCCCGTCGTGTCCCATGCCCCCACGGTCTGCAGCGCGGTCGAGGTCAACCTCGGCTCGGCCGCGACGAGTTCGGTGAACCGGCGAAGCGTTGCGCGGCCGCCGAGGAGCGCGCCGACGTACTGCTGCTCGCCCCCTGGCCGGGAGGCACATGAACGTCCTGCCTCGTGATCGTCCCCTCAACCCTCACCGGGCAGGCGGATGGAAGAAGGGCCCCCGCCTGAACGAGACAGGCGAGGGCCCTTCTGTCATGTTGCGCGGCAGGGGGCAGGTCAGCCGGGCAGCGGGCCGCCGACAGCCGGCATGGGGACGACCTTGCCGGGGTCCGGAGCATTCACCCGCACCGCCTTCCCGTGGTACGCCAGATCCATCGTCGCCCTGGCGCCCGCCGCTCCCATGGGCCAGTCGAGCCTGGTGCGCACGATCCGCCCGTTCCGGTCGACCCAGGCATCCGCGTACACGGTGATCCCACCAACCTGTTCTCGCATGGTGCCGGTCTTGGCCCGCATGTCCTTCGCCATCCGCAGCGTGACCGTCTCATCGGTGAGCACACCGCGGTAGTGAACTGCGGGCGTGCCGCTCACTGTCTCCTCACCGACCTTCGAGGTCTGGCGCATCTGCGCCACCTGGCGCAAGACGTGTTCGGGGTCGTTCATCGGTGCCCGCAGCACGTAATGAGCCTCGGCCTTGTCCCGGCGAATCGATCCCCAGGAGCCTTCCATCTCGGCGAATCCACCCATGTAGACGGTGTCGCCGTCGAAGATCTCCTCCATGCGGGGCGACGTCTTCCGAGGAGTCGCCGCATTGTGGAGGGCAACCCCGAGGCGCCCCCTGGCGCCCGCCCAGTCGAAGTCACCCTTGATCGAGACGACGTAGTTGGTGGTGCCGTCCCCTATCTCGATCTGCTCATCGATCCGGGCGCTGCTCCTTTTCGTCGCGGCCACCGCGGCCCGTACCGCTGCCCCGTGGTCCGCCGCCGAGTGGGACTGGGAGGCTTTCCCAGGCCTCTCCGCCTCTCGCGCCGATCCCGATCCCGATTCCCCGGAGCATCCAGCGCATAGCAGTGCCGCGGCGACAACAAGCGGGGCAAGGGGGCGCTGCAATGGTCTCTCCACAAGGTGATAGCCGGGAACGCGTGATCGTATCAACCCGGCTCCGGGACCTAGCCGGTGACGAGGGCCATCAGCAGCCCGTCGTACCCCTTGCTGCCGACGGTCTGCAGTGCGGTCGCGGTCAAGGTCGGCTCGGCCGCGACGAGTTCGGTGAACCGGCGCACTCCCTGAACCTTCGGGTCCTCGCTCCCGGCGTCGACCACCTCTCCGTCGCGCACGACGTTGTCGGCGACGATCAGGCTCCCGGGCCGGGTCAGCTTCAGCGACCAGGCCAGGTAGTCGGGGTTGCTCGGCTTGTCGGCATCGATGAACACGACGTCGAACGGCCCGTACCCCTGCTCCGCGAGCTCCGGCAGCGTGTCGAGGGCCAGGCCGACCCGGATCTCCACGACATCCGCCAGGCCGGCGCGCTCGATGTTCCGGCGCGCCACCTCGGCGCACTCCGGATCGGCTTCGAGCGTGACGACCCTGCCGCCCTCGGGCAGCGCGCGGGCCAGCCAGATGGTGCTGTATCCGCCCAGGGTGCCGATCTCCAGAACGGTGCGCGCCCCCTGGAGCCGGGCCAGCAGGTTCAGCAGCTTCCCCTGGTTGGCGGCGACCTGGATCGCCGGCAGCCCGGCCCTGTCACTGGCCTCCACCGCCGCTTCCAGCGCCTCGTCCGAGCCCACCAGCAGAGCGTTGAAGTAGTCGTCGACCTCGGCCCACCGCGCCTGCGTCATGGCATGTTCCCCTCTCGACCCACCTAAGTTCCTAAAGGGAACTTACCTCATGCGAGGTGAATGGGATGATGGGGCCCCAGCGTGTTTTCCGGAGAGGACATCATGACGATCACCGTGCGAGAGCTGGTGTACTACCCGGTCAAGGGCTGCGCGGGAACCGCTGCCGGCTCCGCGCAGGTCATCGGTACCGGCCTTGAGCACGACCGGACCTTCATGGTGGTGGACGCCGCGAACGGCGCCTTCCGCAGCCAGCGCACGCACCCCGCGATGGCCGCGATCAGGGTCGGGATCCTGCGGTCCGGGGCGGTGCTGACGCTCAGCGCCGAGGGCGTCGAACCCCTGCGTCTGGACGTCGACCGGGACGGCCCGCGCCGCGACGTCAGCATGTTCGACCGCCCCCTCGGCGCGGCCGTCGACCAGGGGGGCACGGCCGCGGAGTGGTTCTCCGACGTGCTGGGAGCCAAGTCCCGCCTGGTGCGGGCGGCCCCCGGCTTCGACCGGGACGGCTGGGGCGACACCCCCGGCAAGGTCAACTTCGCCGACGCGCACGCGGTGCTGGTCACCTCGACGGCCTCCCTGGACGACCTGAACGCCCGGATCGCCGCACGGGGCGACGCCGACGCCGTCCCGATGGACCGCTTCCGGCCCAACATCGTCCTGACCGGCAAGGATGAACCGCACTTCGAGGACCGGGTGCGCCGGATGACCCTGGGCTCCGTCGAACTCGCCCACTCGGTACGGGCGATGCGGTGCAGCGTCCCGCTCGTCGACCAGAGCACCGGCCGCCGCAGGGGCCCGGAACCGGTCCGGACCCTGGCGACGTACCGGCGCGAGGCGGAGTACGGCAACCGGGTCAGCTTCGGCGTGAAGAACGCGGTGGTCTGCGAGGGCGTGGTGAGCGTCGGCGACCCGGTCACGGTCCACGGCCTGGTCAGCCCGTAGGCGCACCGGCCCCGGGCCGCGCGCCGCGCCCGTACCGTGGGCCGACGCACCGAAAATCGCCTGACCTCAACGCACAAGTCACCTATCGTCAACGTCATTTGCCGGTACGGAGCCCTGGCTCCGGCCGGCACGGGAACCATGACGTGGAGGATGATTGTGCGCTACCGCGAGCTGGGACGCAGCGGACTGCCGGTGTCCGAGATCGGCTACGGCGCGTGGGGCATCGGCGAGTCCAGCTGGGTGGGCGCGACGGAGGACGAATCCGTACGCGCCCTCCACCGGGCCGTCGACCTCGGCGTGAACTTCATCGACACGGCGCGCGGCTACGGCGAGAGCGAGCGCATCGTCGGACAGGTCGTGCGGGAGCGGGCCGGGGACGACGTACTGGTCGCGACCAAGGTGCCGCCGAAGAACGGGGTGTGGCCCCCGGCGGACGGCACGGACCCGGCGCAGGCGTTCCCGGGCGAGTACATCCGTACGAGCCTGGAGACCAGTCTGCGCGCATCCGGCCTGGACCACTTCGACGTGCTCCAGTTCCACGTCTGGCACGACGAGTGGGTGGGGCGCGGGGACTGGCTGGAGACGGTCGCCGAGCTGAAGCGGGAGGGGAAGATCCGCCTGTTCGGGGTCTCCGTCAACGACCACCGGCCCGAGAGCGCGCTCGCGCTGGTCCGCAGCGGTGCGGTGGACAGCGTCCAGGTCATCTACAACGTGTTCGACCAGGCACCGGCCGACGAACTGCTGCCGGCCTGCGAGGAGCACGGTGTCGGGGTCATCGTCCGGGTGGCCCTGGACGAGGGCGGGCTGACCGGCCGGATCACCGCCGGCACGACGTTCCCCGAGGGCGACTGGCGCAACCGCTACTTCCGCGACGACCGACCGGCCCAGGTCGAACGGCGGGTGGCGGCGATCGTCGCGGACCTGGGCATCGAGCAGGACGCGGTCGCGGAGTACGCGCTGCGGTTCGTGCTGAGTTCGCCCGCGGTCTCCACCGTCATCCCCGGTATGCGCAGTGTGCGCAACGTGGAGCGCAACACCGCGCTCAGCGACGGGCGTCCGCTCACCGCGGACCAGCTCGGCGTGCTGGCCAAGCACCGGTGGCAGCGGAACTTCTACTCCTGAGCCGTACGGGAGAGCAGGGCCGGAAGGGCTGCTGTTGCTGTGGGGGCACGCTGGTGGTTCACGGCCGGCGGCGGGGTCGGGGCCGGTGAGGGCGATGTGCCGGCGGCGGTGCGCGAAGTGCGGGAGGAGACCGTGCCGGAGCTTCCGGCCGACCGGCTCGGCCCGGTCGCCGAACCGGCCGTCAGATCCGGAAGACCGACCCCACGAACTCCGCGAGCAGCCGTTCCTTCAGCGGCCCGGGCAGGGCGTCCAGCAGGATCAGGACCGGGGCCATCCGGGCCGGCAGGCCGCCGTCGCCGGTGAGGCCCGCGAAGGCCAGGACCGCCTCGATCTCGTCCGGGCCGAGCTTCGACGGGTCGAGCCCCGCGGCCAGCTCGGCGAGGGCGGGGTCCACCACGACCGGGGGCAGGGCGCGGGCCGCGTGCAGCGCCGTATCGAGGTCGGTGAGCAGGGCGTCCACCTGGCCGACCGTGGCCGGGGTGAGCGTGAGGTGGAGATTGGGCGGCAGCCCGTCGAAGGAGAGCTGCGGCTGGAGGTACCAGCCGCGCTCGCGCATCTCGTCCGCGAGGTGCAGCAGCAGGCTCAGTCCGGGCTCGCCGTCCGGGCCGTCCACGACGGTGAAGGCGACGAGTCCGGCCGAGGGATCGCCGAGCACCCGTACGCCCGCCGTCGCGCGCAGCCCCGCGAGCAGCCGGCCGGAGGCCTCGGCCACCCGGGCGGCCAGTGCGGTGTAGCCGTCCTCGCCGACGTACCGCAGCACCGCCCACGCCTGCGCCAGCAGCCCTGCCGGCTTGGTGCCCTGGACGGTCGGGTTGACGACCGGGTAGCCGGGCCAGCCCGCGTGGGCGAAGTACTGGTGGCGGCGGAGCCCGGCGTCCCGGTAGAGCACCACGGAGGCGCCCTTGTCCGCGTAGCCGTACTTGTGCAGGTCCACGGAGAGCGAGGTGACGCCGGGGACGGAGAGGTCGAACGGCGGTATCTCCTGTCCCGCGCGCCGCAGATGGGGCAGCAGCCAGCCGCCGATGCAGGCGTCCACATGGCACAGGACGCCCCGTTCGGCGGCGGCCGCGGCGATCTCGGGGTCAGTCGGCATGGGCGGGCTCTTCCTGGAGCAGGACTCGGGACCGGTGCGGCGGCCACGGGCTGGCGACGGCCGGGACGCCGGCGAGGTGGTGGCGCGGGGCCGGCCCCGGCAGGACGGCGAACGTGCCGGTGCGCGGCGAGCCGGGCCCGTGTCCGATCCGGACCTGGCGCGGCAGGCGGGGGTCCGGCTCCGGGTCCGGTGTCATGTCCGCGGGGACGTCGGCTGACATGCCGCCGATCATGAACGAGAGTGCGAGCCCGCGGCAAGGGTTCAGCGTGGCGTGAGTGTGAACTCCAGCAACGGCAGCTCGCGGCCCGGGACCGATCCGGACGGCGTCGCCCCGATGCGGACGGCTCCCATGGCGCGATAGAACCCCTCGGCGTTCGGATCGGCGTCGATCGTGAAGCGCGCGAAGCCGAGCCTGCGGGCCTCGGCGACGACGTGCCCGAAGAGCAGCCGGCCCACCCCGCGCCCCAGCGCGTCCGGCTCGGCGAACATCATGCCGAGCACGCCGGCGGGCGGCGCTCCCTCCAGCGTGGTGAAGCCGAGGACCCGGCCGTCCTCCTCGGCGACCGCGGTCCGGCGGCGGTCGATGTCGGCGGGGGCCATGGTGAGTTCGTCACGGCACGCGGCGAGGAACGCCTCGTCGTAGCCCCAGTGACCCTTCGAGCGCAGGGCGAGCCCGGTCAGTTCCGCGGCTTCGGACGGGAGTCCGGGACGTACTCTCATGCGGTTCTCCGTTCACTGGGGCTGCGCCGGGTGCGGGCTCCGTGACCCACGGTGCCCGCACCCTGGTGGTCACGTGAAGTCGGGCCCCGCCGTCCGGGTCCGCTTGATCTCGTAGAAGCCGGGGATCGACGCGACCAGCAGCGTGCCGTCCCACAGCTTCGCCGCCTCCTCGCCCTTCGGCGCGGGGGTGACGACCGGGCCGAAGAAGGCGATCTGCTCGCCGTTCGCGCCCGGCACGGCGATGACCGGGGTGCCGACGTCCTGGCCGACCTTGTCGATGCCCTCCTTGTGGGAGGCGCGCAGCTCGGCGTCGTACACGTCCGAGTCCGCGAAGTCCGCCAGCTCGGCCGGCAGGCCGACGTCCTGGAGCGCGCCCACGATCGCCTCGCGGGTGGGACCCTCGCCCTGGTTGTGGAAGCGGGTGCCGAGCGCGGTGTAGAGGGGTCCGACGATGTCGTCGCCGTGCTTCTGCTGGGCGGCGACGACGACGCGTACCGGGCCCCAGGCCTTGTTCTCCAGGAGGTCGCGGTACTCCTCCGGCAGCTCGTCGAGCTTGTCCTCGTTGAGAACGGCCAGGCTCATCACGTGCCAGCGGACCTCGACGTCGCGGACCTTCTCCACCTCCAGCATCCAGCGGGAGGTCATCCAGGCCCAGGGACAGAGCGGGTCGAACCAGAAATCGGCGGGGATCTTGCGGGTGGCCGTGCTGTTGTCAGACATGTCTCTCCTCAAGCGGACCGATCTCCATCTGTGCGCGAGAACACCGCAGGACGCTCCGGCCATTCCCGCATGCCGGGCCGGGAGGTGGCATGGGAGTATCAAACTATTCGAACGTGACACAAAGGAGTGTGCTCGTGCCCGGTGAAAACCTGTCCCGCGACGAGGCCCGCGAGCGGGCCGAGCTGCTGACCGTCGACGGATACGACGTCGAGCTCGACGTCCGGTCCGCCATCGGTGAGCCCGGCGGGGACGGCGGGCCGGACTCCGGTCCGCGGACGTTCCGCTCGGTGACCACGATCCGGTTCCGCACGGCGCGCGCCGGTGCGTCGACCTTCGCCGATCTGATCGCTCCGGCCGTGAACGCGGTGACGCTGAACGGCACGGCGCTGGACCCGGCGGCCGTCTTCGACGGGACCCGGGTGGCACTGGCGGATCTGCCGGAGGGCGAACACGTCCTGGTGGTGGACGCGCAGTGCGCGTACAGCCGGACCGGCGAGGGGATGCACCGCTTCGTCGACCCGGAGGACGGCGAGGTCTACCTCTACACGCAGTACGAGCCGGCGGACTCGCGGCGCGTCTTCGCCAACTTCGAGCAGCCCGACCTGAAGGCCCCGTTCCGTTTCCGGGTGACGGCGCCCGAGGCGTGGACGGTCTGGAGCAACGGCGCCGAGGAGTCCCGGGAGGGCGGGGTCTGGCGGTTCGCCGGGACGAAGCCGATCTCCACGTACATCACGGCGGTCGTGGCCGGCCCGTACCACTACGTGACCGACTCCTACACCCGCACCTTCGACGACGGCACGAAGCTGGAGATCCCGCTCGGCGCGCTGTGCCGCAAGGGGCTCGCCCGGCACTTCGACGCCGACGACGTCTTCCTGATCACCAAGCAGGGCCTGGACTTCTTCCACGACAACTTCGACTACCCGTACCCGTTCGGGAAGTACGACCAGGCGTTCGTGCCCGAGTACAACCTCGGCGCGATGGAGAACCCGGGCTGCGTCACGTTCCGCGAGGAGTACATCTTCCGCGGGAAGGTGACGCAGGCGGCGTACGAGAGCCGGGCCAACGTCATCCTGCACGAGATGGCGCACATGTGGTTCGGCGACCTCGTCACCATGCAGTGGTGGGACGACCTGTGGCTCAAGGAGTCGTTCGCCGACTTCATGGGCGTCTTCGCCATGGTGGAGTCGACCCGGTTCGAGGACGGCTGGATCACCTTCGCCAACAACCGCAAGTCCTGGGCCTACCGCGCCGACCAGCTGCCGTCCACACACCCGGTCACGGCCGACATCCGTGACCTGGAGGACGCCAAGCTCAACTTCGACGGCATCACCTACGCCAAGGGCGCCTCGGTGCTCAAGCAGCTGGTGGCCTATGTGGGCCGGGACGCGTTCATGGAGGGCGCCCGCCGCTACTTCAAGAAGCACGCGTACGGCAACACCCAGCTGGGCGACCTGCTGTCGGTGCTGGCCGAGACGTCCGGGCGGGACATGACCGGCTGGTCACGCTCCTGGCTGCAGACCGCGGGCGTCAACGCGCTGACCCCGCTGGTGACGTACGACGCCGCGGACCGGATCACCGAACTGGCCGTCCTCCAGGAGGCGGACCGGTCCTACCCGGAGCTGCGCCCGCACCGCGTCGCGGTCGGTCTGTACCGGCGCGACTCCGGCGGCGACCTGGTGCGTTACGCACGGGCCGAGGTGGACGTGGCGGGGCCGCGCACGGTGATCGGGGAGCTGGCCGGGGCCGAACGGCCCGAGCTGATCCTCGTCAACGACGACGACCTGACGTACTGCAAGGTCCGCTTCGACGAGGTGTCGCTGGCCACGCTCCGCTCGCACCTCGGTGACATCACGGACCCGCTCGCGCGGGCGCTGTGCTGGTCCGCGCTGTGGAACCTGACCCGGGACGGCCTGATGCCGACCCGCGACTTCGTCTCGCTGGTCCTGGACTTCTCCGGCCGGGAGACGGACATCGGCGTCCTGCAGATGCTGCACGCCTGGACCCGGACCGCGCTGGTGCACTACGCGGCGCCCGCATGGCGCGAGGAGGGCGGCCGGGCGCTGGCCGAGGGCGCGCTGCGCGAGCTGCGGCTCGCGGCGCCGGGCAGTGAGCACCAGCTGGCGTGGGCCCGGTTCTTCGCGGCGGTCGCCGCGTCGGACACGGACTTCCAGCTGCTGTCCGGGCTGCTCGACACAACGGCTCGGATCGACGGGCTCGACGTCGACCAGGAGCTCCGGTGGACGTTCCTGTCCCCGCTGGCCGCGCACGGGGTGGCCGACGAGTCGGCGATCGACGCCGAACTGGCCCGCGACGACACGGCTTCCGGGAAGCGGCACCAGGTGCGGTGCCTGGCCTCGCGGCCCTCGGCGGCGGTCAAGGCGCAGGCGTGGGCGGGCGTCGTGGAGTCGGACGCGCTGTCCAACGCACTGGTGGAGGCGACGATCACGGGCTTCGAGCAGTCGTCACAGCGGGAGTTGCTCGCGCCGTACACGGACAAGTACTTCGAGGCGATCGAGCGGGTGTGGGCCGAGCGGTCGATCCAGATCGGGATGACCGTGGTGAAGGGCCTGTTCCCGGCCCTCCAGAGCGATGCCTCGACGCTGGCGGCGGCGGACGCGTGGCTGGCGGCGCACGCGGACGCGGCGCCGGCGCTGCGGCGGCTGGTGCTGGAGGCGCGGGACGACCTCGCCCGGGGTCTGCGGG